>CAZRYD010000061.1:22767-24560 GCA_964604225.1 uncultured Caldilineaceae bacterium
CAATAAAAACGAAGCGCCGGACTGTATAAACAACACCCCCCTGGAAAAAAAAAAACACGGCGGGGTGTGGTTTACCGCCGCCGGGGGGTGGTGGTTGTCAACAACATCATCTACGGTCACACGGGCGACGGCATCGAGCGTTACAATGACACGGCCAGCTACACGGTCGGTTACAACGATCTCTTTGGCAACGGCCGGGCCTACGTTGGCTTGCCGCCTGGCGCTCATGACCTGGCGCTGAATCCCCAGTTCGTGGCGGCGGGGTCTGACCTGGGGGCCTATTATCATATCCAGGCGACCTCACCGGTTGCGCTCACCGGTGAGGTCGCCTGGGCGCCGCCGCTGGATATTGACGGCGAGGTGCGTAATTCTGACGGCAAGGTTTCGATGGGCGCCGATGAGCTGCCGGTGTACCCTGTTTACCTGCCGCTCATCTGGCGCAAATCCTGAGTTACAGCCAGGGGTAATGGCAGAGCCGCCAACAGGAGGTGTACAGTGAAAAAGCAACGAATCTCCTGGACCCATGTAAGCCGGCGCATCATGCTGGTCTTGCTGCTCCTGGTTTGCCTGCCGTGGCCGGGCCAGGCCGCTGCGCCCGGCGAGTTTGTGGTCAGCCAGACCCTTGACAGTGGCCCCTATTCGCTGCGGGCGGGGATAGAGTTTGCCAACAGTCACCCCGGCCCGGATATCATTCGCTTTCACCCCAATCTGACCGGCAGAACCATCCTGGTCAGCAGCAACCTGCCGCCTCTCACCGATAACGGCACGACCATTGACGCCAGTCCCAACTGGATTGGGAGCTGGCCGACGGGCGAGCCGGGAATTACCCTGAAAGAATTGAACAGTGGCAGAACATTGGTCGGGCTGCATCTCCAGGGGGCCGACAATTGTGCCATCAAGGGGTTGCTGATAGAAGGCTTCCACATGGGCGTCTACATCTCTGATGGGGCCACCAGCAATACCATCGGCGCAGGCTCGCCTGGCGGCCGGATGTTGATTCGAGACTGTACTGCCGCCATTCCTATCTTTAACAGCGATAGCAACCGGGTCATCGGCTCTTATATTGGCACGAACGGGGCGGGCAACCTGCCATATCCCAACTACTCTCATGGTATCTTTATCTCAAATGGGCGCCTGAATGAGATTGGTGGCACAGGGCCGCTGGAGGGCAACATCATTGGCGCCAGCTTTGTGGGGATCTCGATTAGCGGAGCGGGTGCTGTCAGCAATACCGTGCTGGCGAATAGGATTGGGATTGGCATGCTCGATGGGGATATTGGCGCTTGGATTGGTATCTATATCCTTGATGCCTCCCATAACCAGGTGGGGGGTACTTCGCCTGATGCCGGCAACTGGATCTCGGGTAATAAGTACTCTGGCGTGGAAATAACCTGTTCTCCTCCTGAGAATGCATCTTTCAATAGTATCACCGGGAACAGCATCACCCATAACAACGATCACGGCATTAGGATTTCAAGCCCAAATCCTGCATGTGCTATTAGTAATAACAGTATCAACAGAAACTACATCGCCGATAACGATTTGGACGGCATCAACATTGCTCAAAAAGATAAGAACACAGTTCTGGATAACACCATCGTGGACAATGGCCAGAGTGGGGTGAATATTGCTGGGGGAAGCGAAAACTATATTTATTCGAACTTCATTGGCGCCGATGCTTCCGGCAGCGCTGGATTGGGCAACGGTCAACACGGGTTGGTGCTGGATGATGGCGCTCAGTCAAATCGGGTGGAAGGGAATGTCATCGCCCAAAACAAGGAGAGCGGGATCGT
>CAZRYD010000062.1:0-24176 GCA_964604225.1 uncultured Caldilineaceae bacterium
CTGATTGACCCGGCAGTGGAAGTCCGGCCCATCAAAGGGCAGATTGACGATTTGATCGGCGAGGTCAACCGGCGGGTCAAGTCCGGCGAGCGAGCGCTCATCACCACCCTGACCAAGCGCATGGCCGAGGACCTGGCCGATTATATGATGGAACTGGGTATCAAGGTACATTACCTGCACAGCGACATCCAGACCCTGGAGCGGGTCGAGATTTTGCGCGACCTGCGCCTGGGCATTTATGATGTAGTGGTCGGCATTAACCTGCTGCGGGAAGGGCTGGATTTGCCGGAGGTGTCGCTGGTGGCGATTCTGGATGCCGACAAAGAGGGTTTCCTGCGCTCCGAACAGGCCCTCATCCAGACCATTGGCCGGGCGGCCCGTCATATCAACGGCAAGGTGATTATGTACGCCGACAAGATTACCGACTCGATGCAGTTTGCGATTGACGAGACCAATCGCCGCCGGACCAAGCAGCAGAAGTACAATGAGGAACATGGCATCGAGCCGCGCTCTATTGTCAAGCAAATCAAGGATCTGACCGACCAGATGGCAGCTCGGGAAGACGGCCAGCGCGAGAAAATGGTGGCCGAACAACGGGCCGCATATAATATCACCGGGGCGATGCCGGCTCACGAAATCGAGCATCTGATTGAACAATTGGAGAAACAGATGAAGGCCGCCGCAGCCGAGCTTGAGTTTGAAAAAGCAGCCCTCCTGCGTGATCAGATCGCCGAGCTGCGCGGGCAACTGCAAGCCATACTAGATACCGCTGATACCCGGCCGGCCTGGGAGAAGATTCGCTAAAAAGAAGGGGTCCACAGATGACACAGATGATAAGGGGAAAATGACTACTCAGCTACTTTGGGCCCGAGATTGAAATCTCAGGCTAATAGCTAAAGTCGGCTCAAGCCGACTCAGACTTCGCGCTTATCTGTTCACTCCTCAGTATGCTTCAGCATACTTTAGCTGTCAGCCCTGAGCTTCAGCTCGGGGCTAACGCCGAGGCCGAGTAGTTACAATCAATGTGCATCTATGGCCCCTCCTGATTGTGGAGAAGGGTTTATGAAAATTTTTAACATTGTCCTTGCCGCTTTCTTGTTACTGTTTGGCCTGCGCATGGTGCTGACAGCGGTACAGACGGCCATCAGCGGCAAAATCCTGGTGCGTCAAGGGATTCGCTCCAGGTGGCAGCCGGCCGCTGTTCGCAGTGATGCCTGGAAAGCGGCGATCCGGGATGGCTTGATGGGGTTGTTATTGATTGTGTTGGGGGTGGTGTTGATCTTCCCCTAGGAAGAGAGGGTCGGTGAGTGTTCACAACAAAGTTCATATTGGTAAGGTTATTCGCAACGCCGTTGTATTTGATTTCAAGAATTGGCATGGAGGCACATTGAACCTAGATAATATGCTCCAAGCGGTTCCGGCGCTGTTTGCCCTGCTTCAAGAACGACAAATTAAATATTTACTCGTTGGCGGTGTCGCTCTGCTGCAATATGTGGAGGGGCGCAATACGGAAGATATTGACCTGATTATGGCCCTGTCATCTTTGAAAAAACTGCCCGAAATTCAAGTCACCAGCCAGGATACCAATTTTGCGCGGGGCAAATTCAATGAATTGCAGATTGACATCCTGCTCACACGCAACCGGCTCTTTGGCAAAGTTCAGCGATATTACGCCACAATCCAGCAATTTCAAGAACAAGATATCCCTTGCGCCACAGTCGAAGGGCTGTTGCTACTCAAAATGTATGCGCTTCCATCGCTCTATCGCCAAGGCAATTTTGCACGAGTCGGAGTTTACGAAAATGATATTGCTACTTTGGTAAATTACTACCGGCCTCAATTTGAACTTCTATTTGCCGAACTCGCTCACCATTTGAGTGAAACCGATTTGAATGCAGTGCGGGAAATTATGGCTGAAATCCAACAACGGGTAGAACGTTTTAACAAAGGTCTTGATCCCTCTAACAAGTCGGCTTAAACTCATGAACAAAACTGACATTTTGACTCTTTATGACTACAACTACTGGGCCAACGCACGAGTCCTCAGCACGGCGGCCCAGATCAGCGAAAGCCAATTCACCGCCCCGGCCCGGCTGAGTCACGGGAGCGTGCGCGGGGCGCTGGTGCATATCCTGGCGGCGGAAATCATCTGGCGGCTGCGCTGCCAGGAAGGCGTCTTTCTGACGGCCTTGCCAGACGAAAACGAGTTCCCCACCCTGGAGTCGCTGCGGCTGCGCTGGACGGAAGAGGAAAAGGCCATGCGAGCATTTCTCAACCAGCTCACGGATGAGGTCATCAACCGGCCGGTTCATTACAAAACCACCAAAGGCGTGCCCCAAGAAACCATGCTGTGGCATATTCTGGCCCATGTAGTCAATCACGGCACCCAATTTCGGGCTGAGGTTGCCGTCGCGCTAACGGAGTCTGGACAGTCGCCGGGAGACCTTGACCTGATCGCCTTCATTCGGGAGCAAAACCCATGAGCATCTACAAAAATTATGACCAAGCCGCCCTCGACAGCCAATATAACAACCGGGCCAGGGTAGCTAATGTGGACCAAATCTTTCAGCAGTGGGAACAAGACAGTGAGATGCTGCGGCAGTCGGCGCCATTTCAGGCCGATGTGCCTTACGGCTCACATCCCCGCGAAATTCTGGACATCTTTCCAGCCAGCCGGCCCGACGCGCCGGTGCAGATGTTCTTTCACGGTGGCTATTGGCGTGCATTGGAGAAGCGCTTGTTCCATTTTGTGGCTGCTGGTTTTATCAAACACGACATCACCTATGTCGCCGTCAACTACCCGCTGACACCTCAGGTGACGATGGATGAGCTTATCACCTCTTGCCAACAAGCGATTGTCTGGCTGTATCGAAATATCGCGCAATACAACGGTGACCCCGGCAAAATTTACATTTCCGGCCACTCAGCCGGGGGACACCTGGTGGCGATGCTGTTGGCAACCGATTGGCCGGCGCTGGCTGCTGATTTACCCAGCGACCCCATCAAAGGCGGCTGCGCCATCAGTGGCCTGTTCAACCTAATTCCCATCCAGTTAAGCTATGTCAACGACGATGTGCGCATGGACGAAGCCATAGCCCGCCGCAACAGCCCGGTTTTCCTCCCACCGACGAGCAAAAGCTCGTTGATTGTGGCGGTCGGCGGAGCGGAGTCAGAAGAATATCTGGCCCAGAGCCAGGATTTGGCCGCTACTTGGTCGCCGCACATGCCCATCACCCACCTGGTTGTACCCGAGACCAATCACTTTACCATCCTTGAACACCTGGTCAACCCAGACGCTACACTCAGGCGGATTATTCTGGCCCAGATGGGTGTACCTCATAGCTCTCGATAAGGCGCGGTTAATTTCATCCTGCCACCATGCTGCAACTGGATTTTGTAAATCACCCAGAGAACGTAGAGAGATTTCTTAAAACTCGGTGAACTCTGCGTCTCTGCGGTTCATAGATTTGCGCGATTCTGACAATTGTTGCAAAGTAACCGCTTGATTGCCCCATGAATATAATCACTGAACCTGTCTGGAAAAAATATCTGACCGACTGGAATGAAGGTCTGGGCGTCGTTTATGAGCGCTTTGTCCTGAACGATTACCTGGATAAAATTGTGGATGAGCACGGCCTCAGCAGCGTCCTGGAAGCGCCGCTATACGGCATGGCCGGGGTCAGCGGCATCAACTCGGTGCGCCTGGCCGAGCGGGGCTGCGCGGTGACCCTGGTGGACAGCCACGCCGAGCGACTGGAAGGTGTCAAAAAAATCTGGCGGCGACTCAACCTGCCCGCCACCTTCGTCCACCATGCAGATTTCGCTCGCCTGCCGTTTGAGGATAACAGCTTCGATCTGGCCTGGGAGTGGGCCGGCCTGTGGTATCTGCCCAACGCCGAAGCACTATTGAAGGAACTGGTGCGGGTCTCGCACAAGCTGGTGTTTGTGGCCATGCCCAACAACATCCAGGTGGGCTATTTATTACGCAAATACATCATCGATCGCGATTTTTTCCCAACTGTTGACGAAAAATGGGTCGAGATGGGCCGCATCAAAAAGACACTCAAGGCGGCGGGGGTCAACTTTATTGACGAGGGCGTGCTGGATGTCCCGCCCTGGCCCGATACGGTCATGCCCGCCGCCGAAGTGCTCAAACGGCTGGGGATCAAAAGCAAAAAGCTCGACGCCCAATTTACCGGCGCAGGCTGGACCTGGAATACCATGGCCTACTACCTGGGCGAACAACCCGACCTGCGCGAGCGGGTGATGAAATACGCCTGGCTCGACCACACTCCCCTACCCTGGCAGTTGAAAACCATTTGGGCGCATCATCGGTATGTGTTGGGGCAGGTAGCAAAGTAGCAGGTAGCAAAAAGACAAACTGCTCCCCTGCTACCTGCTACTTTGCCATTTGTGAAAGGAGTTTTTTTCTTGTCTATCCTCGTCACCGGCGCAGCCGGATTTATCGGCAGCACCCTCACCGAAACCCTCCTCCAACGCGGCGAACAAATCGTCGCCATTGATGATTTTAACGACTATTATGACCCGGCGCGCAAGCGAGCCAATATCAGTTCATTCCAAAATCATCATAACCTCTCTCTATACGAAATGGATATTCGCAACGCCGAAGCCATCGAGCAAATCTTTGTTCAGCACAAACCGCGCGCCGTCGCTCACCTGGGGGCTTATGGCGGTGTGCGCTATTCGATTGGCCGGGCCAAGCTCTACACCGAGGTCAACTTTGTCGGTACGGTCAACCTGCTCGAAGCCGCTCGACAGAACGGCGCTGAGATTTTTGTCTTTGCTTCAACTTCGTCGGTGTACGGCAATACCACCCAACTGCCCTTCATCGAAACCGACCCCTGCAACCTGCCCCTGGCTCCTTACCCGGCCAGCAAAAAAGCCGCCGAGGTAATGGGCTACAGTTATTATAACCTGCACCAACTCAACTTTACGGCGCTGCGCTTCTTCAGTGTCTACGGCCCACGCGGGCGACCCGATATGATGCCTTTTATGGTGACCGACCGGATTGTCAAAGGCGAGGAAATCAAACTGTTCGACGCCGGCCAATTGAAACGCGATTGGACCTATGTCGACGACATCGTCGGCGGCATTATCGCTGCTCTGGAGCGACCCCTGGGCTACGAAGTCATCAATCTGGGTCGGGGCGAGCCGGTCTTAATGGCCGACTTCGTGGAGATCATCGAAGATTTGGTGGGCAAAAAGGCAGTTCTATCCACCCCGCCGGCCCCGGCCAGCGAGCCGAAAGTCACCTTTGCTAATATTGATAAAGCTCGCCGCCTGCTGGACTACAACCCGCAAACGCCCGTCGCCGAGGGCCTGACGCGTTTGTGGGCCTGGTATCAAAAAGAAATAATGACCCCATGAAAAAGTACGCCCACCTCCTGATTATCGCTGCGCTCAGCGTGGTCACGATTTTTGGCTTGCTCCGCCTGGGCAACATTGATATTAATTTTGAAACCCTGGCGCGGGTCAATTGGTCCTGGCTCTTGCTGGCCTTTGTAACCTTTTACCTTAGCATTGTGGCCAGAGGGCTACGCTGGCAGCACATTCTCAAGACCATGGGCTGGCCGGTGCCGACGATTTACGCCCAAACTTTGCTCACCGCCGGCCTCTTCATCAGCTCGATTCTGCCCGCCCGCGCCGGCGATATTGGCCGGGTGGCCATGCTCAAGCAGGACCATAAGACTCCTGTCTCTCAAGGTGTTGCTTCGCTGGCGGCAGAGCGAGCCTTGGATGTATTCTCCGTTTTGATCCTGGCCATTATCGGCGCGATTTGGGCGCTCCGGGGATACGTACCGGCGCAGGTTTTGCAGTTGATGGTGGGTACCGGCATCCTTTTTGTCATAGGTTTGGTCGGTTTATTGGCCGTACCCAACATCGAAGGCTGGCTGCGCCAGCCCGGTTGGGTGGGGCGCACCGTACCGGCTCGTCTCCGGCCCTGGTATCAGAAAGTTGTTGACTTTGGCTTCTCGTTGATTCACGGGGTGCGTGATTTGGGTCAAAAGCCGGTCGCCTTGCTGGCGATTGTGGCGGAGAGCTTCGGGCTGTGGTTGGGTGATGCCCTGATTGTCCACTTTGTTTTGTTCAGCCTGGATCTTCCCGTTTCTTTTAGCGTCAGCCTGTTCAGCGCTATGGTTGGGGTATTGGCCACCATTGTGCCATTGATGCCCGGCGCGTTGGGGCAATTTGAAGCCGCCCTCATCAGCGTGCTGGCTCTGGTGGGTATCTCCACCGCCGACAGCAGCTTGACGGCGCTGTTGGTCCGTTTTATCAGCCTCTGGTCGTTTATTCCGGTCAGCGGTCTGATCACTTATATTTTTGGTTTTTCCCGCGCCCTCAATTTTAACGGTAACAATGTGGAATCCGCCGAAACCGGGTCGGCCACGACAGCAGCAAGTACGCTGGAAAGTTAGGACGTTTCAGGTATGGGTGAACTCAAAAAACCGATACGGCCAGTAATCAACCTGTTCCCGACGGAGCGTTGAGGTCAGCCATGGTGTCTGCTTCCCCAAGGGAGACGCGTCTGGCCACGCTTAAGGCCACTTATCAGCGCCACACCGATTTTATTTTACTGCTGATCCTATTTATCACCTTTCGGGTGTTGGCCTTGGTTGCTTTCCGCCCCGGCGGCCTGGTGCTGGACTTCTCCGATTTTTACTGGTATCGCTCCTTCGCCGAGTTGACCCACCAGGGTTACTACCCCTACGCTAACCTTTGGACCACCTACCCGCCGCTGTTCCCGGCAGTGATGATTGCTATCTATCAACTCAGCACCTTGCTTCCGCCTTGGGCCTTTCCAAACCTGTGGTTTACCCTCTTTCTGGGGGGCTTTTTTCTCCTGTTTGAGATTGGTAATTTTTTGCTGTTGTACCTGTTTGCCCTGAAAATCGAAGAGGCGGAGAGGCAAAGAGATGAGGAAGCGAACGGCGAATCTTCTTACTCCTTACTCCCTACTCCCTACTCCTCTCTTCGTCCCTGCTGGATTTACGCAGCCCTTTTTGTGCCGGTCTACACCCTTACCGGCTGGTTTGAGAGTTATCCCCTTTTCTTTTTCCTGCTCAGTCTCTACTTGCTGCTGCAAAGGCGACCTTATCTCAGCGCCTTTTTCACCGGCGTGGGCTTCATGATTAAACTCATCCCGCTCATTCTGATGCCGGTAGCCATCCAGCAATTCTCAAAACGCCGTTATGAATTCGCCATGCGCCGTGTCCCATTCGCCATTCCCTTCGACCTATCTCGCACGGTCTTCTATCTCGCCATCTTCCTGATCACAGTGATGGTTATCGCCCTGCCATTTTATCGCATGAACCCGGCGCTCATTCTCGGTTCGCAGCAGATTACCAGCGCGCGCCAGCCCTGGGAAACCGTTTGGGCGCTCATCGACGGCAATTACGATTACGGCGTCATCCCCCTGGACATGCGCGATCTGAGTTGGACTCCCGGCGACGCTCCTCCCACCCGGATACCCTGGCTGTTGGTCACCGCTCTTTTCGGCCTGACCTACGCTTTTTTTTACACACGCCCTCTGGACTGGGCCAGGCCGCGTTCTGCTCTAGCTTTTGTCGGTTTTACCCTGTGCCTGTTCATGCTCTGGTCAAAAGGTTATAGCCCTCAATGGTTGGGGTGGCCGCTTTTCTTTATTGTCCTGTTATTGCCCAATTTGCGCGGGGTGCTCTATGCCGCCATTCTCAGCCTGGCCAATATCATCGAGGCCAACTTCTACTTCATCATGTTCCCCGAGGAGCGCTGGCTTTTGGCCGCGACGGTGCTCGTTCGCACCTTTTTGCTGCTTGTTTTGGCAATTGAATTCTTATGGCTCATCTGGCCCCAGGTCGTCACGCCGCGGGTTGAAAAAATGCGCGCCTGGGGCTTGGCGCTCTTTGTGGCTTTGCTGCTGTTGGGCGCAATCCCTGCCGGGCTGCAACTGGGCCGCAGCTATTTTATCATGCGGCTGCAACAAAGCCCCTATAGCGCCACCATCACCCGTTTGCAAGGCGAACGAGTCAAAGGCGCGCTGCTGCTCAACAGCCATGCCGTTTACGATTGGTTTTATCCCTATTTGCGACACGATTACCATCTGTTCATGCTCGACGATTACGCCCCGCCCGGCCAGTCGGTCGATAGCCGCACCACTGCTTTGCTTGCGAGCATCGCTGCCCAAACCGATGTCCTCTGGCTCTACGATGCTGACGCCGCCACCATCACCCCCGCCGAAGAGACCCTCGCCCGCTGGCTCGGCGACCGACCCCCTGCCCATATTCAAGATATAGACGGCGGACGACTGTATCTGTTTATTTTGAAATAAATCAACTCGAAACTGCTACATCACTAAATCTTTAAGTACAGTATTGACATCATATAAGAATTATTATATAATGTGATGTAACTACAGCCAGAAAGGAGATGTGATGTATGCACCGCCTACAAATATCCCTGGATGAAGACCAATATGAGTTCTTAAGATCAGAGGCATTTATTACCGGCCAAAGCATGGCTGCCCTGTTACGAGAATTGTTAGACGAAGTTATCATAAGACGACGAGACGAGATGCTGCAAGATGATCCCATCTGGCAAGCCATCGGCGTAGCCCAAGAAGTTGACGGGCCCACCGACGTCAGCAGCAATGTCGACCGTTACCTGTACGGCGAGCCGTTAGAGCCAGCCAACGTCCAATCTCTCAAAAAAGTTGCCGAGGCCCCCGATGAGTACCTTACTGATTGACACCAGCGCCCTCCACGCCCTGAACTACGCCAGGGATGACAATCACGCCAGGGCCGTGGCCTATTTCAAATCGTTGGCCGGGCGGGTCAAGCCCATTTTGACCGAATGGGTCTTTGTAGAAACGATGAACCTGACCAAAGCCCGCCTGGGGCCGGCCTATGCCATTGCCTTTGGCCGCCAGTTGAAAGCCAGCAAAGCCTTTTTTCCGGTGATTTTGAATGACGAAGATAAGCGAGTCACCTGGGAGATTTTTGAACAGCATCACGATAAGGCCTGGAGCTACGTCGATTGTTCCCTGCTAGCCGTCGCCCGGCGGGTGGGGAGTCGACGCATCTTTGCCTTTGACCATCACTTTCAGCAAATGGGGCTAGAGGTCTTACCCAAATAATGACCTCGCTCGTCTTAAGGTCAAGCGCCCAAACTATGACCACTCGGCTCACCGACGTTGAAAAAATTCGCCGCTTGCGTTGGCTCTTGACCGGAGACATGCTCAATGCCGCCTTTTTTTCGCTCACTTTTACCGGGCCGGTCTTTCTACTTTTTCTCGACGAATTGAAACTGAATGCGGGTGAGATTGGTTTTTTGTTAGCCCTAATTCCTTTCGCCGGCATCATCGCGCCTTTTATTGCCCCAACGGTCGCTCGCTTTGGCTACAAACGCATCTATATTACTTTTTGGACTATCCGTAAGTTCGTTATCGCTTTCCTTTTATTGACTCCGTTCATCATTGCCCAATTTGGCGCCGGGGCAGCTTTTTTCTGGGTTGGCGGAGTCATTCTTGTCTTTGCGTTGTGCCGGGCTATTGCCGAAACAGGCGGGTATCCCTGGCGCAAAGAAGCTATCCCCGGCTCAATGCAAGGCAAATTTAGCGCGCTTAGCAACATGAGTATGACCTTTAGCAGCATTTTAGTTACCGCCGGGGCCAGTTATGTGCTGGGTTGGAGCACCGGTCTGGGTCGATTTATGCTGTTGATCGTCATTGGGATTGGCTTCGGCTTTATTTCGATCTGGGCTTATACCCGTGTGCCAGGCGGCGCGTCGGTACCACCCGATCCCGCCAGTCCCAGTCACCTACGGGGAATCCAACAGGCTTTGAAAGATCGAGATTTTCTCTTTTTCCTGAGCGCCCTGGGGTTAGCTACCATTGGCGGCACAGCGGTGATTTCATTCATCCCTCTGTTTATGAAAGAGCAAGTTGGACTTAACGACAGCCAGATTGTGCTGCTGAGTATCGGCACGTATGCCGGTGCGCTGCTGCCGTCGTATCTGTGGGGCTGGGCCGCCGACCGCTACGGGAGCAAGCCGATCATGCTGTTTAGCCTTGATTTAATGCTGCTTCTGCCCATCGCCTGGTTTCTGATGCCGCGCTCCCATTGGCTAAGCATGCCCGCAGCTATGCTGATTGCCTTTGTCGCCGGAGTCAGCACCCTGGCCTGGCAGATCAGTTGGACCCGCTATCTATTTGTTAATGCCATGCCGGCAGAACATCGTTCAGCCTATACGGCCCTTTATTATGCCTGGTACGGTTTTGTCAGCGGTTGCGCGCCCTTGCTGGCGGGTCAACTTCTTGAATTTTCGCAGGGCTTCGAGCTCAAATTTATCTTCTTTGAGCTTGACTCGTACACGCCCCTTTTCGTTTTAAGTTGCCTGCTGCTGGCCGCCGGTATTCTGGCTGTGGCTAAATTGCGCAGCAGCGAAGCCACCCCGTTCCGAAGATTTGCCGGGCTGTTTGTGCGGGGCAATCCCATCAGAGCCTTAGAGTCGGTTATTCTGTACAACTTCGCCGGCGACGAGATTACCCGGATGGCCACCACAGCCCGCATGGGCGATGCAAAAAATCCGCTCAGCGCCCGGGAACTGATAGAGGCCCTGCGAGATCCCAGCTTTAACGTGCGTTATGAAGCTATTCACGCGATTGGCCGGATGTGGCCGGAACCGGAATTGGTAGACGCCCTGATTGCGCTCCTCGACGAAGGCGAGTCAGAACTGACCTTTGCCGTCACCCGCTCCCTGGGTCAATTGGGCGACCCCCGGGCCATTCCTCCTCTGCGCAAACTGCTATCTTCTGGCTATCACCTGATCGAGGCCAACAGCGCCCGGGCGCTGGGAATGTTGGGTGATACCGAAAGCATTCCTCTTATTCTGGACAAATTCAGACACGAGTCGAGCCAGGTATTGCGCATTGGCTATGCCTCCGCCCTGGGGAAATTGCAGGCCAACGAAGCCACCGACGAACTTTTTAACTTATTACGCCAGACCCAAACGGAAACACTGGGCGGGGAGGTTGGCTTGGCTCTGGCTCGCCTGGTGGGTGATGAGCGCTATTACATGCAACAATGGCGAGCTTTACATGCCCATCCAGGCACGGCCACGGCCCAAGCAGTACTTGGCCTACACAAGCTGATCAGACAGTCAAGTTACCAAAATCTTGCTACCCTGACCAGCGCCTGCGCCGAAAATTTTGCTCAGGGTGACCTGGTCCAGGGTACAACGTTACTCCAAAAAATAATCGGCCAATTGCCTCAAGCCCAACTTGCCCCAATCTTAAATTGTATCCTGAACGAGTGCGCCCAGGGTCTGGCCGAATTTGGCCCAGCCCGTCTTGAATTTATTCTCCTGGCCCTCCATACCCTCAATGTGGCCCTGCCCCAACTCAATTCGACTCGCAATGGCCACCCCAACTAACTTATGAATACCACCTCACGCCCCACGTCTCATGGTTCACGTTTCACTGTTGGCAGGTTTCATGCTCCTCACCTGGCCCTTTTCCTCTTTCTCTTCGCCGTCTACCTGCTCAGCTACACCCCGCGCATTAACTCCAGCGACGGCCTGGCGATGTTCTCCACCGCCGAGAATCTGGCCCGCCGGGGGGCGCTGGACATTGAGCAAATTCGCTGGATGGACCTGCAGCAGGGCACTTTTGGCCTGGATGGTCTGCTCTATTCGCGCAAAGGCATCGGCGTGCCGCTGGGACTGCTGCCGCTAACCTGGCTCGGTTTGCTGGTCCCCTGGTGGGGCACGGTCGGGGTTAGTTTGCTCTTCAATACCATTGTTACAGCCCTGACCGCGGTTATGCTGTCAGCCTATTTGCAAGAATTAGGCTTCATCCGGCGAACTGGCCTAATCGTGGCCCTCACCTTCGGCCTGACCACCCTGGCCTGGCCTTATGCCAAATCTTTATTTAGCGACCCCTTTTCCGGCCTGCTTCTTTTAGCTGCGGCCTACACTTTACTAAAATTCAGCAGACGCTTTCTCTCCCCCGCTCCCCTGCTCCCCCTTCGACGAGCTCAGGGCAGGCTCCGCTCCCCTGCTCTCTTTTACCCTGCTCTCGCCGGCCTCTTCCTCGGCTGGAATGTCGCCACTCGCTACGCCGAAGTCCTATTTGTACCGGTGTTTGGCTTACTTCTACTCTATTACCTATTTCAGGCTTCACGTTTAGGGGTAATGCCTCCTAGTGGGACGCCTCACGCCTCACGCCTCACGCTTCGCGTTTTTCTCCCTATTCTCGCTTTCAGTGTGCCCATCCTGGTCATCGGCCTAGCACTCATCGCCTTCAACGTCTCTCGCTACGGCGATCCTTTCAACACCGGCTATCTGCCCAATGAGACCTTCAGCGGCATCCTCTGGCAAGGTTTGGTCGGCCAACTGCTCAGCCCCGGACGAGGCTTGTGGCTCTACTGCCCCATTTTTCTTTTGAGCCTGGTAGGCTTTCTGCCTTTCTGGCGCCGCCATCACCCCGAAGCCGTCGCCGCCCTGACCGTCATCCTCATTCATCTATTTCTCTATGGCCAATGGTTTATGTGGCACGGCGGCTACGCCTGGGGACCGCGCTTCATGGTGCCGACTCTGCCATTTTGGGCCATTTTTCTGGCTCCGCTGGCTGAAAAAGCCTTTCCCCCTAAAATCAACAAGCCGCCAGAAGGAGGCAGCCGCCGCCTCCGCTTCATCTACCTCGCCCTGGCGGCAGTGGGACTCATCCCGCAACTCCTGAGTGTGACCATTGACTTTGGCCCATTCCAAAACTCACTCCTTGACACGGGTCTACCTCTGTTCGATCCTCAAACCTTTTTTGACCCGCAATACTCGCCCTTTGTCGCCGCCTGGAAATTTATCACGCTCGACTCCCTCGATCTGGCCTGGGTCTGGCAGGGACAGGTGAACGGCTGGCTGCTACTCGTGCTGGTCATCAATATTATTCTAGCCGCCTTCAATCTGCGAGACAGTAAGATAGCGAATGAGCGAATGGCGAATGGCGAGACGGCAATTGGACCTGAATTGGCTGGATCGAGCGCATTTAAGGCTTCTGTTATCGGGGCGAGCCCTATAATTTGTGTCCTAGCTACGCTTGGGACCGTATTTTTTTTGCTAGCCCACGTCCACTCACTCCCGGCTGCGCCGTTGACCCAAGTCGTTGCCGCGCTGAACAAGGGAGTCCGTCCCGCCGATGCGGTCATCACCAACGACCCGGAAAGCGCTATGCCCTTTGCCGAACTATACAAAGGTCGCGCGCCAGTGCTGGGGCTGCAGAGTGGCGGCTTCCCCCTGCCTGGCCCCGTCAACCAGCGCTTGTATGAAACGATAGCCGCCCACGAGCAGGTCTGGTGGCTGCCCAACTGGGTGCCGCCAGAGGAAAGTGCGGTTGAGCAGACCCTGCTAGCCGCTGGCTTTCGCGCTCGCAATGACAGTTTCGACGGTCAGCGTTTGGTTATGTTTGCTTATCCGCCTCACCTGGCCAATCATTTGCTTGCCTTGAACGTCCACTTTGAGCAGCAGATTAGCCTGGTTGAAGCGGCTTATCCACCTCAAGTTGCCGCAGGGACAGTCCTCCCCATCGAGTTAAAGTGGCAAGCGCAGGCTCCGCTCAACCAGGATTATAACGTTTTCATTCATTTGGTGAATTATGAGGGTCAGTTCATGGCTCAAGCCGACGGCCAACCGGCTCAGTGGGCTCGCCCAACCACCACCTGGACGGTCGGGGAAACGATTGTGGATCGCCACGGGCTGTGGCTTCCACCGCAAACAGCGCCGGGAGATTATGAGTTGCGGGTGGGCTTATATCACCCGACGGATGGCCAGCGTTTACGCTTAACGACAGGCGAGGAATGGCTCCGTTTCATGATAAAAGTTTCCGCTCTGACAAATAAATAAGGCCCGCCACAGTGTAGCGGGCCTTATCATCAGGTCACCCTCCAAATTAATCGTAATTCACCGGGCCAATAAAGTTGCTGTCATCCTTGGTTGGCTGCTTGGCAAACTCAAACGTAGCGTAGGCGTTGCCATCCATATAGGTCTTCAACTTCAACTGGGTACCATCGATCCAGATATAGTAAATGCCCGCATTCAGGCCGGCGAAGTCGCAAGAGCCGGGACCCTTGCTGCCGGTGTAACATTTAGCCTTATAACCACCGCCCTCACTCTCGGCCCGTACCCACAGGCCGGAAGCCGGGGTCTTGACCAGAATGTTGGACCAGCCGCCAATCCGCTGATGCGGCTTGCTGGGGTTTTCCCAGGCCGACAAGACCCAGCCATCCGGCGAAGCATAAGTCTGTCCCTGGAAACGGACTTGCTTGCTGAAGGCCACGTTGACCCGCTGTCCACCATCCACGCTAATCTGCACTTTCTCCGACGGTGTATCCGGGTCATCTACCCAGACATCATAATCGCCGGGCGGAAGATAACGGAAGGCAAAGCTGGACGGTCCAAATTCGCCGCTGAGATATTGGGTTTCACCCTTCACTTCATAGTCGCCACTGCGCATGCGGACAACTTTACCAAACTCGGTGTCCGTTTGTGCCACCACAGTGGTAATGCCGTTGGGGTCGGGTGCGGTAAACACTTCGTCGGCCCAGGTTTCGCCGCCATTGACGACTACCTCAATCGGGTGTTCCGCCAGAGGCAAGAGCGGCTTGGCTGCGCCTTTCTGATAATTTGGAGCCGCAGGCAGGGAACCATCATCCGCCGGCGGCTGGTAAGGGGGCGGCTTCAGGCTGGAATCGTATCTATCTGTGTGGGGCGGAATTGCCGGGGGCGGAGCGTAGGCCGGCGGCGGTGCGTAAGCCACTGGCGGCGGCGCCACATAGACCGGCTGCGGCTGATAACCAGGAATGGACAGGCGCTGGCCTGCCCAAATATAAGAGGCATCGCTCAGACGGTTGGCCTGAATCACATTCCACTGATCCACCCCGTACCGGGCGCAGATACTGTTCAAAGTTTCACCCGTGGTTACGGTGTGGTAATAAGCCGCCGCAGTCGGGTTATAATTGGGGTAGCCTGCTACTGGCCGAGGCCGATAACCGCTGCCGGAGGCCGGCAGGCACAATTGCTGGCCCACATAGACAAAGTTTTCGTTGTACAGGTTATTCACCCGCATCAACTCTTCCGGGCTGACCCCAAAATTCCAGGCAATCCCCGACAGCGTATCGCCCATCGTCACCGTATAGGAGTCGGCGCAGCCGTAACCCCGACTCGGATAACCTGCCGGCCCGCCGGAGAGGCCAACCGGAATAACCAGAGGTTGGCCGACGTAGATCACATCGGGGTTCACCACCCCATTCTGGCGCATAATCGCCTCAGTGCTAACCCCATATTGGGCGGCGATACCCTCTAAACTCTCGCCGGCGCGGGCATAGTGAACCACCCCACCACCCTGGCTTGGCGGCGCAGCCCAAGCTGTTTGGGCGGTGGCGATAGCTAGCGTGGCAATAAGAATAAACGCTAACAAATGTCTTTTCACGATTTCCTCCTACCCCCATATTTAGGGGCTATGGGCAAGCAACCTACCAGATGTAGACAAATTGTCGTATAGTACTATACATAATACATGAAATAGAAGAATATGTCAAGTTGTTTCACGGCTCTTTTACCCCACACTTTACCAACGATTTTAGACAGAACCCAGGTGTGTCATCCTGGAAAAGAACTGAACCTTTGATGTCCTGACGATTATTGCC
Source organism: uncultured Caldilineaceae bacterium (assembly GCA_964604225.1). Classification (GTDB taxonomy): domain Bacteria; phylum Chloroflexota; class Anaerolineae; order 4572-78; family J111; genus DSQQ01. Next base: position 15,696 of record CAZRYD010000062.1, read on the forward strand.
GGGTCTGACTCCTTATGCTAAGATAGCTCTGATGATCCAGCCCAAAACTGACCGCTTACTTACAGCAAAATTTGGCCATCACAAAGCCCTGCTGCTGGTCATAATCCTACTTGGCCTAGCTCTGCGTCTTTATCGCCTGGGTGTTGACAGCCTCTGGTATGATGAAACCGTCAGCGCCTTCCTGGCTACCGAGTCCACCACCGACCTGATCGCCCACACCGCCCGGGACATCCATCCGCCTGGGTACTATTTGCTCCTCCATTTTTGGACACTCGTCGCCGGTCACACCGAATTTGCCCTGGCCTTCTTTTCACTCGCCTTTGGCCTCCTCCTCATTCCCCTGACCTATCGACTGGCCCGTTTGCTGGCCAATCCCACTGTTGCCGTGTGGGCGGCGTTGTTGGTCACTTTCTCACCCTATCAGGTCTGGTACTCCCAGGAAGTGCGCATGTACACGCTCGCTGCGGCACTGGGCCTGATTGCAGCTTATTGCAGTCTTCGTGCTCTAACCGCCTCGGCCACACGGCTCTATTGGCCCGGTTACATCATCGCTGCGGCTGTGGGTTTATATACCCTCTATTATTTCGCTTTCTGGCTTATCGCCGTCAATATTTTATTGCTGATTTTTTCTCTACGACCCGCTATTAATCTGCCGGCCTTGCGCTCACTTATTCTGGTCAACAGCCTGGTGCTGATGGCTTATCTGCCCTGGCTGCCGGTTGCCTGGCGGCAAGCCACCGAGCCGCCCGTACCCCCCTGGCGAACGGCCGCCGGCCTTTCGTTCTGGCCTATTCTGGTTGAAAGCTGGTCGGCCCTCTCCCTCGGCCAATCCGTCGAACCGACAACTGTCTGGCCCATCTTGCTGTTAACCTTCATCTTGTTCGCTCTCGGATGGCTATATCTTCACCGGGCTCCCGCTCTTCTGCGCTCTCGCTCCTCTTCCCTCTACCTGTTGACTTACACCTTTGGCCCTTTGCTTATTATCTACCTCCTCTCTTTCATCACTCCGCTCTATCACGTGCGCTATCTGTTTACCTATTCGCCAGCTTTTTACGTCGTCGTGGCGGCCGGCCTGGTCTGGTTGACAGTGCGGCGATGGGTTTGGACCAGCCTAGCAGCAGCCGGTCTCCTATTGGCGGCTTGTTTCTTTTCACTCTATCAATACCACTTCGACCCGCGCTATCGGGCCGACGATTATCGGGCGGCGGTTCAGTTTATTCAAAGCCACTGGCAGCCCGGCGACGTCATTCTGGTCAATGCGGGTTATGTCTACCCTGCTTTTTTATACTACACTGACCTGCCAAACCTTCAACACCAACGCCTCGTTCCCTATCATCCACCCGCCGACCCCAGCCAGCCGCTGCTTTTGCAAACCGGCTCGGTTGACGGCAGCCTGCAGCTCGGCTGGGGCGACCCGCGCTCCGATTTTTATGCCGTGAGCGCCGCCGACAGCCTCGCCGCGCTTGAAGCTGTCTCGCACGATTTTGCCCGGCTGTGGCTGCTGCGGGCCTACGATACCGTGACTGACCCCGCTGGTCTCAGCCGCACCTGGCTGGCCGAGCATGCCATTCCTCTGGAAGATCAGCTTTTTTCCGGCGAGAGTAACATTCGGGCGCAGGGGTTTCTACTGCTGGGGGCCAAGGCCGACACGCCCGCTGGCGAAACCGTCCAGTTTGTCGATGGCATGACCCTGGCAGGCTGGTCGCTGCCGAATCGAACCTGGCAACCGGGGCAGATTATCCCCGTGAAACTGTGGTGGCGGGCCGATAGCATCGCCAGTGTGGATTACAAAATGTCGCTCAAATTGTGGACGCCCAACGGCGAACTGGCCGCCCAGGGACAGGACACCTGGCCGGTCGGCACCCTGTACCGGGCCACCGTTTGGCCGCCGGGTCAAGCCGTTTACCAGGCCGCCGCGATCACCCTCCCGCTTGGTCTCACCCCCGGCCAATACTGGCTCAATGTGGAGCTTTACCATCCTGAAACCGGTCTGCCCCTCTCCCGCCTCGACGGGGCCGATCCGGTGGTCACACTGGGACCGATTCAGGTCGAAAATCGGAGTCCAAAAAATTAGGCAAAAGCCTTGATAATGGTATAATCGAGGTTAGCCAAATCCCAAAAATATGCCAGAAGCTATGACGCAAAAGAAACCAACGATTGCCTCTTTACAGCCCATCGTTCTGCCCGATAATCGTCGGGTGACGATGGAACTGGTGGTCGAAAATTTACCTACCGTTTTCGCCAATATCGCTTTTACCATGCCCGATCTGCTCGACGCGCCGCCGGCCAGGCCGACCAAACCCGCCGCCGACGCCCCCAGCCCCTACCCCAACATCGAGCTCAGCGTGCTCAACAGCCGCCGCCAGCAGGTCGCCAGCCTGTTTATCGTCGAACACAAAGAAAGATTCACCTCCCTGACCCTGCACCTGCGCGAACTCGCTGGGCAAGAACAGTACACCGCCCGGGCGGAAATGAGTTACAAGGATGAAATTATTGACGTGGTTGAAACGCCGTTTGCCTTACATCAGGCTGATTAAATAATGAACACGCTATTTCCTTTCCTCCATTGGACCAATGTGCTTATCATCCCCGGCCTGTTTTTGGGCTACATCGTCCATGAACTGGGGCATGCCCTGGCTGCCTATTTTCTAGGCGATACCTCTCAGGTGGAACGAGGAAAAATTACCCTCAATCCCTTGGTGCACGTTTCCTGGGCCGGCTTTATCGCCTTCTTGTTGTTTGGGCTGGGTTGGGCGGGCCTGGTGGCTTTTTTGATATTTAGCATCGGCTGGCCCAAACCGCTGCGGGTCAACTCTCAAAACTTTAAGCGGGGTTATCTGGACGTGTGTTTGGTGGCGCTGTCCGGGCCGGCGGCCAGCCTGACCTTTGGGTTAGCCGGCCTTTTGCTGACCTTGATCATCGCCGCCGTGCTGGTCTATTACAGCGGTGTCAGCACCGATCAGGTCTTTCCTTATCTTTTCCGGGTGGACGACACCCTCCCCCAAACTATGAACGTGCAAGCTTTGTCTATTGCCTTTACCAGCTATATCGGCTTGACCAGTTTGTGGCTGACTGTCATCAGCTTGATGCCTTTGCCCGGTCTGGATGGTTTTGCGGCCATCATCAGCTTGTTGACTTATCTCCGCGAGCGCAACAAAGCTGTCCAACCCCGCCAGCCCCAGCCGGTTGTGGCCAATCGCCCGTTAACCCTGCTGAGCCAGCAGCGCCGGCGCAACAGCGCCGCCGATATTCACTTCAAAGCCGGAGCCGAGTATCACGAAGCCCAACAGTACGATGACGCCATTGCCCGCTATCAACAAGCCATTCGCAGCGACCAGCGCTTTGGCCCGGCCTATGTTAACCTGGGATTAGCCTACCTGGCCAAAGGTAACCGCCAAAGAGCCGTCCAGGCTTTTCGGGGCGCGGCCCAACGCTCCGACGACAGAAAATCACAAGAGACAGCCTGGCAACAGCTCCAGGAGTTAAGCGAGATTTCTCCGGTTAACCCGGAAACAGCCAGCGAAAGTATGGCCGAAATGGGCGCGGCTCCCTGGACAGACACCAAACCTCGGCCAAATTGGTTCAGCCTGGGGCTGAGCAGTTTTCTGCTGTTTGTCTGCGCCGTTTTTCTTTATGGCTATCTGGTCAGCCAACTCATCCAATTATTAAAAGACTAAAACGTAATACGTAATGTGTAATGTCTGGTTGTCTACACTATTTGTCCATTACGTTTTAGAGCGAAACCTCGCCTTGGGACGCATTACGCTTTACGTAGCACTATGACCAAGCGCCCTGCCCCGCTCATCTCCACCTTACTGATCCTGGCGATGGTAGGCTACGCCGCCTTTTTCTTTGTTCAACTTTATTTGCATTACCACTCCTTTGGCTCCCGCTCGCTAGATTTGGGCAATATGGATCAGGCTATCTGGAACACCCTGCACGGCCGCCCCTTTCATCAGACCAACCAGCCCGGCGCCACCAACCGCCTGAGTCTGCACGTCGAACCGATTTTATTACCCATTTCGCTGCTCTACCTCATTCATAGCAGCCCCGAAATTCTTTTTCTTTTTCAAAGCGTTGTCGTGGCCCTGGGGGCTATCCCGGTGTTCGCCCTGGCCCGGTTCAAACTGCACAATGACGGCCTAGCCCTCATCTTTGCCCTGGTCTATCTGATGTTCCCGGCCATCCAGGGCGCGACCCTGCTCGACTTCCACGCCATCACGCTGGCGCCGACGTTTCTGCTGGCTGCCTTTTATTACCTGGAAACCAAGCGCCCCAAACCATTTGCCCTGTTCGCCATCCTGGCCGCGGCCTGCAAAGAGGATATGACCCTGCTGGTGATGATGCTGGGCTTTTACGCCTTTTTCATTAACCGCCAGCGCCGTCTGGGCTTGATCACGGTGGGCCTTTCCAACCTGTGGGCTTTTCTGGCCGTTTTTGTCATCCCGCCGGCCTTTGCCGGCACCGAAAACATCCATTGGAATCGCTACGGCCACCTGGGCGACAGCCCGCCTCACATCGTCCTGAACTTCTTTGTTCAGCCTCAGCTCGTTTTGAGCCATCTGCAAAAAGTGCAGGCGCTGGATTATCTGCGGCTGCTGTTGACCCCCACTGCCTTCACCGCTCTGTTCAATCCCATCACCTTGCTGCTGGCTCTGCCTTCTCTCGGTATCAACCTGCTCAGCAATTTCTCGCCGATGCAGCGCGTCAACAGCCTGATTTACGCTGCCCCCATTGTCCCGGCGGTGATGATTAGCAGCATCTACGGCGTCGCCAACCTCAAGCGAAGGGGCGAAGGGGCGAATAGGCGAATGGCGAATAGGGCATTGTCACGCTTTACGCTTTACGCATCACGCATCACGCAACTTTTCAACCTCCTCGTCGGTGGCCTCATCCTCACTGCTTCTCTGGCCTATCACCTCTTCTATGGCTACTTTCCCTGGGGTGGTCAATTTCGAGGCTGGGAAGAGATCACCGACCACCATCGCCGGGCTGAACATCTCTTTGCCCAGATCCCGCCCGAGGCGGCGCTGTCGGCCCATGACCGGCTCAACCCTCACGTCAGCCAGCGAGAAACGCTTTACATATTCGACCGAATTGAGGATGCCGACCACATTGTGCTGGACATAACCGAAGACTCCTGGCCGCTGCATCCGGTTGAACTGCGCCAGCGCGTCGATCAGTTTTTGGCCAACGGCTTTGGCGTGGTTGACGCCTTCGACGGCTATTTGCTGCTGGCTAAAAATCGGCCCGAGCTGCCGACCACGCTGCCTGATACTTTCTATGATTTTGCCCGCGTGCCCGATCCGGCTAATTTTCAACCCCAATTCCCGGCAGCCGTCACTTTTGATAAAAAATTGAAACTGCTGGGCTATGATCTCAGCCTGGGCGCTCACGAAGAAAAGCTGCCGGTGATGACCCTGTACTGGCAAATTCTCCAACCCCTGGAACAAGATTACACCCTGTGGCCTTTTTTCATTGATCGCAACGGCAAACTGATCGAGGACACCAGCCAGCGCCCCCTGGTGACCACCCTGTGGTACCCTACCTCCCGCTGGTCGCCCGGCGAAATCATTCTCACCCGGACCCTGCCCTGGGATTTAGGCGACGAGTTCACCCTGGCTGTCGGCGTGACCAAAAAAGTATGGGGCGATACGGCGCAGCGCCTGCCCATCACCCAGGCCGATGCTGGACTGTATCTTTTTGAAAACAAAACCTGGGCCAGGCTTGGAACCTTTCAGCACACCGGGCGCGACACCTATACCGCTGTCACGCCTGTATCTACCCAACCTTCACAGCAACGCCAGGCTCAATTCTGGCATCTGATCAATCTCCAGGGGGTTGACCTGCCCACTACCTCCCTCAAACCCGGCGACTCCTTACCCTTTACCCTCTACTGGCAAAGCACCGCTCCGATCACGGTTGATCTGAAGACCTTTGCTCATTTGGTGGATGACGCCGGTAATGTTGTCGCTCAATTGGATTGGACGCCACAAGACAGCCTGGGCTATTTACCCACCACCGCCTGGCAGCCTGGTCGTACCGTGGTGGATCGGCAAAGTTTGACCTTACCCGGTGGAATCGCTCCAGGGCAATATCGACTCGTGGTGGGCTGGTATTATCCCGTCACTGGGGATCGTTTGCCTGTAACTGGCAGTGACTCGCCCGGCCAGAGTGGAGATATGGTGCAAGCGGGGGGGGTGACGATCCGATAGGGCAAATGCTAACTGCCGATCTCTTAATTTGACCGGAGTTATTCATCATTGACCTATTGGATAGCCCTCTTTAGAATTAGAGGCAAATAGACCACGTGCCCCTGAATGGCTATCCAATCGAACTCATAGACTGCCGAGTAACCATCTTTTCCGGCTTCGGGAACCAGTTCAAGGACAATTTGAAAGTTGTGAATGCCACTCCAATGAGTGGAAAGCTGGTTCAGGTTAAGATTGAAGGTGTAAGGCAACGAGACACCAGGGGTAATCGTCAACAGCCGCGTCACTTGCGCCCCCTCCTTCACTCCAATATACAATGTAGCATTGCTGCCAAATGTGGCATCACCGACGCTGTAACTCGACACCTGGCCCGTTAAAAATGGATAGTGGCCTACATCAACGTCCCTCAGTATGGGGGAGACGGTCAGACCGGTGATCGAGATACTGTTGGTGACAAATTTGGAAAAGGCTACTTTCCCCGGATTGTGGCTCCAGAGTAGATTGGCCGGTTTGTATCCTCGCAACAGCGCCCCGCCGTCAGCCCAATTATCAGCCCAACCGGCTGGAGGTGCGTCGGTATTCGGATCGGACCAAGCGTCAAACAAGTCCAGATAGGCTACACGGGCTTCATAATGACGACGTGTTGTGCCAGCAGCCGATTTCTCACTATAGTCTGCGGGATTTGTCACCTGGCACACGCTAACCTGGCTGTTATGTAGAATTCCCAGGCAGCGTTCTAACTCCGGCGAGCCGGGCAGAATATAAGAAAAGTCATTGAGTGTCCAGAAAAGATAACCGGCCACACCGTGGGCTTCACTGAGAGAAAGCAGGGCATTATAATAGGTCGCCTGTTCGATTTCAGTATGAGGTGGGTTAGCCAAAGAGGGATTAGACAAAGTGTGCAGGCCAAATTCTTCCAGGATAATGGGCTTGTTACCGACCTGGGTTTGCAGCGCCTGCAGATCACTCTCAAAACAGCGTTCTGATAAAAAATAATGCATGCTGACAAAATCTACGACGGAGACGAACTCGGCGGTGATGGCCGGGCTATAGTCTTGGGTGGTGATACCGGAATCGTAGCAAAGCGTACCAGTGACCGCGCCATAAAAGCCGATAGTGAGCAAATGGTTGGGGTCCAATTGCCTGGTGTAGCTCATCATCTCGGTTGCCCAGGCCTTGACTTGGGCCTTTCCAAAGACCCCATAATCCCGGTCGAGTTCATTTTTGATGTCCCAGGCCAGGATGGTGGGGTTGGTGACGCCCAAGGTATTGATGACGGTGCTGAGGTGCTGCTTGCTGGTCGGATAATCCGCCAGCGAGTAGGGAGCCACCGAGTCGCTGGCGTAGAGATCGAACAAGGTGACGATGGCTACCATGTCGCGGGTTTGCAGCCGGTCAATGAAATCCGCCAAATAACTCGGATAGCTACTTTGAACCGTTCCACTAAAAAAGCGGTAGGGGGTAAAGATACGGACGGTGTTGATCCCCAACAGCTTGGTCTTATCCAACTCTTGATTGATTTGGGCAGAGACTGCCGGGTTGCTGTAGTTTGTCCAAAACTTATCCCAGGCGAAATCCTTGGGATAGTAATTCATCCCCCGCACTTCAAAGCGAGCACTATTGCGAACGAGAAAACGACCTTCTGTGGTAATGAGGTTAGGAAGCGCAGTAGATTGAGCTAAGGTTGATGCCAGGCTGGCTGACACAATGAGAGCAGCTCCAAGCCCTGCCACGAGAGCAATACTTACTCGGCTAAGGGTTTGCGCCGACAACATCATTATGCTCACTGCTACTTCTGAACCGATAAAGCAGAGCTATTCACCACGTCTTACTGAAACGCTGGCCTTCTCATCAATACCGTGTGGCAACTCGATAAAGAGGAGACCTGGAAAAGAACCTGTTCGACATCCTTCTTCTTGTCGTCTTTCAAAGATAGTATGGACATCCTCATTTACCAGCGCTACAATAATATCAAAGGGCTTATCCACATCGCCAGCCCCGCCAAGGTTAATGCCACTTTCCCAAAAGCCATTGCTCTGGATGGTACTTATCCCTTCGCAAGCATTCTTAGATTGGGGATAATAGCGACCATCAGGAGCATAGACTATCACCCAAATATGATCGGTTACCTCCGCTGAGTAAGTACCACTTACCGAGAAGCTTTGAGGCACTATATCACCGTCAGCAACGCTCTCCAAAATAACCTGACCCGACAATTCAATATTAGAGCTGTCAAGGTGCGGTTCAGAGTCACCAAGTCCACGCCTGA
>CAZRYD010000063.1:0-24042 GCA_964604225.1 uncultured Caldilineaceae bacterium
GGACACCCAGGCGTGCCGCCACCTGAGCCAGGGTCAGCTTGTCTAGCCCGTGGGCGTCGGCCAGCTCGGCGGCGACCGCCACTACCTGCCCCCGGTCGATCCCCACACTACGCGCCATGGAGCTGCAACTCTCCCAGCTCGCGGGCCGCTACTTCGATGGCGTGATCCATCTCCATTAACGGCTGCTCCAGCACTTCGCCATGGCCTACTGCCAGTCGCGATGGTTGGACCGCCCGAAGCTTGCGGGCGCTGGCGAGGGCCAGCGAGCGAGACCAGGTGGCTAGCGCCGGGAAGGGGAATAGCCACTGCACCGTACCTGACACCGCCACTCCGGCTCGTGTCTGGAAGGCATCACCCGCAATGAGCGTGCCATCACGGGCATCGAACAGCGCAAGGTGGCCGGGCGTATGACCGGGAGTACTGATCACTTGGAGCGAGCCGACCTGGTCGCCATCGTACAGCAGGCGGCTGGGCCGGGTAGTGGTGGTCCGATAATCCCCGCGCAGTTTCATCTGCGGCTCGCTAGGGTCAAGGCTCATATCGCCGACCAAGAAGCGCGCGTCGCGGGCGGAGACCAGCACTTCAGCCTCAGGGAGCAGTTGGTGCAGCGCATCGAGCGAGCCAAGATGATCGCCATGCGCGTGAGTAAGAATGATGCGTTGAATAGACATCCCTAGCTCGCGGGCAACATTAAGAATGGCGGCTGCGCTGCCGGGTAGACCGGTATCAATGAGGGTCAGGCCATCATCCTCGCGGACTAGATAGCAGTTGACAGGAAACAGGAGCGGGTAGCGGGTCAATTGGATTAAATAGCGGCCATGATTTGTTATTCGCATGGGAAAGTCCTTCATATTTTTAATGGTAGCAACCCTAGAGCAAGCGCCTATTTAATCATTGAGCCAGGCAGTAGGTTGCCGGTTATCTAATATGATTAGATTATAGACTAATATTCTTAGTTTGTCAAAGGCATATTCTCCCTGAAAAGACACAGATCTTCCGACAAAAAGTGGCTTCTTTTAAAATGGTGGTTTTGCCAGAGACGAGGAAGTAATACAGGCTTTACGCTCTGGGTAAGTTAGCTGAGAAATTCTTGAACAAATATGAGTTTAGTGGTATTCTGGGAGACGAACAGCAACTTTGAAGGAGAAAATGTGATGGCTGAAAAAATCTACGGCCTCTTAATTTTGCCCTATCAGTACTTGCAAATGATAGGCTATCGCCTGAGTGGCATCCCATGTCGTTATGAGTTCGGTGTATTTGGGGTCGAACCGCTGAAACCGACCACTAGATCGCAACGCTTGGTCAGTAAACTTCTACCTCTCTTCATCCTGGGGATCGGCTGGATGATACAGATTGGTATCGCCGTCTATCTCGCCCGATTGTATCAGCCAACGCTGCCTTTCGTCCCTCTCTTCTTTATTCTGCTTTCAACGCCGCCGCTGGCGCTCTACACTCATTACGTTCGCTTCGATCTCAGGCAAAAAAATCCCCTTGTTGGCCAGCCCCATTCGTCGCAGCAAGGTCAAAATTAAAAGATCCCCCATAATTTTAACCCGGTCAGAATTAATCCGACAACCATTAGCACGAGAGGGATGATTTCAATACAGCCGATGATTGACCACAGTAGCCCCAGACGGGAAATCGGTTCATCTGGGATTTCGTCAAAGAAGATGCGGGCTTCTTGTTCGCGACCGGCAAAGATGATCAAAATAACAACTGCAAATATGGCCCCGGTTATCCCACAACCAACAGCCCACTGAGGCAACAGTGGCCAGGCAACCAAGGCACTTCCCAGTCCCCAAAAAAGAATGAAGCGCACGGCTTTTAGATATCTGCCCATGTTGACCTTGCACGCATATACTTATTGCACCAGGCTCGTTTCCTCGGGTCCTTTCGTAGAACATCCGCAAGGCATTCTCGTCGTGCCTTACCAGCAAAATCATCCGGGCTAAGCTTAAGCGAAGCGCATGGCAAAACCTTTTTCCGCTGAAGAAGAGCTTTATAGCCAACCCAAAGTCAAAACAGCCAACTGTTCCCAGAGTTGCCAGGCCAACGACCAAAAGTGAATTTATTATAACCCAATTATGCCTATAATCGCATCATCGGCCCCGAAATCTACTAACTTCTCGCCTCGTTTGCGCCGATCAGTGATCGGAATATTATCTATTTCCAACCGATACCTCAATCCTTTGGCTGAAAGCACATCGCAAGTCCTCGCCTGACCGGCAGCGACAGTCGCCGTGGCCACTCTGCCCGTAACTTTGACAACCTCCAGACTCTGCACGCCTTGACCGCCACGGCCTTGCAGAGGAAATTCTTTGAGATCTACTCGTTTCACAAAACCAGTCCGGCTCACGACCACAACTTGAGCCTGCTCATCCGGCTCTATCACCCCTCCCGCAACTAGGCTGTCATCTTTGCCCAGCTTGATCCCCACCGTACCCCGCGCCGAACCCGTCGCCTGCGGGTTGACTTCAGCGGCAGCGAAGCGGATGGCCTTTCCACCCGCCGTGAAAAACATTACCGCGGCCTTATCGCTGCCCACCGCAGCGAACAGCACTTCGTCTTTGCCATTCAAACCGATGACGGTGGCCCACGAAGCTTCGCTCATCGCCAGATCCTCGACTTTAGTTCGTTTGATATTGCCAGCGCGGGTGCCGATGGTCAGATAATGATCCAGGGTCAGCACCCCGCCCCCAATGAGATACTCACCTTTACCCAGTCCCAAATCGGCGAAAGTCGCTTCTGCAGGCACCCGCCCCACCGGCGCTTTCCAGGCCTGGCCCCGATTGGAAATGAGCAGCAAGGTATCCTCGGGCTGCAACCAAAGCTGCTGCAGATGGGCCTCAACCGCCCTGGCCGATGGCCCAGCTTTGGCCTTATAAGTGAATCGATCGGCGTCCACCCGGAGGATACCCCGAGTTGTAATCGCCGCCACTTGCGGTTTGTCCGGTACGACCAAGTCAGCCTCGGTCGTTACCGCCAAGCCGGCCGCCTGATCTTCTCGATCAATAATAACCGTCCGGCGCGGCGTGGCAAATTTCGTCTTGAGCGCCGTTGTCTCTTCGATGACCACCTCTAACCGTTTCGTCTCTGAAGCCGACAGCACGTTGAGGTACTTGATTCGTTCCAATAATTCCCGACCTTCCTCCTTCAGTTTGGTCCGCTCCATGGCTGCCAGCCGACTCAATTGCATTGCGAGGATGGCTCTGGCCTGAGCCTCGCTGAAGCCAAATTGCTTGATCAGATTCTCGCGGGCGGTGTCGGTAGTTTTAGATTTTTTGATCGTGGCAATCACTTCATCAATCACGTCCAGCGCCTTAAGCAGCCCCTGAACAATATGCAACCGGGCCTCCCGCTCGGCCAACTCATGGCGACTGCGCCGCTCGATCACACTAAGACGGTGGCCGACGAAGTAAACCAGCATCTCCCGCAGGGAGAGAACCCGAGGGATCGCTTCGCCCTCACCATCGTCCACCAAGGCCAGGTTGGTCACACCAAAGGTCTGGCGGAGCTGGGTGTAGGTTAGCAGCGACTCCAGCACCTGGCGCGGATCTGCCCCACGGGCCACCTCGACCACGACGCGCATGCCGGTGTAGTCCGATTCGTCCGGCAGGTCGGACACCCCAGCGATGCGGCCCTCACGCACCTCTTTGGCAATCTTTTCCAGGACTGTACTTTTCTGAACGGCGTAGGGCAGCTCGGTCACGACAATATCGGCCTTGTTCCCTTTAGTCTGTTCGATATTCACCCGGGCCTGGGTGACGATCCGGCCCTTACCGGTCTCATAGGCGGCGCGAATCGTGTCCACGACCGTATCCCCCGCGCCATTGCCGCCCGGTTCGACCCGGTAGCGGTAGATAAGCCCGCCGGTGGGGAAGTCCGGACCAGGAATGAGTTTCAGCAGCTCCTCAACCTTGAGATGAGCCCGTTTATCCCAGCGCTGGGCCACGTAGATCAAGGCCTCACACACTTCGCCCACGTTATGCGGCGGAATATTGGTGGCCATCCCGACCGCCACTCCGGACGAGCCGTTGACCAGCAGATTCGGCAAAAGGGTGGGTAAAATGACCGGCTCCTGCAGCGAGCCATCGAAATTATCTACCCAGTTAACCGTATCGCGCTCGATATCCTGGGTCAATAGGTTGGCAATCTCCGATAGGCGAGCTTCGGTATAACGCATGGCCGCCGCGGCGTCGCCATCGACGCTGCCAAAGTTACCTTGGCCATCGATCAGCGGTTCGCGCAGCGAGAAATCCTGGGCCAGGCGCACCAGGGCCCCATAGACGGATGAATCGCCATGGGGATGATACTTGCCCAACACCTCGCCGACGACGCGGGCCGATTTCTTGTACGCCTTGTTCCAGGCCAGCCCCATATCGTGCATGGCGTACAGGATACGCCGCTGCACCGGCTTTAATCCATCCTCGACCCGGGGCAAGGCCCGATCCACGAGGGTTTCGACCGCATAGTCGAAATAGGCTCGCTCTAAATCGGTGGTTAGTTCGACTGTTTTCATTGCTCTCCTTCTCCGTTCTCGCCATTCTTGCTATCGACATCATCCCCGTTCCCGCCCCAATCCGATTCCTCACCGGCCCACTTTTTAAGCAGCCACTGCTTTCGGGGGGCCACATCAGACGACATCAAGACTGACATCACCTGCCCGACCTGGTGCGCATCCTCAACCACCACTTGCAGCAGATGCTCGTTTATCACCGGATTTGCTCCTTCGCTTTTGTTCAGTGCAAAAACCGTCTCCCGCAGTTGCTCTGGATTCATCTCGCCCAGACCTTTGTAGCGCTGGATCGTGACCCCATCCCGACCCCACTTCTTCAAGATAGTGTCTCGCTCCTCCTCCGAGTAGGCATAGCGTGTCTCCTTGCCCTTGCGCAGTTGATACAACGGAGCCACGGCGACAAATAACTTCCCGGCCTGAACCAGCGGTTTCATATGCCGCCAAAACAGGGTATGGAGCAAGGTACGGATGTGAGCTCCGTCAACATCTGCGTCAGTCATAATGCTGACCCCGCCATAGCGCATCTGCTCGACTTTGAAATCAGCGCCCATCCCCCCACCGATGGCGGCCACAATCGCCTTGACTTCGGCATTGGACAGCACTTTTGTCACCGGAATCCGCTCGGTGTTGAGGATTTTGCCCCGCAGGGGTAGGATGGCGTGGTAGCGCCGGTCGCGGGCCTGTTTACAACTGCCGCCGGCACTGTCCCCCTCAACCAGGAACAACATCGTCTGCTCGACGGGGACGCCTCGGCTCACGTCGGCCAGCTTACCGGGCAGTTCCGAGACCTCCAAAGCTGATTTGCGGATAACCAGTTGGCGGGCAGCTTTGGCCGCCTCCCGGCCCCGCTGCGCCGCCACCGCCTGGTTGATGATGATCTTACCCACCGGAATATTTCGGTTCAGATACGTCAGCAAGTTTTCGTAAGTGACCGACGTCGCCACCCCCTGCACCTCGGTCGAGGTCAACGCTTCCTTGGTCTGGCTGGAAAATTGGGGCGTTTTGGTCATCGTGACATTGACGATGGCGGTCAGCCCCAGGAGCAGGTCATCGCCTCGGATATTGCCATCCTTGAGCAGCTTCTTATCTGCTCCAAATTGATTGACCGCCTTGGTCAAACCGGCCTGAAAGCCACTCACGGCTGTTCCTCCCTGGGGGGTGGGAATCGAGTTGACAAAGCTGTAAATAATCATTTCCTCGCCGGCATATTGCAGTACCACTTCCACTGTGATCGTCCCATCGCCGCTGCTGTCTTTGAACTGGATCGGTTTATGGAGTGTCTCTAATCCCCCGTTCAAGGCGGCGATGTAATCCAACAATCCTTTCTGAGAATGAAAAACCCGTTTCTTGTGCTCTTTCTTGGGACCGCGCTCGTCGCGCAGCTCGATCCGAACGCCGGGGTGGAGGTGGGCTACCTGCTCCAGGCGGCCGGCCAGCCGGTTGAAGTCCCAGGGCACGCCCTTATCTGGCTGCGGCCAGTCCATGTCGGAGTCGAACCACTGCCGATGCGGTCGGAAATGGACCGTTGTTCCCGTGCCCAGGTTGGGATTGGCCTGCACCGCCGTGGTTTTGCCACCCGCTCTCACGCCAGTCAGCAAGCCGCTTTTACGATCAGTTAGAAGGGTGGTCTCGGCGTTGACTTCGCCAATCGCCTGGTTACTACCCGCTTGGATAATCTGAACATCATTGACCGGCTTGCCACCATTCTCAAACCGCTGCCGGTAGATAACTCCGTTCCGCCTCACCTCTACCTGAAGCCATCGTGAGAAGGCATTGGTCGCCTTGACCCCAATGCCATGCAGGCCACCTGAACCACTGAGATAGGCGTCTTGTTGACCGGCTTCGCGAAATTTGCCGCCGGCATGCAGCACCGTCAAAACTTCAGTCAGGGCCGACATTTTTGCGTCAGGCTTGTACTCGACCGGGATGCCCCGGGCGTTATCCTGAATGCTGACCGAGCCATCACCGTGGATGATGACCTTAATGGTATCACCATGGCCGTTGAGAATCTCATCAACGGCATTATCAATCGGCTCCATCAGGATGTGGTGGAGGCCATACACTCCATTATTGCCGATATACATCCCCGGCAGGCGGCGCACTGCCTCTAGCCCTTCCAGGCGTTTAATATTTTGAGCACCATAAGTTGTTATTGCTACCATGTTTCTCCAAATTTTAATATTCGACGTTGTTTAACATCTCTTGCTGCGCCATAAAATTCACGTCAATTATAGAACATTTGTTCTATTTCGTCAATTGAAAACGCTCAATTGCCGTCACATCAATAATTTAATTCTTCGCAATGGTGGTCAGCACACGTGGATCCATCAAAATATCATTGTGGCGCAGACCAAAATGAAGATGAGCCCCGGTCACACAGCCGCTCGTCCCCACCGCCCCAACAATGGTTTCAGGGCTGACCACTTGGCCGGCGGTAACATTGGTCTTTACCAGATGCGCATACAGCGTCCGCCAGCCGCTGCCGCTGTCCACCACGACTGCTAACCCATAGCCGCGATCATCATCGCACTTCGGTCCAGTCGTATCCTCTCCGGCGAAAATCACCACCCCGGCCATCATCGCCGCGACCGGGGTATCCACCACCGCTTCAATATCCAGGCCATCGTGAAACCATGGCTGCTCGGCGGAACAGCCGGGCCCGGCAATGCCGGTGTAATACAACGAGCAGCCAAAGCCCTGGGTGATCCGGCCATTGACCGGCAACCCGACGAGTGGGCTGTCAGGGAGCGGGGTCGGCGTGGCGCTGCTGATCGGCGTTAGCGGGATGGGCTGTGACAGCACAGTCCCAGCGTCTGAACCGGGGAGGATCGAGGGGAAGCCGGTCAGGTGCGGCTGGGGCGGCGCCACGAGAGCCGGCTGAATGGGGACACTGCTGACCTCCACGGGCCACTGTTCTAGCCAATCTGCGAAAGCGGCCAGGTTGGGAGTCGGGGTGAGGGTCGGCAATTTTGACCCACGGAAGGATGGTTCAGAAGGCGTAGGCGTAAGCGTTGGTAATTTAGCCCATTTATGGGTGTCATCAGCCGGGTTGCCCGGTTTCAAGAAAATCATCAAGGCCACAGCCAGGGAAAACAAACCCCACAGTAACTGCCACATAGATCCCACCTACGGTCCCGCTTCCGACTCGACTTCTGGTCCCCACTGCTCGTACCAATCCGACCAGTCAAAACTCTCATCGGCCAGATGATTGGTGCCAAGCCCGTAGGTCAGGGGGACCGGGAGTCTATCCGGGTCTATCAGCAGCAGGTCGTTAGCCTCGTCAAGATGATAACGCACATTTCGCTCCTCCAGGGCTTCGGTCATCCTCTCATTCGCGTCCAGATTCAGGAGGCCCACCATCTCCTGGGTGACTTGGCGCACTCCTTGAACTAACGTCACATTGCAATGACAACACCCTCTTTGGGCGGGCAAAGGAGCGTGGGTCAGCAGACAGATATCGTTCTCCTGGTAGAGGCAACTGTCGCAGGAACCGTGCGGCCCCCCGGCAAACTCGCAATCAGTGGGATGGCAATCCTCATGATCCCAGAAAAGGATAAGTTTTCTGTGGCAATAGGCTACGCACATGCAAGCACCTGCTCCACAAGGGGGGATACAGCCTGACGCAGCGGGTGGTCGGCCGGCAGCGCCACCACCGCTTTTCCCTGGGACTCGAGCTCGGTCAGCCCCCGAGTGTAGGGCACGATGAGGGTTGGACCGTTGGGCGTCGGCTGAAAGCTGGCCGGGGCCTGGTTAAAGACCCGCCAACTCTCGCCTATCTCGATCTTGAGCTGTTTCGCCGTGGCCGTAATCCGCTGGGCGACGGAGAGGGCCGCCCGATTGGGCATCGTGACCACCAGGAAGAGATCAGCGCGCTTCAGGCGGTAGCGGCTGACGTGTTCCAAACCCGCTTCATTGTCGAGCAACAGCAGCGGATAGCAATTGGCCATTTCGTTCAGAATGATCGAAAGGGCGTGGTTCAAGCTGCAATAGCAGCCCGGCCCTTCTCCCTGGCCCATCACCAGTAGATCCAGCGGCATCTGTCTCAGTTGATGCGAGACCAATACGCCTCTTACCCGCATCTGCTCGAAAACGTAACTCGCCGGCGATGTTCCAGCCGGCAGCCTGCGAATGGTTTGCGCGTCAAGCGTCACCTTCTCCCGAACATCGGCCAGGGTCGCCGGGGGATCGGGCAAGCCCAGGGTCATGGGTAGAGTCGAGGCCGGGTCGCCGTCTACCGCCAGTACCGGCCCCGGATAGCCAGCCCGAGCCAGCTCGTCCAGAATCAGGCCGGAGACAGTGGTCTTGCCGGTGCCGCCTTTGCCACAGATGGAAATAATCATAATCATTGCTCCTTGTCGTTTGTGTGATCATTTGATTGAATGAAGTTGATTGAATGGGAAGGAAAATAGTTCTTGCAACACCCGCTCCAGCCATACCAATGAAGCAAGGCTGTGGTTCGATCATTAGCATCCCTGTTATGAGATTGGTTTCTTGGTATTTTTGAGTGCCTCAGGCTCAACAGCGACAACGGAAGACGCAAAATGGATGAGCTTGAGGAGCTGTTCAACAGCCGCATCAAGCTTACCAGGAGGAACAACAAAAACACGAGCGTCCCCCACCCCCATGAACCAGGCAACCCGTCTCCCGTGACCGGCAAGATCGCCGGTACAACTACGCCTTCACCGACCGGGTAACCGGCAGCGCCGATAGCGTCACCACCACCCTGACCACTACCACCACTGCCACCCCCACCGCCGCGGCCATTATTATCTTCCTCCCCATCGTCACCCGAGTCATCTTTAGGGACAGGCGTCACCAGACCGGTATTTGCGGCCTGTCCGGTCGGCGCCGGCCATGGGGTCGCCGTCGCCATCAGCCATGGCGTTGGGGTTGGTCCCGGAGTGTACGGCGCATTATTAACCCTCAACTCCTCGGTCGTTACCCACCCGGCCCTATCCTGTACCGCCAAGTACAGGGTCAAGGGTCCGGTCGGCAGGGTTCCCCCATTAATCGCTACATCTCTCACCAGGTCATTGCCTGAAGCTAGAATGGTATTGGCCTGTTGGGTAAGTGCCTGCGGCGTCTGGGTGGGTAAGACGATGGATAAAGCCCAGTGAGCCAGACCGCTGTTTTCATCGCCCACCGAAACGCTCGCCGTGGCCGGGCTGCAGGTCTGGCAAAGTGAACCATTCAGCGCAATCGCTCCGGCAGGTAAAGCCGTATCCAATTTAGCCGTGGTTTGATAGATTTCTGAGTCGTGTCCGGCCCCATCCTTCGCTGTAAATTCAAGGGTATGCGAGCCACTAGCCTCAACCCTGACTTCGTCGCTTTGCCACGGACCCCCATCGAGTCGAATCGAACGATCGGCAATCCCGGAGACCGGGTCTTCAGCTTCAATGCGGATCGTTAGCGGCCGGGTATACCAGCCGCTGGTCGTGGGCTCTGCAGAGAACCGAGGTTCGACCGAGTCGGGAGGGTGTAAGTCTATCTTGACCGGTTGCACCACCACCTGGCTGCGATGGGTGGCCCCATCTCGCCCGTAGGCGCGCAGATCAAAGGCCCCCTCCGTATTCACGGTAGTGGCCCCGCCGGGAATGACCTGCTGCCAGCTCGTTTCCCCGACCTGTAAAAAAGTGGCCTGCAGCCCTGAGCCTGGGGCTGCGTCGCTGCCGCCCACCCGCACCGTCAGCGGCGAGCGCCACCAGCCGTTATCGCCCTGCTCGCCAGCCAGACTGATATCGACCGTTGGCCGGACCGTGTCTACTCCAAAATAGAGGGCCGTGGACCACAAGCTCCAACCCGCCAGGTTGTAGGCGCGGCTGCGCCACGCTAACTGGCGCGCCCCGTAATCATTGGGGAGGGTGTAAGCCAGGTCGGTGACATTAGCGCTTACGGCCTGGTGGAGCAATTGGCCCCTCACAAGATCGACCACTTGGACCTCATACTGCTCGACCGGCCCCGCTCGATCCGGCACTTCCGCCGGCAACCAAGCCAGGGTTAATTGGCGGCTATTTAGCCAGACGTTATCCGGCGGCGAGGCCAAGGGTGGGGGATAGGGTTCGGCTTTGATGATTTGGAGCGGAAACCAAGCCGAGGCGCAGGGTAACTCCTGGCCGGTCTGCACCTGGTGCAAGCGCAGTTGGAACCAGGTCGGGCCAGACTGAGGCGAGCTAAAAGTCAGGTGTAAGGGCATCATTTCGCCCACCGCCATGGCCGGCAAGGTTTGAAAGATACCGGTGTCCCACTCGAACATATTGTAATTCTGCCAGATCCTGAGCTGCACCTCGCCGGCTGGCCAGGGCGTATTCAGGTTGGTCACGGTAATACCGGCATCAATCTGGCTGTTCACCAGGGGATAGCGGGTAAAGGCGGCCTCAATCGCCGCGCAGGTGTCTTGTGGACCAGGCGTGGCCGTAAGGGTAACCGTAACCCCCGGCGGCGGTCCTGGCGTCCAGGTGGGTGTCGCGGTGGGGGTTAAGGTGGGTGTCGGAGTCGAGGTTGGGGTCGGATTACGCGGCACCAGATTAACGTAGCAGGGCGCGCTGCCGCTGCGACCGTCATCGGCGACCAGGGTGTGCATTTCGTAACTGTCCGACGGAGCTACCACCGTCAGGGCGAACTTACCATCATCGCCCACGGTTAAGCCTGACGGCGACCAGGGGATCACGATGCCATCCCAACGTAATTGATAAAGCGGGCTGCCCGGATGAAAGTTTTCGCCATAAACTTGTATCGTCGAGTCGGGCAGCACGCCCTCCGGCTCGCAAAAGAGGCGCGGGACTTCCGGCACGGGCGTTGGCGGCAGGGGGGTTGGGGTGACCGTCGCCGTCGCCGTCGGCTCTATGGGGGTAGCTGTGGCTGGCGGCGGACAATCTATCCCCAGATCAAAAATAAACTCTCCCGCCGATTGACCGTCACTCACTCGAACCGGGTGCGGACCGCCATAGTCATTGGGAATGATGAACTGAAAAACCAGGCTCCCGCCCGGGTCAACCTGGACCGGCGCCGGGTCGGTTCCCAGAGGCATGCCGGCCCAGGTGATATTAACCAATACATTGGGTGTGAAGTTTTTGCCCTCAACCACCACGACGTTACCGACCTGGCCGCAAACAGCCGAGGGATATAGTTGTGGTGGCACGTTGGCGGCGTCCACAGTAGCGTAGTAGCCTAACAAAATTAGAACAAGACTTAGACTTAGCCCTGAAAATACAAGCCAGGATTTTTTCGAAGTCATAGGTGCTTTCCTCAGCTTTCTGTTGCGCTCGCGGAGATTTTTTAGCCACTTTATTTTAATATTAACTTGCTTTTTCCGAACAAATGTGCTAGAATGCGGAGGTTGTTCTCTTTATTCAATTCCCTAAAACCTTCACTGTTCCGGTAGAACCAATGAATAAAGCCCAAAAAACACTACGCCAACGGCTCATCTATCGACCTGGTATCTCGGAGTGATTCCAAACCACCTAGCAGCAGTTCAACCAGATGAGCGCTTTTTACTTCCCCGTCATTCAGGCTCACGAACTCCTCCTGGAACTCGATAATCAGCACGATTCTTCGCCCAGAAAGCCCACGCGCTTCAGCCGTGGGAGGAAGGGGCGTTGCTCTATAAATTAATCAACTGGTTGAAAATATACTCAGTAGATCCAAATTTGTAGCACAAACTGTTAGTTTGTGCCGGTCAAACTAACAGTTTGACCTACAATCCGCGCAAAAATTGGATCTACTGATACTATAATATCCTTATGAAACTTACCGCTAAAGTGAAGTTGCAAACCACTCTGGAGCAACATCAAACCTTGCTTGAAACGATCGAACAGGCTAACTCCGCTTGTAATTACATCAGCGGTATAGCCTGGGGGGAGCGCACGTTTAACAAGTTTGGGCTTCAAAAAATAACCTACCACGAAGTTAAGGTGCAATTTGATTTGACCGCTCAGGTAATCGTGCGCTGCATTTCCAAAGTTGCCGACGCTTACAAGCTGGACAAAAAAACCAAACGAGAATTTAACCCACGTGGCGCAATTGCCTACGATGCTCGAATTTTGCGCTGGTACGTTGACCGGCAAGAAGTGAGCCTCTGGACTGTTGCCGGTCGGCTGCGTATCTCTTTTTTGGCCGGGAAACGCCAGTTTGAATTGCTCAAGCAGCAACGAGGCGAAAGCGACTTGGCCTTGATAGATGGTGAGTTTTATCTGTTTGCTACATGTGAAGTCGAAACGCCGGAGCCGGTTGATGTTGAAGGGTTTCTTGGTATAGACTTGGGAATTAAAAATATCGCCGCCGATTCTACGGGCGAAACCTACGCCGGAAACCACCTTAACAGCCTCCGTAAGCGTCACGCTCGACTTAGAGCCAAGCTGCAAGGCAAGCAAACCAAAGCAGCCAAACGGCTCTTGAAAAAGCGCCGTCGTAAAGAGCAGCGCCTGGCGAACCACGTCAACCACAATATAAGCAAGAAGATTGTTGAGAAGGCTAAAGACACCGGCCTCGGCATTGCCCTGGAAGAATTGACGGGCATCAGAGAACGGGTAACGGTTCGGAAAAGCCAGCGGAGCGAACAATCCTCCTGGGCCTTCGCAGACTTGCGGGCCAAAATAACCTACAAAGCACAATTGGCAGGTGTGCCGGTGATCTTGATAGACCCTCGAAACACGAGCCGGGAATGTGCTGCCTGTGGGCATATTGATAAAGCTAATCGTAAGTCTCAAAGCTCTTTCCTTTGTACGGTCTGTGGTTATTCCGCAAACGCAGATCGTAACGCTGCGGTGATAATAAGCCGTAGGGCCGCTGTAAACCCGCCGCACTTCTCAATCGCTTAGGTGATTAGGGAAAAGCCCCCGAGCTTCAGCCGTGGGTAGTTTACGAAGCAGATGATGATTGTCTGCACCAAAATAGTTGGGCGATGCCGCCGTTTCATCTGAGTCTTCCCAACCGATCCGACTATTTCAGGATTATCGGTAGATATATTTGCGAATTCTGTTTGATCCTAAAGACTTGTGACAATAGGTCACTCTGACTATCTGGGCTGATAACTTTGATATCGTAAGCGCCAGGCGTCAGGTTGGCCGGTATCTTTGTTCGCAGCAGCCGTTCGGTCACAAAAGTCACCTCGCTGAGCGTCTGATCCCCCAACTTGACTTGAGTCATGCGGGAAAAGCCACTTCCGGTTAAGGTCAGCGTGACCGTGACCTCGTTCGTCGCTTCGACCGGATTGATAGCAGAAAGGTCAATCGGCGGCAGAGCGCCTATGGCCATCGCGAACGGTTTGGTATAATGCTGGCCATCCGATCTGATAGCGGTTACATCGTAAATGCCCGGCGTTATGGTTACCGGCAAAACCCCGTGCAGCGTCTGGGTGGATATCAGCGTAACGGTGGGTAACAGAAAGGCGCCCACTTTAATTTCCATCGGCGCCACGTAACCAGTCCCGATAATCGTTAAGGTCGTGGTTGCCTGGCCATTGGCCCAGACAGGGTTGACCGCGGTGACGGTTAAGGGAATATTACTATCCAGATAATTAGGAATTCCATCCCCATCAAGATCGCCGGTTCCTTCGACACAGTCGGCAATCCCATCGCCATCGCTGTCAAGGTCCAGAAAATTGGGCCTGTGGTCGCCATCGGCATCCACTGCGCCTTCTTTACTATCAGCAATTCCATCGCCATCGCTGTTCAGATCGAGATAGTTAGCGACCTGGTCACCATCCGCATCGGCCGCGCCCTCTAGACTGTCAGCAATGCCATCGCCATCGCTGTCGTCGTCCAAATAATTGGGTACCTCATCCCCATCGGCATCCACTGCGCCTTCTATACTGTCGGCAATTCCATCGCCATCGCTGTCCAGATCGAGATAGTTAGCGACGTGGTCACCATCGGTATCCGTCGCACCCTCTACTCTGTCGGCAATTCCATCGCCGTCGCTATCGTCGTCCAGGAAATTGGGCACTTCATCCTCGTCGGCATCCACTGTGCCTTCTATACTGTCGGCAATTCCATCACCATCGCTGTCCAGGTCGAGGTAGTTAGGCGTGTGGTCAGCATCGGCATCTGTCGCACCCTCTACCCTGTCGGCAATTCCATCGCCATCACTGTCGTCATCCAGGTAATGGGGCACGCCGTCCTCATCAAGGTCGCCGATTCCTTCTACCTTGTCGGCAACTCCGTCACTATCGCTGTCCAGGTCGAGATAGTTGGGCGTGTGGTCGCCGTCAGCATCTACTGCGTCTTCTATACTGTCGGCAATGCCATCTCCATCACTATCGTCGTCCAAATAATTGGGCACGCCGTCCCCATCAAAATCGCCAATCCCTTCCACAGTATCAGCTATATTGTCTGCATCGCTATCCAAATCTAGATAGTCGGGGATTTGATCGCCATCAGAATCGTTTGTTCCTTCGACAAGATCAACAATGCCATCATTGTCGCTGTCATCGTCCAGATAGTTGGGGATGCCATCTCGGTCGAAATCCCCTATCCCCTCGACAGCATCAGGCACGCTATCCGCATCACTATCCAGGTCTAAGTAATCATGAACCCCATCGCCATCCGAGTCCGTGATCCCCTCCTGGGCGTCGGCAATTCCATCGTCATCACTATCGGGGTCAAGGTAATTAGCAATACCGTCGTGGTCGAAATCGGCTATTCCTTCCAGGATGTCAAGTATGCCGTCGTTATCACTATCGCGATCCAGGTAATTGGGACGGCCGTCATTGTCCGGGTCGTCATCCTTCTCCCAGCCATCCAGAATACCGTCCCCATCGCTATCATCATCCCGATAATTAGGAATGCCATCCAGGTCCATGTCCCCTTCGCCTTCCATAGCATCGGCGATGCTATCGCTATCGCTGTCCAGGTCCAGGTAATCCAGAATCCCATCGTCATCGGTATCAAGGAGGTCCTGGCCTTCGGTGGCATCGGCAATGCCGTCGCCATCGCTGTCGTCATCCAAATAATTAGGCACATCGTCGTTATCAGCATCTGACAGACCTTCAATCCTATCGGGTACGCTGTCCCCATCCGAGTCGATGTCTCGAGCATCAATGGTCCCATCGTGGTCGCTATCCCGCGGCGAGGTGGGGTCAGGCCCGACCTCAATTCCATCGCCGATGGTGTCGCCGTCCGTATCGGCGTTACGCCAGTCGGTGTCAAGCTGATATTCGTCATAATTGCTCAGCCCGTCATGATCAGAATCCCACGTGCGGTCATTAGTAGACGGATCAAAGCCGTGGTCAATTTCCCAGCCGTCGGACCAGCCGTCATCATCGCTATCGGGGTCGTGTGGATCCGTCCCGGCCAGATATTCCTCGAGGTTGGTTTGACCGTCGCTATCCAGGTCTCCTTCGGCGTCATTCGCCAACGGATTGAGCCCGTGATCAACTTCCCAACCGTCTAGCATGCTGTCATCATCGCTGTCGGAGTCGTGTGGATCGGTTCCGGTCAGGGACTCTTCGTGGTTGGTTAAACCATCGTGGTCCGGGTCTTCCCCGGCATCATCCAGCATGGGGTTCAGGCCGTGATCAACTTCCCAACCGTCCGTCATGCCATCGCCATCGGTGTCATCTGCGGGGCTGTTGACCGTTAAAACGAAGCTGTCGCTGGTCGTCAGGCTGCCATCGCTGACCGTCAGGGTGATGGTGGTTGTGCTATATTCATTGACGGTGGGTGTGATGGTCACCGTGCGCTGGGCCCCGCTGCCGCCGAAAACAATGTTACTCGTCGGCGCCAGGATTGGGTTAGAAGAGGCCGCACTTAACGTGAGTAAGCTGGCCGCTTTTTCCACGTCGCCGACCGTGAACGTGATGGGGCCGGCGGGCGTAAGGTAAGCGGTGAGCTGGTCAGGGATAGGAGAGATCGTGGGGGCATCATTGACCGGATTGACCGTCAAGACAAAACTATCACTGGTGCTCAGGTCGCCGTCGCTGACCGTAACGGTGATTGCAGCCGACCCAGATTGATTGTCGGCCGGAATAAGGGTCACCGTCCGGTTGGTCCCGTTTCCAGCCAGGGCAATATTGTCGAGCGGCATAAGCGTCAGATTGGAGGAAGCGGCGCTCAAGATGAGCGAACTGGCGACCGTTTCAGCATCGCTGATGGTGAAGCTGATGGGACCCCTGGGGGTATCTTCGTCAGTAGTTTGATCCGGGATATTAGAAATCGTAGGGGGATCACTGACCGGATGAACGGTCAAGAGGAAACTGCTGTCAGCCGTCGTTTGCCCATCGCTGACGATGAGCGTGATCGTGACCGAACCAGACTGGTTTAAGGCCGGCGTCACTGTGACCGTCCGATTGGCGCCGCTGCCGCCAAAGACCACGTTCCCGACGGGCACCAGAGCCGAATCCGAGGATGTGGCGCTCAAGCTCAGGCTGCTGGCGGCGGTTTCCATATCAGCGATCGTGAAGCCGATCGGCCCCAGCGCTACGTCTTCATCTGTTACCTGGTCGGTGATACTGGCGATCGTCGGGGTATCGTTGACCGCAGTGACGGTCAGCAGGAAGGTATCGAAGGCCGAGGCCTCGCCATCAGTCACCGTAATGGTGATGGTAGCTGTACCCGATTGGTCAGCAGCCGGGATGAGGGTCACCGTCCGGCTGGCCCCGCTGCCACCAAAGACGACGTTGGCATCGGGGACCAGGGTCTGGTTGGAGGAACTGCCGCTTACCGTCAGGCTCCCTGCTGCCGTCTCGACATCGCCGAGCGTGAAACTGAGCGGGCCAGCGGTCACGTCCTCATTAGTTACCTGGTCGAGAATGTTGGAAATGGTAGGCGGGCTATTAAAATGCATCTTGGCGACAAATGCATCGTCATTGCCGTTGTAGGTCGGATCGTAAGCCCCGGACGTAACCGGGAATCCGGCACTCCCCGTCGTGCCGCTTATATAGATATCACCACTATTGTCTACGACAATCGCCGCGCCGGACTCATCATTTGATCCACCCAAATAGCTACTATCGAAAAGGGCGGCTCCATCCGAGGTTAGGGTGGTGACGAAGGCATCGGAGGACCCATTAGGCGTAGTATCATAAGCGCCGGAGGTGACGGGGAAATTAGTACTGTCTGTTTGGCCAGTGATGTACGCTTTACCCGTACTATCCACATCGATGTCCCAACCTGCATCGTAACCACTCCCGCCGACAAAGGTGCTATAAACCAGACCCGTACCGGCAGCATTGAGCTTGGTTACAAACACGTCCACACCCCCGTTGTGCGTGATGTCGTAGGCCCCAGAAGTGGTCGGATGGGTAGCATCGGAAGTAAAACCGACAATGTAAACGTTATTACTGGTATCCCGGTCTATAGCCCAGGCGGCCCCATTCGCACCGATAAAAGTGCTATAAACCAGAGCCGAACCGGAGGCATTTACTTTGGTTACAAATGCGTCACTGCTGCCTGAGAAACTGGTATCATAGGCCCCGGCTGTGGTTGGGAAGTTGCTACTTTGAGTCCCACCAGCCACGTAGGCATTGCCGCTGCTATCCACAGCGATATCTAAGCCTTCGTCACCGGTATTGCCGCCAAGAAAGGTGCTATAGACCAGGCCTGAACCACTGGCGTTGAGTTTGGTCACGAAGGCGTCAGTCCCATTCCCAATACTGTTGTGGGTCCTATCGTAAGCGCCTGCGGTGGTGGGAAAGTTTGAAGCGTTAGTCTGGCCCGTAACGTAGGCGCTGCCGCCGTTATCCACGGCAAGACCAAAGATATAATCAACTGCATCAGGACCGCCGCCTAGATAGGTACTGTAGACCAGGGCTGAACCACTGGCATTGAGCTTTAGTACAAAAGCATCCTCATAGCCGCCCCCATATGACTCGGCAAAGATGCGGTCAAAAGCTCCAGAGGTGGTTGGAAAGTCATTACTGTCGGTCGTACCGGCAACATAGATATTGTTACTACTATCTAAGGCGATCGAATGGCCGCTGTCATACCAGCTACCGCCGATATAGGTACTAAAAACCAGGGCTGAACCACTGGCATTAAGTTTGGTTACGAAAATATCCTGAAGCCCATTAAAAGTTGTATCATAGGCTCCGGCCGTAATCGGGTAATCGGAGTTGGTATTGCCAACGATATAGGCGTTGCCGGTACCGTCCACGGCGATGTCATAGCTCTCATCAAAACTCAGAGAGCCAAGAAAGGTGCTGTAAACCAGGATCGGATCTATGACAAGTGGTAGTGCAGCGTTATATTCGCCAATTTCAAAGCGAACTGTTTGGTCTGATAAGACGAAACGCCCTTCAATTTCTTTTCTGGCGCCGGCAATCTCCTGATAAATAACAGGAGCGGTCTGCTGTATCGTCCTTCCACCTGGCAGGGACACGGTCAGATTACCACCCTCGTCGACCTGGAGGTTTTCAATGCCATCGAAGTGCAGCAGGATCTGATCCGGATTGGCCCCAGGAGCCACGACGAAGTCGTACTCTAATTGCTTTTGGTTGCCGTATAACACCAGGTCGATCCCATCCCAGACCTGCGCATATCTTACCTTTTGGTAATTGGGCACGTTGGTTCGCCACTGCGTGGGATCATTACCGAGGAGATAGTTGCTCACCCCCGGTAGTAAGTCCGCACTATTTACTTGTGGATAAGGATTAGCTCCTTCTAACGAGACCCGCAGTGTCTGGCCTGCATCTTCTTCAGTCGCAGGCAACAATAGAATCAGCCCCTCAGGGGTGGTCAATACGGTATATCCACCGCTTCGAGCGATGAAATCTACCTCCGAGGCTGCCACTTGGCCCTGGTTCGGTTCAAAATGCAGGGGAATGTTGCCATAACCTTCGACTAGGGCCGGGCTTACCTCTTGGTCTATACTTTTGGGTTCGGCCGCCTGGCTGGTGGCCACAGGCCGCATCAAGCCCAGGCATAACAGGGTTATAAAGATGGCGAGTTGTAATTTCTTGGTCATGGGTTTAATCCTTTTTCTAAAAGTACCTCTATCTGGGGTAGAAAAAGGCCGCAGTTCCCACCGGTCTTTCACCGATAGAAACTGCGGCCAGTCTTGCTGCCGGGTGCAGGCCGCACCGCCTCGGCAGTGTTTTTGAGATTTTTACGTTTTCACTGCTTTAGTGGACAAATCGCCCGATGGATCCGTTTGAGTCGGCCAATCGAGTCTGGTGCTTTGTGGCTCCACTCGCTCAAGGCCAGCTGCAAAACCATAGTTTCTATGATTTGCGCCAGCGCATCCCAACCAAATTTCTGCCGGATTGTATCTATCGCGGCCGAGAATTGCGCGGTAATTTCAGGAAGCGGTCGGTCGAGGTCGATAACGATTTTCATCTTTTTGTGACTCCATGTTGAAAATGTTGGTTAGATAGTGAAGACATCCAGGTAAGCCTGTTCAATTGTGTTCATCTCTTCGGTCGTTGGCTCGTACTGTCCCCTTTCGATTTCTTCAAGCGTGTAATCCAGGAAGGGGCGCGCCTGATGCTTGGCTCCCAAACGCCACAACTCAAGCCCAAACCAGGCTGCGTCTGGACCGTTGCCTGGCTGTCTCAAGATGATTTTTTGCCAGCGTCGCATGATCTCAACTGATAATTGCGCTTCGGTCATAAAACTGCGGCGATGTCTTAAGTTGGTCAGTCGTTTAGCCTGTTCCAGCATGACGGTAACTGCGAGATGGATAGCACGATAAGCCTCATTGTCGTCGCCGACAGCTTTTAGACCCTTATGCCAGCACAGCCAGATGAGTTGGAGGGGGCTTTCTGCTCCGGTCAGGATCGAGGGATCGCCGGTTAATTTTGTCCAGGCGGCCAGGTTGAGTTCGCCCGCTTCGGCCAGCAGTGCGGTCGCCAGATGGCCGTTGGAGTAATGGCCGTTATCATGCCAGAGTTTGATGACTTGTTTGGCGACATTGAGCGCCCCCAGCTTGTCCTCCGTTTTCAATTTGAGATATGCCAGGTCTGTTAGAAGCAAAGTCTTGGTTCTGCTTTGCCCGTCGCCAAAGTTGGATAGCAAGGCTTTTAACCTGGCCTCGGCCTCTGTAAATTCGCCGCAGTCTATTTGGACATTCGCCAAATAGCGCATAGACTTCTGGGCACCCTCTCGATGGTGGTATGCGTCGAAGGTTATGATGGCCGCAGCCAGGTGTTTGCGGGCCAGACCATACTCGCCGATGTGTCTGGCTGCATCTCCCAGATTGCTTTGAGTGAAGGCGATACGGATATGATCGCCGATTTTGTTCCAGATGGTCAAAGCTTCTTCAAACCAGACGATGGCTACCGAAAAGTCACCTGTATTAGCAGCGGCGGTAGCCAGGTTTTCCAGCGTGTGGGCTTCACCCCAACGATCACCCATCTCGCGGCAGGCTACGAGGGCTTGCCGATAGCATGTCCGCGCCTCGACGATCCGACCCAGGTCAGCCGAGATCTTACCCAGCGTATTAAAGGATCGGGCTTTAGTCGTAGTGGGAATACACGGTATCGCCAGGGCCATGCTTAGATATTCGACTGCCTCGTCGTACTGTTCTCGGTGGTAAAACACCTCACCTAAAGTAGTCAATGCTTCAGCCTGCTCACCCAACGCACCGGCCCGTTTGGCCCAGACCAGGGCCTGGCCCGCAGCATCCAGGCTGTCGTCGTAGTGCTTGGTTTCCCATCTTAACCAGGCTACTCTATTAAAGTAAATAGCCTGCTGTAATGGGGTCTTCGCTCGGCGGCGCATCCTGGCCAGGCTGGTCTCCTGGTTTTCTACATCGGCGAGCTGCTGCCAGACCTCATTTTCGCCCAATATGATCTCCCAGCGCGCCTCTCCCTTGGTTAGATCAGCCAGATTTTCAGCGATCCCATACCACTTGAGCGCTTCGTAAGGATTCAAATTACCTTGAGCTGTATGAGCTGCTTCGATAGTAAAGGATAAAGCCTTGTCCTTGAATTCGTCGCCGGCTTGAGAGAAGTGGTGGGCCAGGGCAAAGATGTCATCCCGTCGATGGAGGGCATACAATTCGCCGGCGCAGCGATGAATTTCCTGGCGCTGCTGCGGGGCAATCGTCTCGTAAACAATTTGGGCAATAACCCCTGACCGGAAATGGGCCAGGATTCCCTCTGTCTCGACGAACTGGTGCCGTTCCAGATCTGTGATAGGTCTTTGGCTTAATTGTTCAAAGATCAAAATAGGAAAGGTGCGTCCCAAAGCAGCGGCAATCTCCAGACTAAGCCTGATATACTGGGGAAGTTTCATTACCCGCTCTAACACGATGGCGGCGAGCGTCTCGTTGCTGGGCAGACTAGCCAGGCGTTGCAAGCGCCACCCCCGCGCAGCTTTGGTCACCGCGCCACTTTGGACCAGCAGCCGGACGGTCTCTTCGATAAAAATTGGGTTGCCGCCGCATTGAGCGAGGAGTTGATCGGATTCCTGGCCGGATAAACCCGGTAAAACACTTTTCAAAACCAGCTGGGCTTGATCCTGAGATAAATCATCCAGGATGACGGTGCTATGCTCGGGCCCATTCAGATTTCTACCTAACAGCAAAACCGCAATCGGCAGGTTATCGGTCATTATTGTCTGCTCGATATATGCCACCAGGGCTTGATTGGCTTTATCCCCCATCAGGTACTGATAATCATCCATGATAATTATCGCCGGTAGAGGAACGGAGCGCAGCACTTGAACCAATGAAGCTTCCAGGTTTCGTTTGCGCTTTTCGGCCTGACCAATTCCTAACTCGCGTCGAAGCGTTTCCCGGGTCGTTTCATCAAGCAAACATAAACCCTCTTGCAGAATGCCATACCAGCCGGTCACGCCATCATTTTTCGCCTGGCTCGTTAGAACCGTAGCTACACACCCGTCAGTTAATAACCGATTGCTCCATTCTCTGGCCAGCCGGCTTTTACCCACTCCGGCCATTCCTGACAGATAAACGACCCGCTTATTAGACATCAAGAGCTGATTGAGCTGGGTTAATTCGACCTCTCGACCCACAAAATGGGCCGGCTGAATCCAGGCCATCATCGTTTCCGGAGTTTCCAGCGGCTCAGCCAGTCCCAGGACTTTATTTAACCGCAGCAAAATTTCCCCGGCTGAGTCAGGGCGCGCCGCCGGATCCCGTTCAAGGCAGGCTTGGATGATTGGCCAGAGGGGCTCTGTTTTTGTATTTGGCTGTCTCGGATATTTAGCGGTCCCACTCAGGGTCTCGGCAAAGTGTCCTTTGAAGGGATGTTCACCTTCTCCGAAGACTCGCTCATATAGCATAATACCGACAGCATATAGGTCGCTGCGGTAGTCCAGATTCTGGCCGGCCAACTGCTCTGGTGAAGCGTAAAAGAGCGTCCCACCCCGAGCGCCATGACCGCTGCTGGCCAAGCCAAAATCGGTGAGGTAAACTTGCTTATTGGAAACCAGGATATTAGCCGGTTTCAGATCACGATGGATGATGCCTTGGGCGTGGATATAGTCAAGACCTCGCAGCAGCTGGAAGAAGCTGGACCAGTCGTCTTTAACGGATAACGGAGCTGCCCCCGGCACGATATCCATCGTGTAATAGGGTTTACCCTCATGATGGCCATAGTCACGCACTTTGAGGATGTTAGGGTGGTTGAGCCCTGACAATAAATTGAACTCGTCGGCCAGGTTGCCGGCTGCACCTTTTAATATCTTTAAGGCAGCGTCGCCACCTCGAACACGGTCCCGGACATGGTAGACGACACCGCTTCCTCCTGAACCCAGGACGTCTTTAATTTCGTACCGCCCAGCGAGGTCAGACACTTTCGATAAATACAGGCAGGGAAACTGCTACCTGCGTTCCTCTCCCTAAAATACTTTTAATGGTCAGGTCACCGCCATGCGCCTCGACAATGCGGCGGACGACGTCTAAACCGAGCCCCATACCGGGCGGATAACTGGCAATATTGACCACATTCCGTCCCCGGATGAGGCAATCGCAGATGGTTGGCAGATCTTCTTCGGGAATACCAATGCCTTCATCTTTAATGCTGATCACCAAAGCGTCCTCAACAAGATCAGCCGTGACGTTAATTGGCGAACCAGGCGGCGAATATTTGACCGCATTATCAATCAGATGAGTCATGGCGATGTCGAAGAGGGTGGGATCGCATCGGAGGCCAACCGGCAATTGGTTGAATACTTTTAACCGGTGGTTGGCCGCCAGGCGCTGCCACTCGGTCAGCATCATCTCCAGCGTTTCGGCTGACAGCACTGCCGGTGACAGCTGGCCAATCATTACGTCCAGGTCCCGAAATTTTCGGAACGGCTCGAGAAAACCTGATTTGAGCGCCGCAAAGCCACGATTAGCTTCCTCCAACATGGTTTCCAGCTCAGCCATATCTTTCACGTTGGGGAGTTGCCCATTTTCTACCTGCAGCTTGATTTGTTTGAACTGCTGCTGACACACAGCAACACCTGTCCAAATTCGATGTACCGGTGTGCCTAATTCATGATTAGCCACTTCAACCATTCTCCCCCGGCTGGCCGCCATCACCTTTTGCTCTTTCAGGAGCCGATCTTTTTCGGCTAATAAGCGGGTACGATCCAGGTTGACGCCAACACCGACGGCGATAGCTTTTAGCATCTCTACATCTT
>CAZRYD010000064.1:0-24010 GCA_964604225.1 uncultured Caldilineaceae bacterium
CAGATTTCCATTTTAGTCAAGCCCAACAAAAATGGGCTCTAAACTTCAGTATTAAATTGGCTACTCAAATTGCCGCAATTCTGTCTGGTTTATCCATTGAGTAGTTCAATTACCCATATATCTATCTATTGCAAACTTAAAAATGGCTAACAAGAATTTTCAACTCGACCGCCCAACCTTGTTTTTTGTGAAAAGGTGCTTAATTGAAGTTGATTGTGTCTGTGATGTTTCGTGTAATTCAGCTTGTATTCGCTAGTGAAGTGGTTTTTGTACTCCCGTCTCTCTTTTTTAGGTAATGTTTCAGTATGAAGCAACAAACTTTTGCTGCTGAAATCGAACAACTTTTGCCCCGCGAAATTACCGCCGCGCTGACCGACTTCCAGCGCCAACTCCTCGATCTATTTCCCGGCAAAATTGAGCAAATCATCCTCTATGGCTCCTACGCCACCGGCCAGGCCACACCCGACTCCGATGTGGATGTGCTGGTGGTCGTCCCCTGGCACGACCCAACTCATCCGCAAGATTACTACCTCGGCGGCCCCGGCGACCCGCGCTGGCAGCAGATTGTTGATTTAGCCATGGATGTCATGATTGCGCACGGTCCTTATATTTCGGCGTTGGTTGTGGGTGAGAGTTTGTTCAACAGCAACTGGTCCGTGGCCGAGACAGCCAAACGAGAAGGCAAAATTCTATGGTAGAAGCCGCTAACCTGAAAGACTCAGCCCCATTCATCCCGGCCAGTCACGCTGACGCCAGCGAAATGCTGGCTACAGCAGAAACCTTTATTGCCAAAATGAAAGAAATCGTCAAGGGTCACGACCACTGACGGAGGGTGATATTATGTCCATCAATTTCGATGCCCTGACCGCCTTACTACAAGTAATGGTCCGGCTGCCCACTCCGCCGGGCGAGGAAAAACCGCTGATTGATCTGCTGGCCGGTGAAATGCGCCACCTGGGTTTTGACCGGGTTTGGGTCAATGCGGAAGGTAGTCTCATTGGTATCATCGAGGGGGCGCAGCCTGGCCCGACCCTGCTGTTGGATACGCACGGCGATACCGTCGGCGTGGCTCCTGGCGTGCCCTGGCAGCACGACCCGTTTGGGGCCGTCATCGCAGGGGGGCGCATGGTCGGGCGCGGTACCTCGGATATGAAAGGCGCGCTGGCGGCCATGATTTACGCCGCCCTGGCCGCCGACCGTTCTCGCCTGGCCGGGCGTGTGGCCATCAGCGTGACGGTGATGGAAGAAGTTTTGGAAGGAATCGCTCTGAAAACCGTGATGGAGGAAGTCAAGCCCGATTTTGTCGTCATCGGCGAATCCACCGAGCTGAACCTGAACCACGGCGGGCGCGGTCGAGCCGAAATTCACCTGGAAACGATTGGCCGGCCGGCCCACTCCTCGTCGCCGCAATTGGGGCTGAACGCCGTCCACCTGATGCTGCCGGCGGTGCAGGCGCTCAAAGACCTCTCGCTGCCCAGCGACCCGCTGTTAGGTCCGGCCATCCTGGGCCTGACCGACATCATCTCCGACCCCTACCCCGGTTACTCGGTCATCCCCAGCCGCTGCCGGGTGACCTATGACCGGCGCTTGTTGGCCGGTGAAACGATGGAGAGCGTGCTGGGGTCAATCCAGCAATTGCCGGAGCTAAACGGGGTCAAGGTGACCCTGGCCCAGGGCGAGCACACCACCTATACCGGGGCCAGGCTGCGCCATCTCAAATTTTTCCCGGCCTGGAAATTTGCGGCCGATCATCTGTTTGTCCAGGCGTCGTTGGCCGGCCTCCGGACCGCCGGGTTGAACCCCAGCCTGGGCGCGTATCGCTTCTGCACCAATGCCGCCTACAGTGCGGGCATGGCCAACGTGCCGACGGTTGGCTTTGGCCCGTCAACCGAAGGGCACGCCCACGTGGTCGACGAGCACATTGAGTTGGAGCAATTGTATGGGGCCGCTCGCGGCTATCTAGGTATCATTGAGTGTGTGCTCAAGGCGTAGCTTGTTTTGGCCGCAAAGCCTTGAGTTTCTAACTGTTTTCTAATAAAATTCAAGCCAGATTCCAATTCAGACTTGTTAATATTAACCAAAGTGATGTATGATTATGGGCGAGAAGAGTTTTGCTCATTAATAAGCCCTAGGTTCAGGCAAGGCAATTGGCAATGATTAAATGTCAATTCTGTCAAACAGTTCACGTCGATAATACCATATTTTGTAGTGAATGTGGTTACTATTTGTTGGAGAATACAGGCCGGGAGACTGACCCGTTGGATACGATTGAAGTACGTGAAGAGGAGGAAAATCGACCTGCGAGCGCTCCTGATATGGCTTCTTCACTCCAACGTGGCGGTGAGTCGCTGGCGATCCGCTTGAAGATAGGCTCCAGCCAGCGAGAAGTCGAGATGCCGCTCAGTGTTATCACCCATCTGGGCCGGGTCGATGCGGCCTCGAGCGTTTTTCCAGAGGTAGACCTTAGCGACGATAGCGATGTCTCTCACGGCGTTTCCCGCCGCCACGCCCGCATTTTGAAACAGGGCGGCATGGTGGTAATTGAAGATATGGGCAGCATCAACGGCACTTATGTCAATGGTAAACGGCTCGACCCGTACCTGCCCGAAGTGCTCAACGATGGTGATACACTCCAACTCGGCAAACTCAAGATAGAAGTTAAGATTCGCAAGAGATAAAACCAAGCTATTGTTTTTCCAAAACAATTGTAGCAAAAAGCCACCCTTTAAGCGGTGGCTTTTTTGTTTCAGCGAAACCGTGAATAGCGTCTGCCCTTGAATAGTTCCTGGAATATCTGGTAAAAACCTGTAATTAAAATAGATAATATCTTGACAAATCGCTAAACTGTGCTATACTTTTTCTTAATCCGTTGGTAAATCAAAATGGTGGCTTATGGCAATTTATTTATCCTTCAAAGAAATGTGGCGCAACAAGGGCCGATTTTTTCTGATTAGCCTGGTTATTGCCTTGATTACGACGTTGGTCTTGTTCATCGCCGCCCTGGCCGAAGGGCTGGGGCTGGGCAACCGCGAATATATTGAGAATCTTAACGCTGAACTGGTGATGTATCAAAAAGATGTGGAGTTCTCCATCCCTTCCAGCCGGGTGGGGCGCTCCGAGTTGAATGATGTCGCTCGCGTGCCGGGGGTTAAAGCCGTGGGGCCAATCGGCTTTGCCACCACTTCAATTGTTCAGCCGGGCCAGGAACCGCTGGATATTTCGCTGATCGGGGTGGAGCCAGGCAAACCGGGTCAACCGCCGGTGCTGGCAGGCCAGAACTTACAAAGCCGGCGCAGTAAAGAAGCCATTATTGACCGCAATGTGGTGGAGGACACAGGCTTAAAGGTCGGTGATACCTTTACCATCAAAACCATCCAGGGCACCGCAGAAAAATTCTATACCTTACGCATCGTCGGCATCAGCGACAGCCGCCGTTACTCGATTCAGCCTTCGATTTTTGTACCGCTGCTGGCCTGGGATGAAATCAAGCCAAAAGCCTCGGTCGAGAGCAAGCCCGGCCAGGAATTCATCTTTAACGTCATTGCGGTCAATTTAGACGACCCGGCCAGCCGGGAAGTGATGGCCCGGCGCATCGAGCAACAGGTCAGCAAGTTGGAGGCGGCCGATCTAAAAACCGCTTATGAAAACACGCCCGGCTACGGGCCGCAGCAGAGCACCCTGAGCACTCAGCGAACCTTTACCCTGCTGATCGGAATCTTGGTGATCGGCGGCTTTTTCCAGATTCAAACACTGCAAAAGGTGGCCCAGATTGGGGTGCTCAAAGCGATTGGCGCCTCCAACTTAACCATAGCCGTAGCAGCCATGACTCAAATCATCACGGTGACCGTGCTCGGAATTGCTATTGGGGCAGTCGGCACGCTGGGGTTGTCGCTGGCGCTCAGTACCATCAGCGCCATTGTGTTTACCCCCACTGCCGTGGTAACCGCTATTGTCACCCTGTTGTCGATTGGGCCTATTGGCGGGCTGGTGTCAATCAGAGTCTTGTTGCGAGTTGAACCCTTACGGGCCTTGGGATTGGGAGCATAAGGGAGTCTATCTACTCACGTTAAACGATTAGGAGAAAAATATGACTGTTGTTCTCGAAACTAAGTCCGTCAGTAAGGTTTACAAAAGCGACAATGCCAGCGTTAAGGCCGTGGATGAGGTATCGCTGACCATTCAGGCCGGCGAATTTATCGGTTTGGTGGGGCCAAGCGGTTCCGGCAAGACCACCATGCTGGCTATGCTGGCGGCCCTGCTCAATCCCAGCAGCGGCGAAATTAGCATTGACGGCCATCCCCTGGCCGAGATGAAAGAGAGCCAACGCACCCGCTTTCGCCGGGAGAAAATCGGCTTTACCTTTCAGCAGAATAATCTCTTGCCGTTTTTGACCGCGCTGGAAAATGTGGAATTGATGCTGCGGCTCAACCACAAGCTCGATAAACAAGGCCGGGAGCGGGCCAGGGAGTTGTTGACCCGCCTGGGGTTGGGCGAGCGCCTGCACAATCTGCCGAGCCAGCTTTCCGGCGGGCAGCAGCAGCGGGTGGCGATTGCCCGCGCTCTCATCCACAACCCCAACCTGGTGCTGGCCGATGAGCCGACCGCCAGCCTGGACACCGAGCGAGCCTATCAGGTGGTCGAGACGTTTGCCGAATTGATTCACGAGCACGGCCGGGCCGGGATCATGGTCACCCACGACCTGCGGATGTGCCAGTATGTAGATAAGGTCATCCAGATGCTCGACGGTAAAGTGGAGCGCATTATCGAGGATCGGGCTGAAATCGAAGCGTTTGCCGGGGCCGGGCATATAACAGAAATCCCGCCGGTAGCGGTCAACGGGAATGACCGGGAAGTGGCGGGCAAAAAGGTTGGCAGAGTGGTTAAGCCCTCCAACCTGCCAGCCTTCCAATCTTCGGCGGCTTACAACACTCCGTAGTATTCACTCAGTCTGAAAATTTAGCTATCAGGTCCAGGGCCAAGGTGCCGGAGGCCACCGCCTCCACCTCTCCGGTTAGCCGGACCTGCCACTGGTCATCAATTTCAACGTGAGCCGTGCCGCCGGCCATGCGCACTTCGACCGGACTGTCGCACTGCCCGGTTTTGACCGCCGCACCCGCCGCCGCGCAGCTCGACGTGCCGGAGGCCAGGGTGTAGCCCGCGCCGCGTTCCCAAATCTCGATTTGTAGGCTGTGCCGATCCAGCACCCGCACAAACTGCACGTTGGTGCGCTGAGGGAAGAGAGAGGCGATCTCGATGGCCGGGCCGGCGGCGCGAGTGGCGGCCTCGGATATTTCACCGGCAAAGATGACGCAATGGGGGTTGCCGATGGTCACAGCCGTGATCCGATAAACCTGTCCGGCGATGGCAACGGCTTCATTAACCACCTCTCGTGCCGGGCCGCTAACCGGTATCTCACCACTATGAAACGAGAGCCGGCCCAGCCTGATGGTAAGAGTACAGGCTGTTTCGTCTTTTACCTGCGCCTCAACCGTGTTACCCCCAATCCAAATATCAAACGTCGAGTCCTTGACGTAGCCTTGATCCCACAAATAGCGGGCAAAAATCCGCAGGCCGTTGCCGCTTTTGGCGGACTCGCTGCCATCGGGGTTGAAAAAGCGCAGCGAGCGAGGGTGGGCAGCGCCGGGCAGAGGACCATAACAAATGCCATCGGCCCCCAACCCAAAGTGGCGATCACAGATGAGGCGGATTGTGGCCGGGGTGAGGGCAAAATCAAACCTGGCCGGATCGATGACGATCATGTCATTGCCGAGAGCCTGGTATTTGTAAAAGTGAGCGTTCATAGCAATCTCCTGTTTCCTGTTGGACTATAACCTGCCTGGCTGTTTCAGGCAATTTGATTTTGCTTTCTCCGTAAACGATTTGCAGAATGGTGCTTGGATAAACAGTAACAAGACAAAAAATTTAGCCCTAAACGGTGAAGGAATAAGCGGTCACTGGGGTATAATAAAAAGTAGGAACATTGTCGTTGGGTCTATCTCAACGGTAATTCCTGAGCTCCCGTAACTGCCGAAAGATTTCTCAATCTCGATCTGGACTTTGCCTGCACCTGTTGCCACCCAATTAAATATGGGCTTTTTGCCTTAACCGACTAAGGCTTTCACCAAAGATGGTGACCAATATCTCTCCCCGTCCTCTACATCTACCCTGTGCCTACATCCCCAAAATGAATATCGGCAGTACATTGCTCCTTCTTTAACAGTTGCTTGGTATAATTTACAGATTAGCAGGAAATGGAGGCAATGACGATGATATTCAAAAAATCCTTGCTCATTTTAGTAGTATTCGGACTATTGGGCTTGATCGCGGCTTGCACTCAGGCCACAGTCACACCTGTTGTCAAAATTGAAACAGTAGTGGTCAAGGAAACCGTGCCCGTCACCGTTGAAAAGGAAGTTGAGGTTGTGGTCACCAAAGAGGTTGAAAAAATCGTCGAGAAGGTGGTCACCGTAGAGGTCGTAAAAGAAGTTCCGGTGATCAAAACGGTCCAAGTGACGAGAGAGGTTCCGGTAATCGAAACCGTAGAGGTGGTTAAAGTGGTGACCGTGGAGGTTCAAGTAACGCCGACACCCTCGCCAGAAGCAACGGCTGACCGGACCAGTCCAAAGGTGCGTGAAGTATTAAGCCAGGTGACCCTGGTGCAGTACCATTATGACCCTGATACCAAGCTTGAGTCTTTTACCTGCGCCAGCAAAGGTCAAGGTCTGAACGGGGTGAAGGTTGACCCACGGGGACCTCGTTTTATCGGCCCCAACGCGGGAGATTTCGACTTGTGGGGAGCGGCTGCGCTCTTCGAGGTTAACCCTGATGGGAGCACTGAGTTGGTTCCGCAACAAAGCGGCGGGAAATTTGTCGACCCGGAAGGGATTGAGCATAAGAGTTTTTCGCTGGAGCAGGCGCTGGAATTCTTTGCCAGCGGCGATGCTAAATGGCTGGGCACTCATGGCGAGGCCGGACGGATTGGCGAATGTGATCCTCAATACAAAACGCCGACCCCCAACTCCTAAAATTGGGCTTCTCCGGCCCTCATTTGGAATGGTTATGGCGACTCCTTTACCGCAGTGAGACTGCTTCTGGGAACATCATTGCTCACTGCGGCCTTAAAACACCCGGCGAAAGTCGGGTGTTTTTGCGTTTTGGGCCTATGGGTGTTAAATTTTTAGGGGCGTATATTTAGAACCTATCCGAAAACCTGTCAGGTCTGCCAGACCTGACAGGTTTGAAATTGGGTTTTCGGATAGGCTTTTATAGAAGGAGGTCAGCCATGCCGGTGACCTATTCAAATTACTTAAAGTTAGATCAAGTTTTGGCGGCGCAGCAGCCGCTCTCAGAAGGCCCGGAGCACGATGAACTGCTGTTTATCATCATTCACCAGGTCTACGAGCTGTGGTTCAAACAGGTGCTGCATGAGCTGGATTATCTCCAGCAAAAACTCAGAGCTAACGACACCCCACGCACGCTGCACACCCTGCGCCGGATTTTGACCATCCTTAAAACTATGGTGGCTCAGATTGATATTTTGGAAACGATGACCCCGCTGGAATTTTTGTCTTTCCGCAACCGGTTGGAGTCGGCCAGCGGTTTTCAATCTCATCAATTTCGGGAATTGGAGTTTGTGTTGGGCCACAAACGCCGCTCCATACTGGTGCATTACCCTGAAGATATGCCCGCCCGCCGCCAACTGGAACAACGCTACGAGCAGCCGACCCTGTGGGATGCGTTTTTGCGCTACCTGGCTGCCAATGGCTACCCGGTGCCGTCAGAGGAGTTGGCGCGAGATGTCACTCAACCTGTTCAGCCCTCGTTGGCGATTCAAAAGACCTTAATTGAGGTATATCGGAATGACCCCACGCTAACCCAGGTGTGCGAAAATATGGTTGACTTTGATGAGGGCATCCAGGAATGGCGCTACCGGCACATCAAAATGGTCGAACGCACCATCGGTACCAAACAGGGCACCGGTGGTTCCGCCGGAGTAAAATACTTGCAGACGACCCTGCTCAAACCGATTTTTCCCGATTTGTGGGCTATCCGCACGGAGTTGTAAACCTTGGACTCATCGCAAACCATGACCGAAACCAATGAACTGAGTTGGCCCGGCAGACCCTCGGCCCTGTTGATGATGGGCAAGCGGCAGGGCACCAAGAAAGAAAATAAACAGTTGTGGGGCCGGGTGGCCATGGCTGCGGCGCTGTGGTACAGCGCCCCCACTCCCAAGCCCTACCTCATTTTTGTGGCCTCTGATGTGCACGGCCCCAAGCTCACTCCCGATGCCCAGGTGGTCAAGCGCATGCTCATCGAGCGCTTCCACATCCCCGGCGACTATGTTATCACCCGCCAGCTCACCAACTGCACCCTGCTGGAGGCGCGAGCCGCCCGGATGCTGTGCCGGGTCTACGGCCTGTCTCACATTTTTGCCCTGACCCATCTCTATCATGCGGCTCGCGCCCAGCGCTATCTCAATGAGGTACTGCCTGACGCCTCGGTCATTCCGGTCCATCTCGACATTTTGGACGAGATACAGTTTCCCCTGGAGGCGACAGCCCTATGGCTGGACATGCGCGCTATGATTAAGGAATCGCAGCCTGGGCGTTTAGATGTTCTGCGCGAATACATCATCGAGTGGTTATTGAACCAGGCTCACACCCTTGACCCACGGGGTCGTTATGAGCGTCGATTGGCTCACATATTGCGGCCGGGGGCGTATGGCCGTTCGGAAGGGCAAAAGAGAGAATAAGTGGGGGCGACCGGTCTATGTTTGCTACCAAATGGTGGAATTCAAGCCCGTCGACGGACGCCCCGTCCGCTTCACCGACGAAGTCGGCAGTCTACCCCCTGACTACGAAGAGGATTCGGCCAAATGAAAACGCCGGTGGATAAAAGCCACCGGCGTTCATTTTCCCCTAGCCTCTACTTCAACACATCCCGTAGAGCTTCTTCGGCTTGGGAGAATTTGAATTCATAACCCAGTTCTTGTAAGCGCTTGGGGACGACCTGCTGGCCATCCAGTAGGATGGTAGACATCTCGCCAAACATAATTTTGAAGGCCATAGCCGGTGCGGGCATAAAAGCGGGCCGTTTCATCACTTTGCCGATGACCTTGGCAAAGTCACGACTGCGCAGAGGCTGGGGCGCGGCCAGATTGAACGGCCCGCTGGCCGCCTCGTGCTCAATCAAAAAGCGAATCGCCTCCACCTCGTCGCAGTAATGAATCCAGGGTAGCCACTGCTGGCCGTTACCAATCGGTCCACCGGCAAAAAAGCGAAACGGCAGGACCATTCTGGGCAAAGCCCCTCCCTGCATGTCCAGCACCACCCCGGAGCGAATAACCACCCGCCGCACCCCCAGCGCCTCTACCGGCTCGGTTGAGGCTTCCCAGGTCTGGCAGGTTTGTCCTAAAAAATCATTGGCCGCTGGGTGATCCTCGGTGATGACCTGGTCGTTATTCTGCGCCCCATAATAGCCCACCGCCGAGGCTTGAATCAGCACCTTCGGCTTGGTGCTGGCGGCGCTAACGGCCTCCACCACTGCTTTGCCGGCATTCCTCCGGCTTTCCTCGATCACTTTCTTGCGCGCTTCCGTCCACGGTTCATCGGCGATGCCAGCCCCGGCCAGATTCACCACTGCGTCAGCCCCATCCACCAGGTTCCCCCAACCCTCGGCGGTTTGGCCATCCCATGGAGCAAAAATAATCTTGGCCGGTAAATTAGCCGGCTTGAATGGCTGCCGGCTGACCACTTTGACCACATGGCCGTGCTGTAGCAATAAATACACTAACCGGCGTCCGATAGTTCCCGTTCCTCCGGTGATAACAACTTGCATAAGTCCCTCTCCTCTATGGTAGATTTTCAGGCTCTGACTGCTGGTAGAATAAGCGAACTCGATTATACCACTATTATCTATTTTATAGAATTTCGGTTATATTATTGCCAGATGGGTGAGTCTATGTTGAAAAAATTTGGCTTGACCTTTAACAGTCTAAGGACGCAATTGCTCCTGAGCTTCATCATGCTAGTACTGCTGTCGGCGGCGGCGATTGGGTTGCCGGCGATGTGGCTGCTGCGCGACCAACTGGACCGCCAGGCTTGGGCCCAGGTGGATCAGGGCAGCCGGGCGGCCCAGGCCCTCTATGCGGCCAAGCAGAACGAGGTGGCCGGCCTGGCGGTCTTGACGGCCCAGCGACCCACTTTGCACGCGTTGGTTTTGCGCGGCGATCAAGCAGAACTGCGTTCTTACCTGCATACGCTACAAACGGGGACTAGGCTCGATTTGATCCTCGTTTGTACGGCTGCTGGCGCTACCCTGGCCCAGGTCGGCCAGGAGTTTCCGGCCAATAGTTGCGGGTCGGGCAACCCTGACGGCTTCTACGTTGTGCCGGGTCAGCCGCTCCCCCAGGTCTGGCTGGTGGCTGCCCGCGAGATCAATGGGGTTGACGCCGAACTGGGCCGAGTAATTGTCGGCGTCACCTTGACCGATGAGTTCGCCGAGCAGCTTCACGCCCAGACCGGCCTGGAACAAACCCTACTCGCAGCCGGGCATCCGGTAGCCACCAGTTTTAGCGTTGGCCCGCGCCGATTGGCCACCGTGGTCCATCAATCAGGGCAAACTTCGCCAGAGGGGGCCAGGCGGGTTATGTTTTCAGTGGATGGCCAGCCTTTCTATGCCGCTCGCCTGACTATCGGCGAGTTGTTGCCTTTGCCCGGGCTGCAAACCCTGGACGAGCCCGGCCTGGAAGTCGAAGTCGCTTTGAGTGTAGCTGATATTGTAGCCACGCAGCAGCGTCTGGTGCGCACCTTATTGGCCGGGATTGTCGGCGTGGCCGTGGTGGGTTCTATTCTGGGAGCGTTTCTGGTGCGGCGGATCAGCCAGCCGCTGGCTCGCCTGACCAAAGCCGCCACCCGCTTGAGTCGAGGCGACCTGACCAGCCCCGTGCCAACCGACCCACGGGTGCAGGAGGTGGCCCTGGTGGCCTGGGCTTTGGAGGCGGCCCGGCTGGATTTGCAGCTTACCCTCAACGACCTGCGCCGGGAAAAAGCTTGGAGCAGCAATCTGCTGGAGTCAATCGTCGAAGGGATTGTCACCCTGGACAGCTACGGGCGAATTACCTTTTTTAGCCAGGGGGCCGAACGTATTACCGGCTGGTCGCGCGATGACGTGATCGGGCGCAGTTGCGACGACGTGCTGCGGCCGGCCAACACCGGCGAGCGTTTTAGCCAACTGATGCCGCCGCGTGGCGATCGAACCAAGATGACGCTGACGCTGGCTAATGACCGCCAGGCGACGCTGGCGATTACCGGGGCCAAGCTGTCGCCCGAAGGTTCTCCGGCCCAGGTGGCTCTGGTTTTCCGTGATGTGAGCGATGAAGAGGTGATGCACCGCTTGGTGGGGCATTTTTTGTCTAATATTGCCCATGAATTTCGCACCCCACTGTCGGCGCTGGCCGCTTCGGTGGAACTGCTGTTGGACCAGGCTCCTGACCTTAGCTCGGCCGAATTGCAGGAGCTGCTGTCCTCACTTCACCTGGGGGTATTGGGGCTGCAAACCCTGGTGGATAACCTGCTGGAGAGCGCCAGCATCGAGGCCGGGCGTTTCCGCGTCTCGCCTCACCCCGCCAACCTGGCCGACCTCATTGCCGAGGTTAGACGTACCTTGCAGCCGCTAATGGCCCGGCGCAGCCAGACCTTACAGATTGACCTGCCGGCTGCGCTGCCGCTGGTCCAGGCCGATCCGCG
Source organism: uncultured Caldilineaceae bacterium (assembly GCA_964604225.1). Lineage (GTDB taxonomy): Bacteria > Chloroflexota > Anaerolineae > 4572-78 > J111 > DSQQ01. The sequence goes on from CAZRYD010000064.1 coordinate 11,751, forward strand.
CCGGACCGGCCAGGTGTTGATTAATCTCCTCTCTAATGCCAGCAAATACAGTCCCGACGAGACCGAAATTACCCTGCAAGCGACGGTTAGCGCAGAGTGGGTGCGGGTCACCATCGCGGATCGGGGGCCAGGCATTCCGGCGGAATTCCGCACCGACCTGTTTCGCCGTTTTATGTATGATCGCTCTGCTCACAACCAGAGCCACGTCCAGGCCGGCACCGGGCTGGGGCTCTCGGTCGTCAAAGCGGTGGTCGAAGCCCAACACGGTCAGGTAGGGGTGGATGATCGGCCCGGCGGTGGGGCTATTTTTTGGTTCACTTTACCGGTGGTACAGGAGAAATGAAAGCGATAGTTGCCGATGATGATCGAGTTTTAGCCGATTTAGTCGCCTTCACCCTGCGGCGGGAGGGTTTTGAGGTCATTCAAACCCACGATGGCGAAGCCGCGCTCCGGCGTTGGACCGAGGAACAGCCTGATCTGCTGGTCCTTGATTTGAATATGCCTAAAATGGATGGCTTTGCTGTTTGCCAGCGTATCCGGGAACAGGCCGATACCCCGATTATTCTGCTCACCGTGCGGGGTGAAGAGGACGATATTGTGCGCGGCCTGGAATTGGGGGCCGACGATTATGTGGTCAAGCCCTTTAGTCCGCGCCAACTCGTGGCTCGGGCGCAGGCCGTGTTGCGCCGGGTTGGCAAAACTTCAGCCCCGGCGGTGCGGCAGGTGGGCGAATTGATTCTTGATCCCAGCCGCCGCGAAGTGCGTTTGGGGCAGGGCGAGGTGGTCAGCTTGACGCCCCTGGAAAGCCGCCTGCTCGATTATTTGATGATCAACCCCGGCCAAATTCTGACGATTGAAAGCCTCATCAGCCACGTCTGGGGGGCTGAGGGCGGCGACCGGGATATGCTACGCCAACTGGTTCACCGCCTGCGCAGCAAAATGGCCCAGCTATCCCCCGGCTTGGGCGACCCCGCCACCCCCGGCGCTATTTACATCGAGACGGTGGCCGGTTTGGGCTACGGCCTCATCCATCCGGCCCAATACGGCGAGTAGAACCAGCTATCAGCTTGGTTGATTACCACCCGCCAGGGTGCCAAAACCTCAGCACACTTCAAGTTGGGCAGTTCCAAAATTTAAAGCATTCAAATATTGTGAGCGGCTTAAGGCGTGATACGTGATGCGTAAGGACTTTTGTCGTGAAATCCTTACGTTTTACGCATCACGTTTCACGGGCTTGGAGGTTTTTTTGTCACAGCTTTGTCACAGCCTTATCACGGTGTTTGTCATGCCGCCCAATTATGCTTGAAATACAAGCGTAGTAATAAGGATGTCAGCCTCAAGAGGTTAAGCATGTCCATTATTCTTGAACAACTGACCAAACGTTACGATGGCCATCCGGTTGTTTACAATGTGTCTCTAGAGATAGCCGACGGCGAATTCTTTATTCTGCTCGGTTCAAGCGGCAGCGGCAAGAGCACTATTTTGAATATGATCGCCGGTCTGGCTGACGTTGACCATGGCCGTATCCTGCTGCACGGGCGTGAAGTGACTCATCTACCGCCGCAACAGCGACGGGTCGGTTTTGTTTTTCAAAACTATGCCCTGTTTCAGCACATGTCGGTGGCCGATAACATTGAATTTGGCATGCGCATCCGCAAAATCCCGCCCGCCGAGCGGCAGCGCCGGCGCGACGAGTTGCTGGAGTTGGTCGGACTGGCCGGGTTGGGCAGCCGCATGCCTCATCAGATTTCCGGCGGACAGCAGCAGCGGGTCGCTCTGGCCCGCGCCCTGGCCCATCAGCCCGAGGTGCTGCTGCTCGATGAGCCGCTCGGCGCGCTCGATGCCAAGATTCGCTCGGAACTGCGCCGCAATCTCCGGTTGATCCAAAAGGAATTGGGCATTACCACCATCCTGGTGACCCACGATCAGGATGAAGCCTTTGAATTGGCCGACCGGTTGGGGGTGATGAGTTTTGGCCGCCTGCTGGAAGTGGGCCAGCCAGATGAGCTTTACCAGCGCCCACAGACCGAATTTGTAGCTACCTTTTTGGGCACAGCCAACCTGCTGGTTGGCCAGGGCACTTCCGACGGCGTTAAAGTGGGGCCGGTTCATTTCCCCTTGAACCCTGAAGCCAAACCGGTTGGCGACATCCAGCGGGTACAGGTGCTGTTCCGACCTGAAGATGTCGCCCTGGCCTCTTCGCCCGAAGCCTTGGATTGCCCGCAACTGGGCCGGGGCGAGGTGGAGGAGAGCACCTTTGCCGGCTCGTTTGAGCGGCTGCGGCTGCGGCTGCCACCAATGCCGGGGGTTCGACCGATTGCGCCGCCGGTTTCCTTTGGCACCGGCTCGGTGCTGGTTGAGGCGACTCGCTCGCAAGACCAGGTTAGCCGCCTGCCCCTGCGCCCAGGCGACAGCATTTGGGTTGGCGTGCGCCGGGTGCATGCTTTGGTCCACCCCGGCCTCAGTTTTTTGATTGTCACCGATGGCTCAACCCTGGCGCAAGCGGCGCTGGGGTTGGGGGGACAGATTGCCCGCCTGGCTCACGCCCGCATCACCCTGCTGGGCTATGGGCAAAAGCCCGAAGTATTACAGCGTCACTTGCGTGAAGCCAGGGAACAGCTTGGCGGCGGTTTGGCGGCTCTTGAAACGCGAGCCACGCCTGACCTGTTGGCCGAAGCCGTGGCCAAGGAAGTCGAACGCCGCCCCTACGACCTGGTGATCTTGGGTTTTCAACGGCAGGATAGCGTGGAACTGGCCGAGCAAATTATGCAATCCGGCGAGCATCACCTGCTGCTGGTATCTCAGCCGCAGCCGACCCCCACCCGCGCCCTGATTTGTGTGGCTAGTGGTGAGCCGGGCAAGGATGACGTCTTGTTTGCCGGTCGCCTGGTGCGCCACGTTGGCGCCGAAGCCACACTTTTGTCGGTGCTGTCGCAAGAAGATAATAACCAACCCTTGATCCGTAACCGGGCTGAGCGTTTTCTGGCCGGCGGCGTACGAACTCTGGAGTTGCTGGGCGTGCCGGCGCAGACAACTATTCGGACCGGCCCGGTGCGAGATGAAATCACCAGCGAAGTGGCTACCGGCGGCTATGATTTGCTGGTGCTGGGCGCGCCATTAGCCCAACGAGATGGCCGGATTCCATTGAACGGTATCGTTAGCCAGATTTTAAATGTGATCAATCGACCTGTTCTGATTGTCAGGTCAGGCGTCTAAGCTACTTTCAAGCTTGGTTCCAGGCCGAGTTTGTGAACCAGCTTGAGCTATTTTACCCACAGGAGACAATAGAATGTTCAAAAAAATAGCAGCTATTCTGATTTTATTCAGCCTTATGGAGATCTTGACCGCTTGTGCCGGGTCAGCCCCGGCAGAGGGTCAGTCTGCTGGCGACGCCTCCGCAGGCGGCAAGTCGGTCAATTTAATTTTGGGAGCCTACACTACCCCTCGTGAAGCCTATGGTAAAATCCTGCCGCTGTTCAAGGCTCAATGGAAGCAAAAAACTGGCCAGGATATTACTTTTGAAGAGTCCTATTTGGGCTCGGGCGCACAATCGCGGGCTATCGTCGAAGGTTTCGAGGCTGACATTACCGCCCTGTCATTAGAAGCAGACATTACTCGCATCGAAAAAGCTGGTCTCATCACCCACAACTGGCGCGAGATTGGGGCCAAGGGGATGGTCAGCACCTCCATCGTCGTCTTTGGGGTGCGCCAGGGTAATCCCCTGGGGATTAAAGATTGGGCCGACCTGGCCAAGCCCGGCCTCGAGATTTTGACCCCTAACCCCAAGACGAGCGGCGGAGCGATGTGGAATATCCTGGCTCTGTATGGTGCGGCCAAACGCGGCTTTGTTGAAGGTGTGCCGAAGGACGATGACGCAGCCGCCCAAGCCTTTCTACTGGCCGTGCTCAAAAATGTCAAAGTGATGGATAAAGGCGCTCGTGAGAGCATAACCAACTACGAGCAGGGGGTTGGCCAGGTGGTTATCACCTACGAGAATGAAATTCTGGTGGGCCAAAAGGGCGGCCAGGATTACGAGATGGTCATTCCTCGCTCGACCATCTTGATTGAAAACCCGGTGGCGGTGATTGATACTTATGTCGACAAACATGGCAGTCGAGCAGCGGCTGAAGCCTTTGTCAATTTCCTGTTCACCCGCGAAGCCCAGGAAATCTTCGCCGACTTCGGCTTGCGTTCGGTTGACCCGGAAGTGGCCAAGGCCACGGCTGAACGCTACCCGCCGGTGGAAGATTTGTTCACCATTGACTATTTTGGCGGCTGGTCCAAAGCCACGCCTGAATTCTTTGGCGATACGGGTATCTACAATCGGGTGATTTCCGGGGTGCAAGGATTACCGCAATGACCGTTCTACCAAGTACGAAGGATGAAGGTGGCAGGCTGAATAACCAACCTTCATCCTTCAGCCCTCAACTCTCAGCCTTTCCTTGGGGACGCTGGGGCGTGCGCGCGCTTGCCCTGACCTACATGACCGTGCTGCTGATCATCCCTCTGGGGGTGATCGTTCGCGATGGCTTTCAAAATGGCCTGGCTGGGTTCTGGCAGGCCATTTCGTCGCCGGTGGCCTGGCACGCTTTGCAATTGACCCTCTGGACTGCCGCGGTGATGGTGGTGATCAATACGATGATGGGCACCTTGACCGCCTACGTGCTGGTGCGGTACGATTTTGCGGGGAAGCGTTTACTCAATGGCATTATCGACTTGCCTTTAGCCATTCCTACCCTGGTGACCGGGGTGATGCTGGTGGTGCTCTATGGCCCCCAGCAGGCGGTAGGCTCGTGGTTGAAAAATGAGTGGGGTATTGACATTATCTTTGCCCCGCCAGGGATCATTTTGGCGCTGCTTTTCATCACCTATCCCTTTGTGGTTCGGGCGGTACAGCCGGTGCTCTTGGGTCTGGACAAACAACAAGAATACGCGGCGGCCACGCTTGGGGCCGGGCCGTGGACAATTTTTCGCCGGGTAACGCTGCCGCCCTTGATTCTACCTCTGACCAGCGGGGCGCTGTTGAGCTTTGCCCGGGCTATCGGCGAGTTTGGCTCGATTGTGATTGTGGCCGGGAATATTCCCTTCTATTCTCAAACCGCGGCAGTTTACGTTTTTGGGGAGGTCGAGTCGGAAAACCGGATGGGCGCCAGCGCGATGTCAATTGTCATGTTGGCCATCGCCTTTAGCTTGATTTTGTTGATCAGCCGGCTGCAGCAGCGCGGGCGTAATAAATAGTTACAAGGCTTACGCAATCATGTACACCATCAAGAATGAAAATTCTTTCGGCGGTCGGCGGTCTGCTGTCAGCGGTCTATTTTAGAGGAGAGCAAATGAACAAAATTTCGGCTAAGATAATGCCCACCTCCTTGACCACAACACCCTCAGTAGTCAAGCACGGCATCTGGCGGCGCAGGTTGCTCATTGGCCTAGTCATGGCCTACGCCGCAATTCTGGTTGTTGCCCCGCTGGTCTCCTTGACTGCTGGGGCCTTTGAGGAGGGTCTGGGGCCGGTGATAGAGGCGTTAGGTCAACCCGATGTCCTGGCCAGCTTCTGGCGCACCCTCCTGGTTAGCTTGATTGTCGTGGCGATTCACTCTGTTTTCGGTACGGTTGTGGCCTGGGTGATGGTCCGGCACACTTTTCCTGGCCGGTCCTTGCTCAACGGCCTGATTGACATGCCCTTTGCTGTCTCGGCCGTGGTAGCCGGGTATATGCTGCTTTTGCTCTTTGGCCGAAATGGGTTGTTGGCGCCGGTGCTAACTGCCCTGAACATCAAGATTGCCTTTGCCCTGCCCGGTATCATTCTGGCTACCTTATTTGTCAGCATGCCCTTCATGATCCGCGAGCTAATTCCAGTACTGGAAGCGTTTGGAGTCAAGCAGGAGCAGGCAGCGGCTACCCTGGGGGCCAACGGCTGGCAGACCTTTTGGTATGTCACTTTGCCGGCCCTGCGCTGGGGCTTTATCTATGGCGTGACCTTGACCTTTGCCCGCGCCCTGGGTGAATTCGGGGCAGTGCTGGTTATTGGCGGCGGCTTGCAAGGCCGCACCGAAACCTCCACCCTCTACATCTTCCGCGCCCTCGACGAGCGGCAATACGTAGGTGCTTACAGCGCGGCGCTTGTGTTGGGTCTCTTCTCGCTGATGCTGATCATGGGCACCGATTTGCTCCGCCGCAAAGAACATTAACCCGTTAAATTAGCCTCACTGAATTCACCAAATTAGCCAATCTCAGTATAATTGGCCTTATGTCTGTCGCTTCGATTGACTCTCAAGCCGCCCTGCCTGAAACAAGCCAACCTATCGCCCAAGCCCACCTGCGCCCTCGCCGCACCCTGAATCGGCTGGTCCTGGCTTTGTCCGGGCTTGGGATGGCCGCGTTGGGGCAACTTTTCTTTAGTCGTGATTCGGTTTGGGATGCTTTGCTTTTCTACGGCGTGGCTGTGTTCCTCTTTATCCGCGCCCTGGCCCGCGATACTGATATCCTCGCCATTACCCCTGAGCCACAGCCACAAACTTTGGCCCTGCGGACAGGCTGGCGGCGCAACGTCGGCATCTGGTTGATGGTGTTGGCGCTGGGCTTCTCTTTCGTCGCCTTTGATTTTTTTGCCAGGGAAGAAACTTATCCGCAGGCCTGGTGGTCGTATCTAACCAGCCTGGGTTTGCTGCTTGGCGGCGGGTTACTGCTCACGCAGGGCATCTCCTGGCCAGAAAAGATAATTATTCTGCTGCCTAACCGTACCGTAGCCCTGGTTATGGTTATGGTTATGGGGTTGGCCCTGTTCATGCGCATCTACAACTTCACGGCACAGCCCTTTGGCATCTGGTACGACGAAGCCGACGCCGGCTTGCAGGCCCGGCGCATCTTACAAGAGCCGGCCTACCGGCCCATTTTTTACGCGCCCATCAATATCTCCGGCCATCTGCTGGACTTGTATGCCCTGGCGCTTGATTGGTGGGGCAACACGGTTCAGTCGATGCGGTTGGTCAGTGTGTTGTTTGGCCTGGCCGGGGTACTGGCAGCTTACCTCTTTGGCCGAGAGCTGCGCGGGCCACGTTTTGGCCTGACTCTGGCCTTTCTGATGGCGGTAGCCCGCTGGGATGTCAATTTTAGCCGGATTGCGATGACCGGCATTGACGCCCCCTTTTTTGAATTTTTGAGCCTCTTTTTTCTGGTGCGCCTGCTTCGGCGCGGGTACCTGCGCGACGCCCTCTGGGCCGGCTTCAGCCTGGCCGGTGGACTGTTGTTCTACACCGCTTTTCGACTGTATCTGGTGGCGCTGCTCCTTTTTATCATCATAGCCTGCCTGCTGGGGCTGACCAACCCAGGCTGGCGCAACTGGTGGGCGGCGATCCTCTATCGCCAAAACTGGCTGGCTCACCTGGGGCGGCTCGGGCTGATGGCCGTCACTATCTGGCTGGTCGTGATGCCCCTGGTAAAATTTGCCCTGGACGACTCCGAGGCTTTTTGGTATCGTACCAACCAGATTTCTATTCTTACCCGCCGCGATCAGCCCGATTTGGTCCGCGCTTTATGGGATAGCGCCGAAAAGCACCTGCTGATGTTCAACTATATAGGCGACAGCAATGGCCGCCACAACCTGCCCGGTGAACCGATGCTCGACCCGGGTATGGCCATTTTGGGCGTGTTGGGCCTGGGCCTGGCGCTGGCTCGACCGCGCCACCCGGCTAACCTCTTCTTTCTCATTTTGTTTCCCCTGGCCCTGGCCGGCGGCATCTTTAGCGTGGATTTTGAAGCGCCCCAATCCCTGCGCTCGATTGCCGTCATCCCGGCGGTGATTTATTTTGTGGGGCTGGCTCTGGCTGCGCTCGGACGAGAGGCCGAGCAAGCCCTCAAGCCCTTACCCCGCCCCTGGTTAATGGTTCCGGCGGCAGCGCTGCTTGGCTTTATTTTTGTCTTCAACGCCTATACCTACTTTGTCCGCCAGGCCAGAGATTTTGCCTCGTGGAATGCCTTCTCGGCCCCGGAAACCATTGTGGGCCGCAAAATGGCAGAACTGGGACCAGACACGCTCTATTTTCTATCGCCGTTTCTGGCCAACCATCCCACTATGCGGTTTCTGGCCCCCGAGGTGAAAGGTCAGCGCATCTTGACCATCCCTGATGCCCTACCTATCCGGGAGCTGCCAGATCGCCCGGTGGTGCTTTTCATCCACCCCGATGATCTCTGGATTTTTGAGGAAGCCCAGCGGATTTATCCCAACGCCAATTTTGAGGTGGCTTCCAGCCAAACCGGCGATGTGACTCCGGTCGTCTACCTGGTTGACCTGCAGCCGCTCCAACTGGCCTCTGTGCAGGGATTGCAGCTAAATTATTACCCTCCTGCGGCCGATGAGTCTAGTGACAACCCATCTGCTGTGCCACCTCTTCATACAGAACGGGCTTTAAATGTCAATGTTACTTGGCCGGTTGACGGTCCGCCTGCGATCAACTCAGCCGGGGGCACTGATTTTGTGGCCGAGTGGAGCGGGTTTCTCTACGCGCCGCGTTATGGCCCTTACAGCCTGCGTCTGATCACGCCCGGTCCCGGCTTGTTGGAACTGGATGGAAACGTTATTTTTAACGACGCGGGCGAGCAGCTCACCGGCCTGCCGCTGGCCCAGGGCAATCATTCCATCCGGGTCCGAGCCGAAGGCGCGCCGGGACAGGTCGCCCTTTATTGGCAGCCACCCGGCGCGGGCGAAACCCTCATCCCGCAGTGGGTCCTCTACGCCCCACCGATTGCCAACCACGGGCTGCTGGGCAGCTATTACCCCAACGACCGCTGGGAGGGCCAGCCGGCTTTGCAACGGATCGATCCTTTTTTGGACATGTATTTTCACTTTACCCCGCTCCCACGACCCTATACGGTGGAATGGACCGGCTCATTGGACGCGGCCCAAAGCGGCTTGTATAAACTGGGGTTGCGGGCGGTGCAGGAGGCTCAGCTCTACTTGGATGGAAATCCACTGGTCACTACCTTCGCGCCTAACGAAAACATTGACGCCGCCGTTACCCTTGAAGCGGGTTTGCATGACCTCAAGGTGCGTTATAAAGATAATACCGACCGCTCGCGCATTCACCTGTTTTGGACCACGCCGGGCGGGATTATGGAGCCGATTCCCAGTCAAAACCTGTGGCCGCCGCTGGGGCGTTACCCGCCCAGAACAGGTCCGCCTGTGGCGGCAAGCAAAGTGCTGCCGCTCGCGTTGAATTGGCTGGCTACACTGGGCGGCCCGGGTAGCGAGCCGGGCCAGTTTCTAGAGCCGCGGGACGTGGCGGTTTTGCGTGACGGCACTGTCGTGGTCGCCGATACGGCCAATCGGCGGGTGCAACTTTTGAACCCGCAGGGTGTCCCGCTGAAAATCTTAACCGGCGATCCGTTTCCCTTTGAAGAGCCGCTGGCCGTGGCGGTCAACAGTCGGGACGAAATTCTGGTGCTGGACTCGACCCTGCAATGGGTTTACCGCTACGATAGCGCCGGTAATTTGCTCAATCGCTTTGGCGGGCCGGCCGCTTTTTTGTTCCATCCGCGGGGGATGACCGTTTTTGACGACGATACCGTCGCCCTGGCCGATACAGGTAGCTCGCGGCTGGCTCTCTTCAGCACTGACGGCGTGCCGGCCGGAACGATTGGCGCTTTGGGCAGCGGTCCCGGCCAATTCAACGAGCCCACCGACGTACTGCGCGATGCCCAGGGGACGTATTATGTAGCCGAAGCTGAAAACAGCCGGATTCAGCGGGTTGACGCTGGCGGCAATCCGCTGCTGCAATGGGCCATCCCCGCTAGCTATGGCTTAAACGGCCCCCACCTGGCCTTTGGGCCCGACGGCTCCATTTTTATGACCGAGTCGCAGAGCCATTCTCTCTATCGCTACGGCCCCGATGGCTCGCTGCTGGAGCAGTGGCCGACAATTGGCCCGGTCAATCTGGCCGCGCCGGTGGGGATTTATCTCGATACGGCAACCAATCGCTTGTATGTAACGGATGTGTTGACACATCAACTCCACGTTTTTGAGGTATTAGAGGATGAATAAGCCAATGGTAAACAGGGATATATCCAACCCAGACTTATTTGAAGAAGAAATTAACAAGCGGTAAAAAATGACAGAACGAAACGAAGAAATGCAAGGGCAAAAAAATACTATCAAAGAGCCAGCCGCAACATATCTGCGCAACAGTGAAATCCCCACTTTCTTCGGCCAGCCGATGTTAAGGGGGAAATTTTATGAGATTGACCCCCAAACAATAAACGCAGATATTCCCTACTTGTTTTACAGCCATCCCCATGGCGAAATTTGGATGGGGGATGCCATCGCCTGGCTTGGTTCTTTACCCAATGAGTCAGTAGATTTAGTTTTTGCCGACCCACCCTACAATATTAAAAAAGCAGAGTGGGATACTTTTGAGTCACAGCAAGCTTATGTGGAGTGGTCGTTACAGTGGATCGAACAAGTAGCCCGTGTTTTGAGACCAACTGGAACTTTATATATCTGTGGCTTTTCTGAAATTTTGGCTGATCTCAAATTACCGGCGCAACGCTTTTTCAAAGGATGTCGATGGTTGATCTGGCATTATAAAAATAAAGCCAATTTAGGGGCGGATTGGGGGCGGTCTCATGAAAGTATTCTCCATTTTAGGAAGAGCGAAAAGTTCACTTTCAATACAGATGATATAAGAATCCCTTATGGTAATCATACCCTTAAATATCCCGACCATCCCCAAGCTGAGACTAGCCAGTATGGCAAAGGCAAAAAACAAGTTTGGCGACCGCACCCTCAAGGAGCTAAACCTAGAGATGTGATCGAAATTCCCACAACTTGCAACGGCATGCACGAAAAAACGCCTCATCCCACCCAAAAACCAGAAGAACTTTTGCGCAAGTTTGTATTAGTTTCCTCAAATCCTGGTGATTTGGTCATAGACCCATTTTTGGGGTCTGGGACAACTGCTGTGGTTGCTGAACAACTTGGACGGAAATGGTTGGGATGTGATCTATCTTTGGAATATTGTCAATGGGCAGCTAAAAGAATTGAATTAGTAGAGGAGTGGTCGGTTGAAAAGTGGATTGAATATGACCTGGAAAACGCCCGGCGGAGGCAGTCTATTCGATGACCAAGATCACTTTGGTTGACCTGCAAGCGAGTGTTATAGATCAATCAGCTTTTCGTGAATTAACTCATTATTTTACTTTAGGTCATGCCTTTTTAGCCTTCTTGGAGGAAACTCAGCCTACTCGTATCATCTCACCAACGCTACATAACTACATTTTTTATCAGTATGATGAGACTTACAGCCACAGAATTACTCGTCCGTTAAACATTGACTTATTTTTTGAGTCGGCTGAAAGCTTCAAAGCTGCTTTTGAGCGATTTATTACTTTTTTGGCAGATCTCAAAACGTTACAGTCAGCTATTATCGATCAAGAAGTCTACCAAAGCTACTTGAACTCTAATGAAATCAACAGAATTGTTTATACCATCCAACAAAGTGTTGGCAGTATTGGTGACTCTTTCGATAATCCGAATCAATCTTGCAAGCGAATAGGACAGCTCTTTGAGACATTGGTCAAACTAATTATTCAAGCCGTGGGTTTACAGTGTGAACCTCGAACTATTAACATCCCTATACCAGATTATCCCGATTATACAATGTCTTACGAATTGGATCTGGTTTTTTCTCGCAATAGGGCTATTATTGCTGCTGAAACAAAGTTCATCCACTTCTCAGAAATCGTTGGTTCGGTCAAGACAACAAGCAAAGATAGGATAGATAAGGTTTTTCTCGACAAGTATCTGCTAACCAAACTTCTCGGTAGAGATATACCCGTTGTTGCTATTTTTCTTCATGATGTGCAGCGAGCGCGTAAAGGCAACAGCATTTTTGGGATTGCCTCGACTTTTAAGAGTAACCATTTTCTAGGCTATACTGTGGCTTTAAACAGATTAGATGGTGTTTATTATGTTGATCCCAGGCCTGACATGTTGGTCAACGAACGACTGCGTGAGCAAATCCATGACTTTCAACAATTTTTGGTGAGAGACCTATGGGTATTTTCAAGTAGGTAAAAGCCTGTAAACCCTGGAATGAATAATGACTAATTTGATGCTGCGCGAAATCTACGTACCCCTCGCAGGTCGACCTCAAACTTCCGGTCCCAGTCGCGAGATTTACCAGTGCATGGTCGCAGAAAACATCTTTACAGCCTCAAGCGATGAAATCAGATCTTTTCAACAAGTTTCCCCAGCTTGAAACCGA
>CAZRYD010000065.1:0-23710 GCA_964604225.1 uncultured Caldilineaceae bacterium
CAACGTGGTGGCCGAGGCCTGGAATGAGCAGCCGGAAGACCTGGATATTATCAAAGGTGAGGTCATCTCGTATAAGAGTGAGGAAACAATCTCGCTGAAGGATATAGTGATTTATGGCTTGCCCAAGCCCAACGCCAGCGGCTGGATCGGCGGGCCGATTGTAGGGCGGGGGGCCTTTATGCCCACCTACGTGACCGGCCTGGATGCCGAAACCGGCCAGGGCGAACGGGCTGTGGTCCATTACACCACCGGCGCTCAAGCCGTCGAGTTGGAAGTTGATCTGGAAACCGGCAAAATCGAGATTTTACGCGGGGCGGCTGCTTTTGATCTGGGCAAAGCCATTAACCCGGAACTGGCCAAAGCTCAGGTAGAGGGCGGTTTTGTGCAAGGTTTGAGCACGGCTCTGTTTGAAAGTCTGCAATTCAAGGGTGGGGTGCTGCAAAACCCCAGCTTTGTAGATTATCGTATCGCTACCAGCGCCGACGCACCGCCGCAGATCGAGTCAATCCTGGTCGAAGTGCCGCAGGATGACGGCCCATTTGGAGCACGCGGGGTTGGCGAGCATCCTATGGTGCCGACCATTCCGGCGATTGCCAACGCCATCTACGATGCGATTGGGGTGCGGGTCGGTTCGCCGCCGTTTACGGCGGAAAAAGTCTACCTGGCTATGTTAGACGCCGGGCTTGTCCAATAAACTCAACCATTTAGCAAACGGGTTAGCGCCCGCCGTCGATTGGACGGCGGGCGCTTTTAATTGTACTCTCTGTTAAGTTTGCCCATGACCTTCATCCCTATATTTTTTTCTAACAGAGGTTGCCTCCCGCCGATGGTGACATCCATCCTGCTAACGCGTGACATCTTTCACTAATTTTTTCCGGGGAAATCTGTTATGCTAAAAAACGGGTAAGGAGTTTGTACTCATGGACATTTCAACAGAACTACTGGTTTTGCTCTTTTCGGATGAAACAAAAGCCGGCGAAGTTCTGAAAGCCATGCAGCGATTGATTGACGAGGGCTGCGTCTCTATCTTGGATATGGCCGTATTGGCCAAAGACAAGGATGGCCGAACGGTAATAAAAGATATCCAGGAGGTTGATGCAGCCCATGGAGCGCTGTTCGGGGCGATCACCGGCGGATTAATTGGTCTGGTAGGAGGGCCGCTCGGCACAGTTGTGGGCGCACTGGCTGGGGCGACCGCGGGCGGTGTGGCTGCCCAGGCGATAGACTCCGGCTTTCCCGACGCTTATTTACAAGAACTACAGGCCAATCTTCCACTCAGCAACTCGGCGTTAATCATCCTTACCAGGCAGGGGTGTGGCGACCGTGTCGTTGAAGCTCTAGCCCAGTTTCAGGGCCGGCTTATCCGGCATGTGTTGAAAGATGACTTGGCGGCCTATCTGGCCGCGCTGGCCGTACTCGACAGTGACCAAGCTCCAACCGCCGAATTAGCGGCCAAACTGGAAGAACAAGTGGCAGCCTGGCAAACCGACATCGAAACCTTGCAGGCTAAAATGGCTACTGGCGGAGCGGCTAAGACCCGGCCCCAATTTGTCAACTTGCGAACCAGACAGCGCCGGGCTCAGGAAAAGCTCCATGAATTGTGGGCAGCCGAAATTGAGGCTCTGACCGAGCAAATTGAGGCTTTGGGCGTGGAAATTGAGACCGCCCGCCCTGAAGCTAAAACCAGGCTTGTGGCCCAGATTGAAACTACCCGTGCTAAGCGACGCGTCGTGCGTGAGAAACTGTATGCTCAGCTTGAGGCGCGGATCAAGAGCTGGCAGTCGGAAATTGAGGAGTTAAAAACCAGGGTAGCTGAAATTGAGGCAGCCATCAAGATTCTGCCCAACCCGCGAGTGGCCGCCTTGCAGCGCTTTGCCAGCGCATTTGATGATCCTGTTCTACCAACAACTGAGGCGGAAGCCAAGGCCCGCATAGCCGTCCTGCAAGCCAGAGCCGAGACAACTGAAAAAGAACTACAAAACTTATATGAAACCCAAATTGCGGCCTGGCAGTCAACCATCAAAGATTTACAGGCTTACCAAACTATCTCAGACATAGCGGACAAAAGCGCAGTGGCCGAGCGCATGGCGGTATTGCAAGATCAGATCGTGGCTGCCCAAGCTAAATTGAAGACACAACTTGAAGCCCAAATAACTCGCTGGCGGACTGAGATTGATGAACTGCAAGCCGATGAAGCCATTGCCCAGAGAGTCAAAATTGACACCCAGATAGCCGCCTTACAAGCTCAAATTGCAGACCTACAAGCACAGGCTGCCACTATAGGGTTGACGGATAAAGTCAGGGCTGCCGAGCAAATTGCTACGCTGCAAGCCAAAATTGAGGCAGCGCAAGCCAAATTGCAGGCTCAAAAGCGAGTGTAATCTGCCTGACAACACTGTGGCAGCCTGTCCGGTCAAGCCCGATGAGCAGCCCGTTATTCAGCCAAAATAATATCCGTACTTTATAACGATTTAGGAGAAGTTTGAACAGTAATGAATACTCAAAACAGCAAAGCTTTTGCTTTGCAACTGTGGGGCAGTTGGCCAAAAGTCTGGCTGGCCGGGGTGACGCCAATAATTTTGCTTGACCTGGCCAAAGCGGCCATCGCCGCTGGAGTAGCTAAGAGTCAAAATTTAATCTCTGTGAAGGAATGAGGTAGGGGGACACCCATGGAACAACCAGTAGAATCTAGCGAAAAACAGGCTTTATCTCCGAGTCAGCTCAAATCGAGCACCAACGAACACAAAGCGCTGATCCACGAACTACAGGAACTCCGCCATAAAATTGTGCAGGGCGGCGGACCCAAGCGGATCGAGGCCCAACACGCCAAGGGCAAGCTGACCGCCCGCGAGCGGATACTCCGCCTGCTCGACGAGGGCACTTTTCGAGAAATCGGCGCTTATATCGTCCAGCGCCACACCGATTTTGGCCTCGATCTGGAGCAGCATCCCGGCGATGCGGTTGTGACCGGTTTTGGTAAAATCAATGGCCGGCGGGTCTGTATTTATGCCCAGGATTTCACGATCCTGGGCGGCTCTTTCTCCGAGGCAGCGGGCCAGAAAGTGGCCCAGATTATGGATTTGGCCATGGAGTCGGGCGTGCCGGTGATTGGCCTGATCGACTCCGGCGGGGCGCGCATTCAGGAAGGAGTCTACAGCCTGGCTGCTTATGGCGAACTCTTTTGGCGAAATACCCAGGCCAGCGGCGTCATCCCTCAAATTAGCGTGATTTTGGGACCATGCGCAGGTGGGGCCGTCTATTCTCCAGCCCTGACCGACTTTATCATTATGACCAAAGGTACGGGCCAGATGTTCATCACCGGCCCGGAAGTGGTCAAGGCGGTCACCGGCGAACAGGTCGATATGGAAACCCTGGGCGGGGCCATGGCCCACAGCGCCGTCAGCGGAGTGGCCCATTTTGCCACCGATGATGAGGATCAAGCCCTGGAAATGACCCGCCGCTTGATGAGCTATTTGCCATCAAATAACGTCGAACCGGCCCCACCTGTCCAACCCACCGACGATCCCTGGCGTATGGATCAGGAGCTCAACACTATTGTACCGACCAACCCCAACGAACCTTACGACATGAAAGTCGTTATCCACAAAATTTTTGATTTGGATAGTTTTTTGGAGGTGCAGGAGTTTTTTGCCGAAAACGCGATTATCGGCCTGGCCCGCTTGCATGGTCAGGTCGTAGGGGTAGTGGCGCAGCAGCCGATGATTCTGGCCGGGGTGATTGATATTGATGCCTCAGTTAAAATCGCTCGTTTTGTACGCTTCTGTGATGCCTACAATATCCCAATTATCACCTTTACCGACTCCCCCGGCTTTATGCCAGGGGTACATCAAGAACACGGCGGTATCATCCGCCACGGAGCCAAAATCGTCTATGCTTACTCAGAGGCGACTGTGCCCAAGCTGACCATTGTTACCCGCAAAGGCTATGGCGGGGCGTATATTGTGATGGGCAGCAAACATATCCATACTGATCTGGTTTTTGCCTGGCCCACCACCGAGATCGCCGTTATGGGGGCCGATGGAGCAGTCAACGTTTTGTATCGCAAACAACTCAAAGAGGCCGACGATCCGGCTACCGCCCGCGCCCAGTTGGTGGCTGAATATAACCAAAAGTTTTCCAGACCTTATGTAGCCGCTGCTGCCGGTGCGATTGACGATATCTTGATCCCGTCGGAAACCCGGCCTCGCCTGATTGCAGCGCTGGAATTACTGCGTGACAAACGGGTCAAGACACCCGCCAAGAAGCACGGCACCATGCCGTTATGAGAATTCTTAAGGAGTACACCCCATTTTCGATGTCAAAGGGATAAATAATTATGAATGACATGCAACAAGGTTTGACCGTTATGGTGATGGGGTTAAGCATCACCTTTAGTGCGTTGGCTATTTTTATCGGGGTCATCATGCTACTAAAGCGTCTCTTTCCGGCAGGTCAAGCGTCCGATTCTGCCAAGACGGAGGCAGCAAAGCAATCAATCACCCGCCCCATGGCGCGGGATACAACCGAGGAGGAAATCGCCGTAGCCATTACGGTAGCTTTGGCCCATCTATATTCTTATGAGCTGTGCCGGAGCAACCTCGGTATCGCCTTGGAGGAGGGGCACAGCCCGTGGTGGACGGTGGGTCGGTTGGAGCAGCAACCCCTGGAGGCTGTACAATTACAAGGGAGAAATTAATCGATGGAAAGCAATGTTTTACTTGGGCGACGCGTTAAAGTAACCGTTAACGGAAAATCTTATCTGGTCGATGTCATTGGCAACCTGACTAGCTCACCGGTGACGGTCAAAGTGAACGGGCAGCCCTACGTCGTAGATGTCGAAGCGGCTGAGGTGGTGACCAAACGGACCCCAACCCCGGCGGCAGCCCTGGACACCGTTGTGCGCGAAACCGCCGCTCCGCAAAAAGCGCCGACTCCGGCGAGACCGGCTGGTCCAAGCGTGCCCAGTCTCAAAGCGCCGATGCCGGGTGTGATCGTTGAAACTCTGGCCCAGCCCGGAGACCGGGTCAAATATGGTCAACCCTTGTGTACCCTGGAAGCCATGAAGATGAAAAACGTGCTCCGCTCACCGCGCGATGGGCTGGTCGCCACGGTCGAGGTCAGCCCAGGGCAGACGGTGGCTCATGGGCAGGTTTTGTATACGTTTCAAGATGGTGAAACCAAGTAGCTGCTAGCGATCAGACTGGTAAGGTTTCGGGATGCCTTCAAGTTTGACCCCCCAAAAAAGGAATTTACTATGGACCTTAGCAACTTAAGTATCTTGCTGGCTGCGCCGACCAGCCTGACCTGGCAAATGGTAGTTATGATCATAGTTGGGGGGGGGCTGATCTACCTGGCTATCGCCAAGGATTATGAACCGGTGCTGCTGCTGCCGATTGGTTTTGGGATCATCCTGGCTAATTTACCTTTAACCGGCATCACCGGGGAGAATGGTCTGCTGGGCATTCTCTACCAGGCCGGCATTAAAACCGAGCTTTTTCCGCTGCTCATCTTCATCGGCATCGGGGCCATGACCGATTTTGGCCCGCTGCTGGAGATGCCCAAAATGGCCCTGCTGGGCGCCGCCGGTCAACTCGGTATCTTTCTCACCTTGATCCTGTCGCTGCTCCTGGGCTTCAGTTTGAATGAGTCGGCCTCAATTGGCATCATTGGCGCCATCGATGGCCCGACTTCCATCTATGTCTCCTCCAAGTTAGCTCCTCATTTGCTGGGGGCCATCGCCGTGACCGCCTACAGCTACATGTCGCTGGTACCAATTATCCAGCCGCCGGTGATGCGCCTGCTCACCACCGATGCCGAGCGCAAGGTGCGAATGCCTTATACCCAGCGCCCAGTTTCTCGCCCGGTACGGATTTTATTCCCAATTGTCGTCACCATTATCGTCTCGTTGCTGGCCCCGGTAGCCTCACCGCTGATTGCTACTCTGATGTTTGGCAACTTGATGCGTGAGTCAGGTGCGGTAGAGCGCCTGAGCAAAGCCGCTCAGAACGAAATTACCAATATCGCCACAATTTTCCTGGGCCTGAGTATCGGCGGGACAATGTTTGGGGATGCTTTTATCAAAATTGACACTCTTCTCATTTTGGGTGTCGGGCTGCTAGCCTTTATCCTTGATACGGCAGGTGGGATCCTATTTGGTAAGCTGATGTATTGGCTCTCCGGCAAAAAGTTCAACCCGCTGATTGGAGCTGCCGGTATCAGCGCTTTTCCCATGTCGGCCCGGATTGTACAACGGCTGGGCCAGGAATATGATTTTGAGAATTTCCTCTTGATGCACGCCATGGGCGCCAATGCGGCCGGCCAACTGAGCAGCGTCATCGCCGGGGGTGTAGTGCTGGCCCTGGTGGGCGGATTGTTGTAACGATTTGTATTCCGTGTTAGAATTGTCCTGAGGGTTTAATTCAGCCACTCGGCTTAGGGGAGGCAATTTATGACACGGCAAACAGGTTTGATTATTACCATTGTTAGTGCCATTCTGTGCGGCTGTCCTGGTCTTTTCTCGTGCTTTTGGGGTTTGATTGCGAGTGGGGTCAGTTTTATCCCTGGCGCTGACATCGACATTGGGGGCAGCAGCGACCCCATGATGGCCTTAGCCACCGGCCTGGGAGCGCTACTCCTAGGCATCATTTTTGTGGCTATCCCAATTGCGGTTTGGTTCTTCACTGTCCGCAACAAACCGGCCTGAGTGTTTTGGGCAACCTCAAAGGGATTGAGCGCCAGAACGCTTGCCTAAGCCAAATCCTGTGCTATAGTATCGTTGTTCTTATTGGCAAGTTTAAGATTCAAAAAGTAGACCTGAACCCATTTCCTTGAAGAGAGAGATAGGTTTATTCCCCATTTTGGCTATAGTGTGTAGGAGGTTTAATTATGACCGAGCCTCGTGCCCCCAAATTAAGAACCCTCACCGGCACAAACGAACTTCGACGCGACGTAGTACCCCCGGTGAGTGATCCTGTCCTGCTTGAAGGTCTCGATAGCGCCATCCTCCAGCTCATCGAAGAACCCCGCACCATCGAAGCGACCCGTATCCCCGTCACCTTTCTGGCCGACCTGACTCTGAAAGTCCTTTATTTTGGTGGTTTGATGCAAGGTGGGCAGGTGGCGCAAGCTTTACGGCTGCATTTCAGTGGGGTGGTCGAGCCACTCCTGCGAGCGCTCAAAGCGCAGCATCTCATCGAAGTAGCCGGCGGCAGCACCGTGAATCCGGGCTCCTACCAATACAGCATCACCGACAAAGGCGGTGAGCGCGCCCGTGAACTGCTGCAACGCAACCGTTACGTTGGGCCCTGTCCGGTCACGCTCGAACATTACATCGAAGTGGTCAAACAGCAGTCCAGGATTCGCCCCACCGTCAGAGATGCAGACGTCCGCCAGGCCCTGGCCGGGCTGACCTTTTCAGATGATATCATCGAGCGCATTGGGCCGGCCGTGAATTCCTGCGAATCAATTTTTATCTATGGCCCGCCGGGCAATGGCAAAACCAGCATCGCGAAAGCCGTTGGCAGCCGCTTGCTGCCCGGCAATGTGATGGTCCCCCACGCCCTTTTTGAGGATGGCCAGGTTATCAAGCTGTTCGACCCGGTCACGCACCGGCCCGTGGGCAGCGAAGAAGCCCAACTGGCCGAAGCCAATCGCCTGGATAAACGCTGGGTGCGCTGCTACCCGCCCGTCGTCATCACCGGCGGTGAATTAGCCCTATCCGACCTGGAGTTGGCCTGGAGCGATACCAGCCGTTTTTACGAGGCTCCCTTTCAGTTAAAGGCCAACAATGGCTTGCTGGTCATCGACGACTTTGGCCGCCAGCAAATGGCCCCGGGCCAATTGCTCAACCGCTGGATCGTCCCCTTGGAAGAACGGGTGGATTATTTGACCTTCCACACCGGCAAAAAATTTGCCATCCCCTTTGAAACACTGATCGTTTTTTCTACCAACCTGGACCCGGCAGCCCTGGTGGACGAGGCTTTTTTGCGCCGCATCAGCCATAAATTGGGCATCGGCGACCCGACAGAGGAGCAGTTCCGCGAGATTTTAACCAGATCCTGCACGGCACGCAGCTTTAAATTTGACGAGGAAGCCTACGCCTATCTGCTGAATGAGTATTATATCAGGATGAACCGGCCTATGCGGGGCTGTCACCCGCGCGATTTGCTCAAGCAGATGATTACCTTTGCCAACTATCGCGGTGACCCGCCGGTCATGACCAAAAAGCTGGTAGATCAGGCTGCCCTCTCCTATTTTGCCGATTTCTTTAATCTTTAGACTCCCCTGCATCTTTGGCAGCCTCAATTAACTGAGCCAGGTAACGCTGAGCGTCTCGATCATGGGGATTGGCCTGAATGGCCCGCTCAAACCACTGCCGGGCTTGCTCAGGTTCGTTGCGCTCAAGATGGATTAATCCCAAATTGTAAGCCACATTTGGGGCGATAGGATTTAATTCCAACGCCCGTCCAAACGCGGCAATAGCCCGTTGATGCTCATAATCCTTGGCTAAAACAGGATTACCCAAATACGCCGCGCCCAGATTGGTCCAGACCATGGGATTTTCCGGTTCCTGTTCGCTCAAGGGTTCCAAGATCGCCACGGCCTGTTTAAACTTTTTCGTTAGGATGTAAGCCCCCCCTAAATTTAACGCCGCATCAGGCTGGTTCTGATCTAACTGATGTGCCTGCTCCAAAAAGCGAACCGCTTTGGCCAGTTCACCCCGATGCAAAGCTTGAGTCCCCTGCCGCAACCAACGAAAAAAGCGAGACTCCGTATCTTTTTCTGGGTCTTCTTTGGGTTTAATTTTCTTTGTCATCTTGAAAATATCTAAAAACCGCCTCCGTATGGGTTGGAAAAGCCAGTTCAATAGGTGAGCTGATAACCAAGCGCTCAGTTGTTTCATCGGTTGGGGCGAAGGGCGGCAGGCTGGCGACGGTCCGGGTCTGGGCCAGGCCAAAAATCATGATTAGCCCTTCCGGCACACTGCGCACCGCAAACTCGCGGATTTCCTGGGGATCAATAGTCAGGCCCGCCTCCTCAAAGAGTTCGCGCGCCCCGGCCTCTTGCCAGGTCTCGCCGAAATCAATAAAGCCTCCCGGCAGAGCTAACCGGCCCTGCTGGGGCGGAATCCCCCGCCGGATCACCAACAGCCCCCCATCTACAGGCAGCAAGACCACCGCCACCGGCGTCGGGTTGAGAAAGCTGATATGGCCACAATTGGCGCAAGTACGCGGCCAGGGTTGAGCCTCGCCAAAGCGATGGCCGCAGTAGGAGCAGTGAGAATTTTTGGTATAGGTCATGATATCCCCCAGCCCGGATGTACGGAGCCAGGAGGATTTTAGACGCAAAATCGCCAGGAGGCAAGGAGCAGACCCTAAAGGTCTATAGAAACCTTCAGGGTCTGAAATTCAGCGGTGCAGCCTGGGCGCAGCGACAAAAGATAAGCCGCGTTCGGTTAACGCCCAGGCAGTTTTGTTAACGGCGTCAAATTTGTCCAAAAAATTTGTCGTCAGCGCCTCCCAATCCCCGGCGGCGATGATTTCTTCCTTGCTGCGGAAGTAATCAAAAATATCAGATGGGTGAGGTCGGGTTGGTTCAATGTCCGGGTCGCCGCCTTCATGCTTGGCCGAAATGTTGGCGACGTGGTCAGCCAGTTCGACCAGTTCAGCCCGGCGATTATAGGGCTGGCGGACAATGCTTTTCCAGGTTTCGGTGATGTGGTGCTCAAACCGGACCACTTCCTCAAAACCCAGCTCGCGCCGAAATTGGGCCGTCAGCTCAAGGGTCTGGTTATTTACGGAGTTGCTCCAGTTAAAGCCAATCAGCGGCGAAGTGCCGTCATCACGGGCAAAGAGTTTGGCCCCGATGAGCGTCCACAACGCGGCGTAGGGGTTATCGTTGCCCATAAAGACCGAAATCTTAAATTCGATGTCTACGCCCAGACGGTGCAGCAAATAACCCAGCAAAACCGTGCCTGGATTGATGTTGAGCACCTGCCGGACGCCATAACAGGTGTAATAATATAGAAACTCATCCAGCCATTTCAGGGCATAGTCATTCGGTTGACCGATCCCGCCAAAATAGCCGGTGATGGTTTCCGGGCCGCCCAGATGGATGTTCGCCCCGTCGCTGCCTTTGGTGTCGAGGGTTTCAACATAATTGGCCCCTATGATTTCCATCGCCGCGGCAAAGGCCGGCAGGTCGCCGTCAGCTTCCTGCTCCTTCATTTTGCGCACCTTGATAAAGCGAGCCGGCATCAACTCCCGGCGCTCAATGGCGCGTTTGGCCGCCTCGATGACCCAGGGGAAATATTGGCAGGCGCTAATCTCCAGGGTAACAGCAAAATCATCCTGAAAAGTTATTGCCTCTGCTTGCCTGCCTAACACCCGGCGGCGGTAGTCGGCGATGCTGACAAAGGCCCCTTCGTCCCGCCGGGCAGCCAGCCAATCCAAATCGGCCAGGTATTCTGGGCGGGTCTCTTTGACGCGCTTGAGCAGGGCGGGCAGTTGCCGGGCAGCGGCGGCTTGGGCATTAATTTCCTCCGGCTGGCCGTATTTTTCAACCACGGCCAGCAAATCATTAATCACCCGCAGCTCCGGGTTGAGCAAAAGGACGTTAATCGCCTCCAACCGGTCGGGATGGATTTTCAGTCTCTGGCGAATATCACGGTTCATGCTTGACCTCCTTTTTCCAGCAGGGCAGCCAGTTCGTCATACTCTTCATCCTTCATGGTAAAATAGTTATCCGGCGCGGGGAAAGTTCTGCCGGTTACTTCCTGAACATATTCTTTCAGGCCATTGAGGATAACCTCGCCGGCATTACCAAAAATCTTGGCCATTTTAGGTTTAAATTTGGGGTAAAGGCCAAACATGTCATGATAAATCAATAATTGGCCGTGAGCCTGCGGACCGGACCCCAGGCTGATGATAAAGCAGGTTTTGGCCCGCTCGGTGATAAGCTGGCAAACCCGATCCGGCACCATTTCTAGCAGGATGGCAAAGGCGCCGGCTTCCTCCAGGGCCTTGGCGTCATCAATAATCTTTTTGGCGTGCAGGGCGCTTTTGCCCTGCACCCGGAAGCCACCCAAGGCGCTAACGCTTTGCGGGGTCAGCCCCAGGTGGCCCATCGCCGGAATACCGGACTTGACAATACCGGCAAGGCGGTCGGCCATCTCAACACCGCCTTCCAGCTTGATGGCGTCGCAGCCAGCTTCGGCCATAAAGCGGCCGGCGTTGATGATGGCCTTTTCAATACTGGGCTGATAGCTCATGTACGGCATATCGCCAATCAACCAGGCATTGGGCGACCCCCGGCGCACCGCCTGAGCGTGCCGGATCATATCCTCCATCGTCACCGGCAAGGTGCTGTCGTAGCCCAACATGGTCATCCCCAGGCTGTCGCCCACCAAAATCATCTCTACCCCGGCCTGCTCTTGAAAATAAGCCGTGGGGTAGTCGTAGCAGGTCAGCATGGTGATGGGGTCGCCTGTGGCAACTTTGTTGTATAAATAGGGTAAATTTACCTTTTTGCGGTCAGACATTTTTGCCTCCTCGTGTAAAATAGAAAACCATCAATTACTCGTTGCTCTGCGCTTGCAGCAGGCGATAGAGCGTGCGCCGGGCCAGAATATCGCTGCTGATGACGCCAACAACACCTTGTTTGGTTACGACCGGCATCGCTGAAATTTCGTAATGCTCCAGTTTACGCACCACGTCCAGAATGGTCTCGGTGGGCTGGGCGGTGATGACCTCGCGGGTCATAATTTCATTGATGGGAATATCGGCCGCGCAGGCAGTGGCCGAAGCTTCGGTTACATTCCAATCGGTGATAACGCCGGTCAACTCGCCTGTGGCCGAAACCACGGCCAGAATATCACCCCGGGTTGAGATGAGCAGTTTGGCCGCCTCGCCGACGGTTTCGGTTTCAAGAATCGTGGCAATCGGCTCCATAATATCGGCTACAGTACGGTCCTGTTCGCTGGCGGCGATGCGGTTGATGCTGATTTTCTCGGCGGCTTCGCAGGGCAGCATATCCGAGTCGGCCACCAGGTAATCAACCAACTCAATCATATTCCGCCGGATGACCTCGTTGCGTTTCGCCTCACCGGCCAGGCGGCGACATTCAGACAGTTCGGCAAACTCGGCCTGATGATCGGCCAGCCAGCGCTCAACGGCGGCCCGGTCACCTAACATCGTCTGAGGGATACGCAAATGGTCGGGCGTTTTTATCAGTTTTTCCTGGGCCGCAAAGATGACGCCGCCGGAATTGACCAGGAAATCGGTGGCGATGAGCACGCCTTTTTGCCAATAAACTGCGCGTTCCATCCGAGCGCGAGCGGCCTTCCGGACCGGGTCGGGCGAGTAGGTGTTGGCCCCTTCCACAATCATAGACCACGCACCCATGCGGTCAACAGTGATCGAGGGGTTTGAGGCGGGATCAACATCCAGGTAATTGGCCACCGGGGCAGCCGGGACAAAACAAAAGGCTGATTCGCGCAGCAAATCGTTGCTGTCCGTAGAAAATTTGGGGCGCGGAGCGCGGGTATGGAGCAGTCGTTCCAGGAAGTAAGGGCGGACCGACACGCCCTGTTCGCGCTGGATTTGCAGCAGTTCGGGGATGGGCAGGCCGACTGCATCATAAAGATAGCCGGTTTCATCGCTAAGGCCGACGATGCAGGCCGGCTCGCCTTCGGTAAGCAACCGGGCCACATGAGTGCCTACCGCCCCAAAACCCTGAATGAGTACGGTTAATTCTGAACGAGAGGGAATTTTTAAGTTGGTGAATTGGGGCAGCACCCGCAGCCGTTCAAACTCTTTCAGCAGAGTGTCAATTGCCGCCACTACGCCCCCGGCTGCCCCCCCTAGTTGATCAATCCGATTGCCGCCCATGTCGGCTGGCTTGGACAGGGCATGATCAAGGCCATTGGCGATAGCGATGGTCTTCATATCGGCATCGTTAGTGCCAACGTCCGGGCCAGGTAGATAGATATGGCGATAACGGTAAATCATCTGGGCAAAGCGATGAATGACCTCGGTATGTTCTACCGACGACAGGTCGCGGGAGGCGACAATGCCACTTTTGCCGCCGCCATAGGGCAGATTGGCAGCGGCATTTTTGAGGGTCATCCCCCGGGCCAGGTTGTGAATGGCGGCCGGAGTGACCTCAGGCAGCATGCGAATGCCGCCCATGGCCGGGCGGCCCATAGCCAGGTTGTCAACTACCAGATACCCGCCTACTTCAAGGGGACTTTCCTCATCCCACATGCAGACCACCAATTGCGGCCCCAGCCGGTCAACTTCTATACCCAGGTGATTGAGCCGGTCTATATCCAGCGGGCCAAATTCCATGATGGCAATAGAACCATCGCGGCGCAAACGGTTGTGCCAGGTACGTTCTGACAATACATCACGCAAAAACTCATTCATTCGCCTGGGGATCATCGTTGTTCCTCCGAAAAAATTACTTCATGCCATCCGTTCAAAGCGGGCCTGGAAAAAGCGCAGATATTTGGGTTCGTAAACCATGCGCAGGCCGCGCGTCTGCTCGCGGGCATCGTAGACGGCCTTGACGGCCTCGGCGGTAACATCCATGTGGGCCTGGGTGTAAACCCGGCGAGGGATGGTCAAGCGCACCAATTCCAGGGCCGGATAGCGATGGTCGCCGGTTTCCGGGTCACGCCCGGCGCTGACGACACCCCGTTCCATCGCCCGGATACCGGAGTCCAGATAGAGTTCAGCAGCCAGGGTTTGGGCAGGAAATTGATTCTGGGGAATGTGGGGATAGAAGCGTTTGGCGTCCACAAAAATAGCGTGACCGCCAACCGGCTGCACAATCGGGATGTCCCAATCGGCCAGCAGTTCGCCCAGATAGCGCACCTGGCCAATCCGAGAGCGAATATGGTCGTCCTGCACCGCCTCTTCAATGCCAATAGCGACGGCCTCCATATCGCGTCCGGCCATGCCGCCGTAGGTGTGAAGCCCCTCATAAACTACCACCAGGTTGCTAACAGTTTCAAAAACATCTTCATGATTCAGCGCCAGCCAGCCGCCGATATTGACCAGGTGATCCTTTTTGGCGCTCATCCAGGCGCCGTCGGTGTAACTGCAAAACTCTTTTAAAATGGCCGCAATAGATTTGTCGGCATAACCCTCTTCACGCTCCTGGATAAAAAAGGCGTTTTCGACCATACGGGTGGCGTCCAGATAAAGGCGGATGCCGTAGCGGTCACACAGTTGCCGCAGCGCCCGCACATTGGCCATGCTGACCGGCTGGCCGCCGGCCATGTTGACCGTCCCGGCCAGGCTGACATAGGGAATTTTTTCCGGGCCGACTCGCTTGATGACTGCCTCCAGTTTGCCCAAATCTACATTGCCTTTGAAAGGATGCAAATTGGCCGGGTCGTGGGCCTCGTCAATGATCACATCAACAAACGTGCCACCGGCCAGTTCCTGGTGCAGGCGGGTGGTGGTGAAATACATATTGCCGGGGATAGTATCACCCGGCTTAATCAGCGCCTTGCTGATGAGGTGTTCGGCCCCGCGCCCCTGGTGTGTCGGCACCAGATAACGGTAACCATAGTAAGTGCGCACGGCTTCTTCCAGGTGATAAAAGTTGCGGCTGCCGGCATAAGCTTCATCGCCCAACATCATGCCGGCCCACTGGCGGTCGCTCATGGCGTTGGTGCCACTGTCGGTCAGCAAATCAATATAGACATCTTCAGAGCGCAGTAGAAACGTATTGTAACCAGCTTCGGCATTGGCGCGTTCGCGCTCGGCCCGGCTGATCATGCGGATAGGCTCGACCATTTTTATTTTCCACGGTTCGGCCCAGGAACGGCGTCCAAATTGCTGGCCCATTGTTTGCGGGGTTGGGTGTATCATCATTGTCTCCTATTAATGTAAGTTCGCCGAGACGATGGTTAAGCTAGAGGCAGAGCGGTCGTAGATTTTACTTCGGAGAGAACCAGACTGGTGTGGATGCGCGCCAGGCCAGGGATAGGCGTCAGTTGGTTAACCACAAAGCGTTCCAGGTCTTTGCGACTGCGGACGACGACCTTCAACAAATAATCATATTCACCTGTGACGTGGTAGCACTCCAAGACTTCAGGCATCTGTTGGATCACCCGGCGAAAATTCTCGACCTGCTCCAGTTGATGCAACTGCAAACTGACCTCGATAAAACAGAGCATATCGTAGCCCACCTTTTCCCGATCCAACAGGGCTGCGTATTGGCGAACGTAACCTTGCTGCTCTAACCGTTTGAGGCGGGTGTGACTGGCCGGCGGCGACAGGCTGATGCGGTTGGCCAGGTCAACATTGCTAATGCGGCCTTCCCTCTGCAGCAGTTGCAAGATAGCTTTATCCAAATCGTCTAATAATCCATCTAATGAAGATTGTATCATATATCACCTTTATTTTCAATATATATTTTATATTATATACAAAATCTAAAATAAAAAAAGCTATTTGTGTGTAATTATTTAATATCATTCTAACTCTAATCGAGATATATTGAGAGCATCCGAATTAATAAAACTCGCCCTTCAACTCAAAACATAGCTGAGTCGGTCAATCCTCCCCACCTGGCCAAGCTCTTCAAGGGTCAAATTTTAACCTCGGTTAAAATTTAGATTAAACTAACTCAGAATTTAGTGTGACAAAAATCTCCTAGATAGGTGATAAATGTCACTGCTATGAGCTATACGTTTATGCTAAGATGAGGCCATCTGATTAACCAAAAGGGATTTTGCCGATGCTACCACCAACCGATTATCCAAATGGAACCAAGATTGTGCCTCTCAGCACCCTCACCCCGGGCCAACAGGGCACCATTGTGCGAGTTGGCGGCCATACGAACCTGCGCCGCCGCCTCCTGGAAATGGGGTTGGTCCGCGGCGAAACAATTCGAGTCGAACGCGTGGCCCCGCTAGGCGATCCCGTTGAATTTACCATCAAAGGCTATCACCTGTCCCTACGGCGGAACGACGCCGCCAACATCGAGGTGCAGCCTAGTAGTCCAATACCGCAGCAGAGGTCATAATGCCCCATCTAACCATCGCTCTGGCCGGCAATCCTAATGCCGGTAAAAGTACGCTCTTCAACGCCTTGACCGGCGCACGACAACATGTCGGCAATTGGCCCGGCAAAACCGTAGAGAAAAAAGAAGGTTTCTTTGATTATCAGGGTCTCACCTGGCAAGTGGTCGACCTGCCGGGCGCTTACAGCCTCAGCGCCTATTCGCCGGAAGAGATTATCACCCGCGATTATCTCGTCAACGAGCAGCCAGACGCCGTCGTCAATGTCGTCGACGCCAACAACCTGGAACGCAATCTCTACCTGACGGTGCAACTGCTGGAGTTGGGCGTGCCACTTATCATCGCCCTCAACGTGATGGACCTGGCCCGAGCCAGGGGTATTCGCATTGATCAGGCCAGGCTGGCCACCCTACTGGGGAACGTGCCGGTGGTTGAAACAGTGGGCAACAAAAATCAAGGGCTTGACCGGTTGCTGGAAGCTATTACGGCCTTGACCAAAGCTGAGCAGTCCTATCTAAAAATTTGCCAAAATGGCTCGGCCCACCTTAACCGTCGAGCGGCCCGCGACCGCTCATGTCACTGCGGGTAAGCAGGGGGAACACTATGACCATCATCAACTTCCCAAGCAACATTCAAGCCAGTTCAACCGTGGCCGCGCCTCGCTTTACGCTTAATTACGGCCAGGAAATTGAAGCAGAAATCGCCCGCTTAATTGGGCTGATGAAAGCACAGGTTCCATCCCTGCAGCAGGATAATCTGCGCTGGTTGGCGGTGAAACTGCTAGAGAATGAAGCCGACATTGTCGCTCGCATAAAGGGTTTACCTGGCGGGGCGGAGGTGGTGAGGCAGGCCAGCGCCGGTAGAAACCGCATCAGCCGCAATTACGGCGACGAGGCAGATATTGCCATTGCCGATGCCCGTTACGGCTATATCAACGGTCTGACCCGCCAGGTGCTGGATACCAGCCAGGTTGACCGCTACACTCTGACCGACCGGATTGATCGAATTGTGACCAACCGCGTGTTGGGTCTGCCGATTTTCCTGCTGGTGATGTATGTTATCTTCAAGCTGGTTGTCGACGTTTCTACCCCCTTTACGGATTGGATTGATTTTACCATCAGCGGGCCGATCAGCCGCTGGGTCGTCAGCTTGCTGAGTCTGCTCGGCGCGCCAAACTGGCTGCAATCGTTAATGGTCGATGGGGTGATTGCCGGGGTCGGCGGGGTGCTGGTTTTTCTGCCCAGCCTGTTTGTTTTGTACTTTTTCCTGACCCTGCTGGAAGATTCTGGCTATATGGCCCGCGCCGCCTTTGTGATGGATAAGGTGATGAGCTTTTTGGGCCTGCATGGCAAAAGTTTTATTCCGCTTATTTTGGGCTTTGGCTGCGCCGTGCCGGCCATCTATGCCACCCGCACCCTGGAAAATCGGCGCGACCGGCTGGCCACCGGCCTGCTGGTGCCGCTCATGTCCTGCTCGGCCCGGCTGCCGGTTTACGTGGTTTTTGGCCTGGCCTTCTTTCCCCGCCACGCCGACCTGCTCATCGCAGCAATGTATGCTCTAGGGCTGGTCGTCGCCGCGCTGGCCGGCTGGATTTTCACGCGCACGATCTTCAAAAACAATGGCGAAGCGGCGTTTGTGTTAGAGCTACCACCTTACCGGCTGCCGGCCTGGCGCGGCCTGCTCATCCACACCTGGGGCAAAAGTAAAGAGTTTGTGCATAAGGCCGGTACGGTTATTTTAAGCGTGTCCATCTTGCTCTGGTTTTTGATGAATCTGCCCTGGGGTGTGACCGACCAGCGTGACAGCTATTTCGGCCAGGCCAGCGCCACCATTGCTCCGCTCTTTGGCCCGGCCGGCTTTGATCGCTGGGAGGCTACCGGGGCGTTGGTAGTCGGCTCGATTGCCAAAGAAGTGGTCGTCAGCACCCTCTCGCAAATTTATGTAGGAGATGAGACCACCACAGCGCCAACGTCGCCCACCTTTGGCCAGGATGTAGGGAATATTCTCCTGGGCTTTGGACAAGCCGGCGTGAATGTGGGCAAAACCCTGCTCAGCTTGATCCCTGGGGTCAGCTTTGCCGACGCGGAAGAAACAAGCGAGGACACGGCTCTTAGTAGGGCGCTTCGCTCGGCTTTTACCCCCCTGGCAGCCCTGGCTTTTGTGGTGTTTGTGTTAATCTACACCCCTTGCGTAGCCACCCTCGGCGCCATCAAGGCCGAATATGGTTGGCGCTGGGTTTGGGTGTCGGCTTTTTATCAGTTGGCGCTGGCCTGGTTAGTCGCCGTGTTGATTTTTCAAGGCGGACGTTTTTTAGGGTGGGGATAGATGCTCAAACAAATTCTGGCTGAATTTGAACAGCGCCCCACCTCGCTTTGTTTGGACGAATTGAGCCAAAAGCTGACCATTGCCCCCAGCGCCCTGGAAGGAATGTTGGACATGCTGGTGCAAAAAGGGCGTTTGCTGGAAATCAGCGCTACTCACAACGCCTGCGAGATTTGTCCGGCCAGAGCCGGCTGCGTCATCATTAACACCTCGGCCAAAAGTTACATTTTGGCGCCGACGAACTAATCGGCGCGTTGATGCAGCCGCGAAATCCAGGCCAACGCCCCCAGAATCAGCCCACCACCAGCCAATTGAGTCACCGTCAGTTGCTCTCCTAAAAAGGCATAAGCTCCGGTAATGCCGAACACAGGGATGAGCATCAAAAAAAGTGAGGCGACACTGGCTGGT
Organism: uncultured Caldilineaceae bacterium; assembly: GCA_964604225.1. Taxonomy (GTDB): domain Bacteria; phylum Chloroflexota; class Anaerolineae; order 4572-78; family J111; genus DSQQ01. The sequence continues at coordinate 18,764 of CAZRYD010000065.1, forward strand.
AGACTCCGCAGCGCCAGCAAAAAGAGCCAGAAGGTGAGACCGTAGCCGATCACGCCAGAAACCACGGCTAACATCAAAACATCTGACCTGAGAGCTGACAATCCGATCTCCCCGGCTTGGGTACTGAAGATAACGGCCAAGACGAGGAGTGACCAGATCAGCGCGATCGATTGTTGCAGCGCACACAGAGGCAGAGGATCGAGGCTGACCACCGCGCGGCGCGTGGCTACAACGTAGAGCGACGCGCATACCACCCCCAAGAATACCAGCAGATTGCCCAGCCAAGAGGCCTGTTCTGTCGGAGTGGCCTCAGGCAGCGTAATTACGAAGACTCCCGCCAGCGCCACCAGCGCCAAAACCACCACCCGGAAGCTGAGGTGTTCACGCAGGAGAAACCAGGCCAGGGCCAGCGTAACCAACGGTTCGCTGGTGATAATGAGCGTGGTGCTGCTGGCTGTGGTCAGGGCCAGGCCCAACGTGCCCAAAGTGGCGGCCAGGCCAGGTTCCAAAAGCCCGGTCAGAGCCGGTTTGACTGCCTTCCAGCCGAGCCTCATGGGCGGCTTTTGCCATAGTACAAGCAGCCACAGAAAGATCACACTGGCCGTGAGCTGAAGGGTCAGCAAAGTGAACGGTGGGAGGTGATCCAGAGTGCCTTTACTCATCACCGTAGCCAGCCCCCAACACGCCGCCGAAAGCACAGCCGCGCTACTGGCGAACAAGGTGCCGGCTGTTTTCTCTGAGGCAATGGGCAAATTATCTGTCAGCGGCTGAGTTTCATATTCCATGATCAAATCCCTTATTTATCCCAAATTTTAATATGTATGCTGCATACATATAACTAATTTAAAAATAACTATTGAGTCTTCTGCCCAGCGGCACATTCGACCGGACACGACTCTGCCGGGCAGACCGCTTCGTGGCAGAGCCGGCAGATGGTATCGGCGTGCGCTCGATCACGGGTAAAGCCAACCAGCAATTTTTCAATCAGCATAGTCAACTGCTCTTGCTCGGTTAAAGACAAAGTTTGGAGAGTCTCTTCCAGAATTTGGCGGCGTTTCGCCAGGACCACTTGCATGCTTTGTTCACCCGCTGCCGTTAAGAACAAGGCCACCGTGCGTCCATCAAGGCCCTGCTGCCGCTCAACCAGGCCGTCGGCGACCAGTCGGTCAACCAGGCGCACCGTCCCAGAATGGGAAAGTTGGAGGGTGTGACTCAAGGCTTCGATGGTCTGGCCGGGATACGTCCCAATCATGACCAGGGCCGCCGGAGCGGCTGCACCGTGCGCGGCGCCTTCTTCCGTCACTCGCCGCAACTCGTCGGCGATAGCCAGCGTAAATGCACCCAGTAGATTTGCAGTTCTTAGATCAGCCATTGCCCAACCTAATATATGTATGCTGCACGCATATAATATAAATTAACTCCAGCTAAATGTCAAGAAGCAATTGAGGGCAAAATCGTTAGCTTTTTGTAATTTTGTTTTGATATCCTGAAAACGAGAGATGATAATAGAGGATATAAGCAAGGAAACAAAACATAAAAGAGCAGGGAAGAAGTTCTTCCCTGCTCTTTTCGATGGTCAGTCGTTGGTAATCAATGGTCAATATCTTGGTTCCATTGAGGCTAGCACGAAAACGCCGATGATGCCCGGTATCCAGCCCATAATGGTCAACAAGGTGACCACAATCACTGCACCGCAACCCTTATCTAACACGGCCAGGGGCGGCAGTAAAATGGCCAGGATTAGTCTGCCACAACCCATTTTCTTATCCTACTTTCTGTGTAATATCGTCGCAGTGATAATCGAATACCTATCTCCTGCTCATTAGACATTACGCTAAGCGAGCCAAAAAGTTGCAGCGAGTTGAGGCTGAGAATTAATCTTTATGCCATTCCTGAACAACCAAACGGAAAATGTCGGACTCGGTGATGATGCCGACCACGCGCCCCTCGCGGTCAAGCACCGGTAAGCCGCTAATCTTTTTTTCCAACATGAGGCGAGCGGCCTCGCCGATAGTTTCTTCGGCAGAAATAGTGACCGGGCGGTGGGTCATAATCTCACCAACTTTGAGTTTAGATAGCAAATAGTTGACTTCCCAGATGCTCAATGAGGTTGCACCCGAAGGTTCTGCCCCACGCACATCGCCTCGGGTCACAATCCCTACCAGGTGTCCATTTTCGATAACCGGCAGGCGGCGAATTTTTTTATCGTCCATCAACCGATGCGCTTCAGGTAGAGTCACATCAGGAGCAATTGTGACCACATCACGGGTCATCCAATCTTTAACCAGTTCTCTTTTCATAAGTACACCCCCTTGTGCCCTATCAATTGGATAACAAGCTTACATTTTGGGGCTATGATTAAATTTTAGCCGATTTAGCCAAATTTATGAAGTGGTAAATGTCATGATTCTCAACGATGTTGGTCATTAGCGGCTCAACCTGCACTGGAAATCTCACCGGTCTGGAATAGATGAATTTTGCTTGACAAAGTGAGTATTTGCACTTACCATAAAGTAAGTCTGTATGTTTCCTTGATTGAAAGGAAAGTCGCCATGCCCAAACTATACAAACTGGTGGTAACCGGCGCCTTTAATGCCGGCAAGAGCACTTTTGTGAGGACCTTGTCGGAAATCGAGCCGGTCAACACCGATCGAGCGAGCCATAGCCGGGCTGAAAAAAAGGTCAAAGCCGCAACGACGGTAGCGCTGGATTACGGCAAAGTCAACCTCAACCAGCGCAGCGCGGTCCATTTGTTTGGTACGCCGGGCCAGGATCGCTTTGATTTTATGCGTGACATTCTGGCCGAAGACATGCATGGCTTTATTTTTTTAGTTGACTCGACCGACCGCCACAGCCTGAGCCAGGCGACTGAACTGCTAGCCGCCTTTAAAAGGCACAAAAATGTGCCTTACCTGTTGGCAGCTAATAAGTCAGACCGGCATGGATTGAGTGGTGAGGAAATCAGGCAAGCCTTCAATCTGCCAGCCAGGCAGCCGGTGATCCCCTGTGTGGCCACCGATAGAGCTTCAGTACAGGCGGTGGTAGAGCAGTTAATTGCCATGATTGAGGCCAAGTAGCAGGTGTAAGTTGGTACCGCAATGAAGCGTGAAGAGATTCTACAAAAAATTGAAGCGGCTCGACGAGAGAGCAAGCGACCAGATTTACGCCGGCTAGACCTGAGCGAACTTGATCTGAACCAGGTAAATCTGAGCGAGGCCGAACTACACGAGACTAACTTGTATCGGGCTAATCTTGATGGGGCCGACTTGCACGGGTCGAATTTGGTTTTTGCCAACCTGATCAAGGCGCAGCTACGGGGGGCGAACCTGCAAGCCGCCAACCTGGTTTTTGCCAATTTTCGCCTGACCGACCTGAGCGGCGCTGATTTGAGCGCCGCCAACCTGAGCGCAGCGGACCTGTACGGAGCTAATCTGAGCCAGGCCAAACTTGTCGGAACCAGGCTGCACGAAGCTAATCTGGCCGAAACCGACCTGAGCGGAGCGAATTTGAGCGGGGCCGACCTGCACGAAGCCGACTTGCGTGAGGCCAATCTACGCCAGGCTGATCTAAGCGGGGCCAATCTACGAGAGGCTAACTTGAGCGAGGCCAACCTCAACCAGGCCCGTTACAATCAACAGACGCTCTGGGATGAGGCGTTTGATCCGGCCAGTCTGGGGGCGGTGAAAAAGAAGAGGTGGGGGTTGTTTTAAGGGGTCATTCCTTGTCCCAGCTAAATTTAATTTTGGCCCGCCCCGAATATTCCTGATATTCCACCGTGAGCGTGTGGTTCCCCGCGCCCAGACGATTAAAAGAGCCGGTCACCGTACCGCTCTCCTCTTTGTACCCTTCAGCCACCAGCCAGCCATCCAGATAAATTTTAACCCGATCGTCGTCGGTGATTTCGGCCCGAAAGTTGTAATCACCCGACTCAAAATAGCGGGTACGGCGCCAGCGCACCGAAAAGTGATTGCCGCCGAGGCCGGCGGTCGGCGACCCTTTGCCCCAATCAAAGTCGATATTATTATCTTGACGAACCAGGAAGGCCGGGTCTTTGAATTCGGAGTTGGCATAGTATTCGCCAATCCAGTTGTCTTCAACCACCGTCGTCTTTTCACCCCAGACCTTGATCCGGGCATAGCCGCCTGACTCAAAATATTCAACGACTACGGTATGAATGCCCGGCTTGATGTCGGCGAAGACACCGGCATGAACGGTCGCCCGGTCGGTGTTCCACTCATCAATGATCAGCCAGCCATCGACGTAAAGTTTGACCCCGTCATCGGCATCGGCCAAGAAGCGATAGTCGCCGGCCTCTTTGAAGTCAAACAAGCGGCTCCAGCGCACAGTAAAATTGTCGGCGGGGATGCCGGACGCGGGGCTATCCAAGTTCCAGTTGAAGTCAAGGTTAGGGTCATTGCGGACCAGCACCGGCGTGCCGGTCAGGCTGGGATTATCGTAATACTCGGCGCGCCAACTATCAAGGGAAAGTTCCGGGGTGGGTGTGGCCGGGGGCGGCGCTGGAACGGCGCTCGTGGGTGTGTCAGGTGGGACGACTGCTGCCGGGTTAACGGTGGTGGGCCGGGGGATTGCCTTGGTTGGCGTCGGCGAGTTGGTTGGGATGAGGGTCGGCAAACGATCTCTTTGCCGGATGAATGTGAAGACTGTCGGCGTGGCTGAGGGTGTAGGCGTGGCGGTGGGTATGCGAGTTGCCGTTGGACTGGGTGTCGGCGGGATGGGGGTAACTGTTGGCGAGAGTGGTTGGGTCGGAGTGACCGCTACAATGGGTGTGGGCGGGGTGGCCGTCTCCGCCGGGGCACAGCCGGATAAAATCAGTACGAAAAGACAGCTCAAGCCAACTACAAGAGGAAATATCCGTAACATCGCTTTAGTCCGAAATACTCCATAAATCCATAGCTATGATACCCGCCAGAAGGAAAAAACCTTCGT
>CAZRYD010000066.1:0-14766 GCA_964604225.1 uncultured Caldilineaceae bacterium
GGAGCAGCGCCAACCCCGATTGGTCGAGCTGGTTTTGCTGGATGTCGCTAAAAAAGAAACTGCCGCTGGCCAGCGCTCTTACGGCGGCCGCTTCGACATCGGCGGAACAGGCCAGCCGGCGCACTGTTGCGTCTTGCTCGTTCTTCAGGCTGACCAGCTCGTAGCAGAGCAACTGCACCAGGGCAGGGTGTCCCCGCGTGAGTTCAAGGATGCGCTGGCGGGCCTCCGGTTCATAGCGGAGGGTAAAGTTCGGGCTGGGGCGTTCGATCAGTTGGCCGGCTTCAGCCGGTTCCAAATAACCCAGCTTGACCACCTGTACGTTGATCAGATAACTGGCCCACTGTTGAAATTCGGCCAGCGTATGCGAACCGGCCAGCATCACCTTGAAATGAGGCCGGTGCTGGATCATGTGCCGCAGCATGCTTAAAATGTCGGTTTGGTCAAAACGCCCCTTAGCCAAAACCCGCCCCAACATCTCAAACTCATCCAGGGCCAGCAGGGCAAACTGATAGCCTTGGGCCGTCAGCGCGGCCTCCACCTGATCCAGCCACTCATTGAAGCAGGTGAAGGGATTGGTGGTCAGGGTTTCCCGGCTCAGAGTCGGCAGCACCAGGCTGCGCTGCCGCTGGGCCGACTTGCCGATCTCGCCGGCCAGGTTGTAGAGAAAGTCAGGATAATCGCTGGCCAGGGCAATTCTCTGGCCATCCACAAAGAGCGGCACGATGGTGCTGGGCAGCAGACGGCCCAGGTTGCGCAGCAGCGAAGTTTTGCCCATGCGCCGCTGGCCATAGAGCAGCAAAGGCGGTCGGCGGCGGTCCAACAGCAGTTGTTCGATCCGGGCGACGATATCGGCCCGTCCCACAAAGATATCCTGCTGCTCCGTCAGCGGCACGCCGACTACGTAGGGATTGTCAAGCTCCTGGTTTTGTTCGGCGGCTGCGGTGAGTTCGCGTAGATAGTTGATTACAAGCTGCTGCCAGCGCCCGGCCAGCGGATAAAAGCGGGCGGCATAGGCTTCACTGCTGGCCGTGAGTTCACGGACCAGGGTATTCAAACGCTCCTCGATAGCGCCGAGGGCCAGGCGCTGATGGTAGGTCGTGGCCTGGTTGAGCGCCGCTTCGACATCCTGACTCAGGCGGCTGAAATGGCGCAGGAGCGCGCTGGCCGGGCTGGCCAATTCGCCTGAGGTCAGACTGCGGTGAATAGCGCCCATGGCCGTGAGGTCCGCAATGGTTTCCAGCCGGCGCGCTTCCAACTCGATCTGTACAGCCTGGGCGGCCCAGCGCTGGCGGCTCTGGCTTAAATAGGCCAGGGCAGCTTGACCCTCGTCCGGGTTACGCTCCAGCACCAGCAGCAGGTGGTCATCCAGACCGCTCAACGGCAGGCGTTGCAGCTCGTCCCAAAAGGCCGAGTGCCAGCGCAGCAGGGCAGGGCCACGGCGTTGCTGGTCAAGGCGGTAAAGACTGAGGTTCCAGGCTGCTATCAGGGGATAAAGCAAGATCGGCCGCCACCAGGTCCAGGTGAAGCCTAAAGCGATGCCGCCCAAGCCCAGGGGTAAGGCCGGCCAGAGGGGAATATTATTACGAAAAATGTGTCTACCCCAACTGCCCAAAGCCCCGGCCCAGGCTCCCGCCCAAGCCCCGGCGATTTGTTCGGCCAACACATAAGGCAGGACTACCGTGACCCCAAACGAGAGGCCAAATAACAAGCCGCTGGCCAGACCTCCCAGCCCGTAGCTTAAGTCATGGTTCACGCCGAGCGCCGCCAGGCCATAAGCCAGACCAACCATCAGCCCGCCGCCCACGCCGGCGGTGACTCCATAGCGCCAGCCGACAGCCAGGCCAAATGAGACGCCCACCACGACGGCGCGAGCTGCCCAATAGCCGATCTCCTCCGGCAAGCCAACCGTCAAACCGGCCAGGCTCGTCAAACCGAAACGCACCCCTTCAATCGCAATGACGCCAACCAAGACGCCAATGACGATACCCCCCACTTGTGCTGGCAGGGTTATGTCCACTTTTGGGGTGTTGGGAATTGGTTTAGTCGACGAATAGGCTAACCTCTGTCTGCTGAGATAGCCAATAGTGCTCCCCATCGCCCCCATTGCAATGGCGATAAACAGAGGAACTACCAGCCCATCATCTTCGACTAAGGCAGCTACGATACCTGCCGCTACACCAACTCCTATACTGCCCACTATCCCGGCTGCCAAACTCGTCACAGCGGCTATCATGATAGCGAGGGTTATAGTGATGGCGACAACGTAGATTACTGGTACCACTATAAACTCAAGCTGGTCGCTCTGCCGCCAGAGAATCAAACTGACCGGCAAAGCAAGCAACAGCGGTAAAATGAGGGTTGTTTGGACTAACAAGCGGCGCAAGGCCGGCGCTTGCCACTGGCGGCGAGTCAACTCAATCAGGCTGAAGTGAGGGCCAAGACTGGGATCGAGCCGGGCCAGGTAATTACTCCAGGCGGAAGGATGAAACAACAACCAAAAGAGTAGTTGCACACTGCCCAGGATCAGATTGGGGTGTAACTCGGGCGCATCTGTGTAGGCATTTTTTAACATGCGGCCTCTAACAGATAGTGCAAAGGCGCAATTCGAGCCAGCGCCTCTGCTCGCCAGTCCTGACCGGCCTGACCCTCTTCTAAAGCCGTCAGCCAGGTGTCGCCCAAGATTTGCAGGAGCGCCGGCCAGCGTCCACTCTGGGTCAAAATCCACTCGACTTCGGCGGAACCAATGGGTTTGGGTGAGCTGGCGATTAACTCACGCGCTTCAGGTTCGCTGAGCGGCCCCAGCTTAAGGGTATGGCCAAAGATATTAAAAAAGGGCGATGGTTTGCCGTACTCGTGGGCCAGGAGCGCCGGGACTTCGTGGGCGGTTAGTAAAAAGCCCAGTTTGCCATCGGTGTAATTGCTGCCCAGCGAACGCAAACTCCACCAGAAGGACTGATCCAATTCGGGCGAGGCCAGCCCGGCTCCGATTTCATCCATCAAGATCAAGCTTGGGGTTTGGAGATGTTGGCTGACCGTCTCCATAAAACGAGGCAGATCACATGGTTCAGGCACCGGTAGCCGGAGACTGGTCAGCAGATAGCGAAGTAAACTCTCCTGGCGGCCCATACGCGCATCCTGGAAGTCGACCAACACCCACTGATACCGCCCCGGCTCGGGCAGCCAGTCGCTGCGCTGGCCGGGGCGCAACTGGTCCGGGCTGGCTTGGGTGACGCTTTGCAGGTAACGCAACAGCGACGTTTTGCCGCTGCGATGCAAACCAACCATGGCGATATTTTGTAAAGGGAAGCGCTTCCACAAGCCAAAAATACGCTTTAATTCTTGTTCGCGGCCAAAAAATTGGCGGGGACGGGTGATAGGTGGGCCCACAATGAAGGGAGCCAATTCTTCGCGCGGAGGAAAAAGTTGATCACTGAAGCTTAGCGCACGGGGATGCCCGGCGCTCTCAAGAAATTGTTTGAGTTCCTCCGGATTTAAACCGCCCCGTTTAACCAATTCCCGGCCTAGATTTTCCAGGTCGGCCAGGGTAGCCGGGATATTGCCTTTGCGCCAATACTCAATGCACGAGCCGCCTTCGCGCCCCAGGGCATAGCCCAACTCATCCTGGATTATGCCGATTGTCTTCTTGGTTGCTTTAGACTGGCGCAGGCGGATGTTGTGCACGGCCTCGCTTAATAGCAGAGCAAACTTTTGGGGCGATCTGGGCATTTTAATACTCCAACTTCACGCTTGCTATGGCTTATCGTATCATGGTCAAACTGGGTCGTCAAGCTGTTTCAGGTAATCGCAGGTAATCCAGACCTGTTTAATTGGCAAAGATTGGGCTGTGTGGTTAAAATAGAGGGCAATTCTCTTGACTGCCAGAGGTTTGCCGATGAAATTTGTGGCTGATCTTCATATTCACTCCCACTATTCACGGGCGACCAGCAAAGATTTAGACTTTGAGCATCTGAGCCAATGGGCCCAACTCAAAGGGGTGCAGGTTGCCGGTACGGGCGATATTGCCCATCCTGGCTGGCTGCAAGAGATGAAGCAGAAGCTGGAACCTGCCGAGGAGGGCTTGTTTCGGCTCAAAGATGAGTACGCCCGGGCTGTACAAGCTGAGGTTTTTCAGGCTTGCCACGGGCCGGTACGCTTTATGCTGGCCGGCGAAATCAGCAATATCTACAAAAAAAATGAGCAGGTGCGCAAAATCCACAATGTCATCTTTGCTCCCACCTTTGCTGCGGTCGAAAAAATCCAGGCGGCCCTGGAAAAAATCGGCAATATTCGCTCCGATGGTCGTCCGATTTTGGGCCTGGACTCGCGCGACCTGCTGGAAATCATCCTGGAGATTGACCCGCAGAATTATCTCATCCCGGCTCACATCTGGACGCCCTGGTTTGCCCTGTTAGGCTCCAAATCCGGCTTCGACTCGGTCGAGGAGTGTTTCGACGACCTGACCCCCCACATTTTTGCCCTGGAAACCGGCCTCTCGTCCGACCCGCCCATGAACTGGCGGGTGTCGGCCCTGGACCGCTATACCCTGGTCTCCAATTCCGATGCCCACTCGCCCCAAAAGCTGGCCCGCGAAGCCAATCAATTCGAGACCGAACTGTCCTACCCGGCTATTTTTGCGGCCCTCCAAAGCGGCGATCCCACCGCCTTTTTGGGTACGCTTGAATTTTTCCCCGAAGAAGGTAAATACCACTACGACGGCCATCGCAAATGCGCGACGCGCTGGCATCCGCAGACCACCCTGGCTCACCAGGGCCTCTGTTCGGTCTGCGGTAAACCGGTCACGGTTGGGGTCATGCACCGGGTGGAGACCCTGGCCGACCGGCCCGAAGGCGAAAAACCACCTCGCCCGCAGCGCTTCCAAAGCCTCATCCCACTGCCCGAAGTGCTGGCCGAAGTGTACAACGTCGGGTCTAATTCCCGGCAGGTCAACCAGCGTTATGAGGAGCTGCTGACCAAACTTGGTCCGGAACTGTCCATTTTACAGGATATTCCTCTGGCCGAGATCGAGCGGGTCGGCGGGTCGCTGCTGGCCGAGGGTATTCGCCGCATGCGCGTTGGCGAGGTGAGCATTGCCGGTGGGTATGATGGCGAGTATGGGATCATCAAGCTTTTTGACGCCCAGGAGCGTAGCTCATTCTCGGCGCAACTGAATTTTTTTGCCCCGCCCGAGCCGCCGCAGCGGCAAAAACCGGGCGATCAACCCTCGCCGGCCAGCAGTCCGGAAACGAAATCTGCCGGCCACGTCGTCAGAGAGACAGCGGCGCAATGGGCGCAGCCCGACTTGTTCAGCCAATTAGCCGGGCCGGAGAGTCAACCTGGGGTTGAGACCAAGCTCGAACCCGTGACTGGCAGCGCCATTTTAGCCGGTCTCAACCCCCAGCAGCGTGAGGCGGCCCGCTGCACTACTGCACCGCTGCTCATCGTCGCCGGGCCGGGGACGGGCAAAACCCGCACCCTGACCTATCGTATTGCTCATCTCATCGCGGAGAAAGGCGTCGCCCCTGAGCACATTTTAGCCATCACTTTTACCAACAAAGCTGCCGCCGAGATGGCTTCGCGCTTGCTGGATTTGTTGGGGCCGACGATTGCCGGCCAGGTGCTCATAAAAACGTTTCATGCTTTCGGGGCGCTGATTCTGCGGGAGTCCGGCCAGCGGCTTGGGTTGAACTCAACCTTTGTCATTGCCAGCGAGCAGGATCGCCACACGTTGCTCAAGCGGTTCTATCCCACTCTGGGCGACAAGGAGATCAATCAATACCTGGAGCAGATTTCGGCGGCCAAAAATCAATTGTTGAGGCCGGATACAGCAGACCTGACAGGTTTGGAAAACCTGTCAGGTCTACAGGAGATTTATCACGCCTACGAAGTAAGCCTGCGTGAAAATCAATTACTCGATTTTGACGACCTGATTTTTCGCGTGGTCAATTTATTTGAGTCTTTTCCAGAGGTCCTAGAGACTTACCGGCAGCGCTTCCGGTGGATTTCGGTGGACGAATACCAGGACATCAACCTGGCCCAGTATCGCCTGCTGCGGCTGCTGACCGGGCCGGAGACAAATCTGTGCGCTATCGGTGACCCCGACCAGGCGATTTATGGCTTTCGCGGGGCCAGCCAGGCTTATTTTCTGCAATTCCGGGATGATTTTCCGGCGGCTAAAACCATCCATTTGAGCCAGAACTATCGCTCCACGCAGCTCATCCTGGATGCGTCGGGCCAGGTCATGGCCAAAAGCGCCGCCGCCGAGCGGATCAGAATTTGGTCGGACTTTTTAGACCAAACCAAGCTCGACATTTACGAGGCTTCCACGGATAAATCCGAAGCCGAGTACGTCGTCCACCAGATTGAGCAGATGGTGGGTGGGACCAGCTATTTTTCCATCGACTCCGGCCGGGTCAATGACGACGAGCCGGCGGCGGCCCGCTCCTTTGGCGACTTTGCCGTGTTGTACCGGCTCAACGCGCAGAGCCAGCCCCTCAGCGAAGCCTTTGACCGCTCTGGCATTCCTTATCAAACCGTCGGCCAAACCCCGTTTTATGAGCACAAAGAGATCAAAGAGATTCTGACCTATTTGTGGTTTGTCTATAACCCCGCTTCCACTTTGCTGCTGGAGAGTCTCATCCCCAAAAAGCGGCTGGAACAGGTGGTCTCATTTTTGCATGGCCTCAGGTCGGAGCGCGACACGTCAACTGTAGCGACTTTGCTTTCGCGTATTCAGCAGTTTATTTTAAATTTTCAAAGCCTCAACGATAGGCGTACCGAGCGCATCCAGCAGCTTATCTTGCGGGCCGCGCCTTTTCAAAACCGTTTGCCGGACTTTTTGGAGTCAACCGTGCTGCAAAAAGAAACCGATGTCTACGATCCGCGGGCCGACCGGGTCACCTTGATGACCTTGCACGCCTCCAAAGGGCTGGAGTTTCCGCTTGTTTTTATGGTTGGTTGCGAGGAAAATCTGCTGCCGTATCAGATGGAAGGCAAGCCGGTTGATGTGGCCGAAGAACGCCGTCTCTTTTATGTCGGCATGACCCGCGCCCAGCACAAACTTATTTTGACCCATGCCAAGTCTCGTTTTCTCTTCGGCCAGAAGCAGCAAAATGAGCCATCCCGCTTTTTGAGCGATATTGAAAATGCTTTGAAGGAAATCAAAAAAATGGCCGCTCGCAAGCCGGTCAAAGAGAAGCCGGATAGCCCTCAACTAAAATTGTTCTAACCTTGCCGCAGCGACAAGGAAACAAATTGCCGCTACATTTAGGAAAACGAGATCAACGTGGCCCCGGCCAAGCCCGACCAATACCAGATTAAGCGGGTCGAGGAGCGTATTGACAAGGGCCGGCCCGTCGTTTGGACTGACCGTTATCAATTATCTAATTCTGAGGTCTATGATGCAAGCAAATATGATTGGTGCCTACGGCCTCTGGGCTGCTTCGCTGGTAGGCGATGGCCCGGCGGCGCTCTCCTATCGACAAGAGCAGTTTACTGACCTGGAAACCTGGCGTCCCCTGGCCCGGCAGCGGTTGCTCGACCTGCTGGCCCAGCCCGATACCGGCAGCGTCCCTGCCGTGACCGTCTATGAGCAGCTAACTTATGACGGCCTGCACGTCGAAAAGCTCTCCTGGCAGCTCCCTTACGGCCCGCCCACCGAGGCAGTTTTTCTAAAACCGGCGGGGGCAACCGGTCCGCTGCCGGGCATCCTGGCCCTGCACGACCATGCCGGCAAGAAATATTTCGGCTGGCGCAAAATCGCCCGCACCGGGCCTGATCTGCACCCTCTGCTGGTCGAGCATCAGGCCGAATACTATGGCGGTGTGGCCTGGGCCAATGAATTGGCCAAACGCGGCTATGCCGTCCTTGTCCCCGATGCATTTTCCTTTGCCAGCCGCCGTGTGCTGCCGGATGATGTGGCCGAGGCGATCCGGCCTGAACTACCCGGCCTGGACCCCGAAAATCCAGCCGTGATCCATGCCTACCATGCCTGGGCCAGCGAACACGAGCATATCATGGCCAAATCGCTCTTTTGTGCCGGGACCACCTGGCCGGGCGTTTTTCTGGCCGAGGATCAGCGCGCCCTGGATGTGTTGTGCGCCCGTGCAGATGTGGCTGCAACTCAAGTCGGCTGCTGCGGCCTGTCCGGCGGCGGACTGCGTACCGTTTTTCTGGGCGGCCTGGATTCACGGATTCGCTGCGCTGTCTGCGTGGGGATGCTGACCACCTGGCGTGATTTTCTGTTATACAAAAGCCACACCCACACCTGGATGATCTACGTGCCCCTGCTCTCCCGCGACCTCGATTACCCGGAAATCCTGGGGTTGCGTGTCCCCCTACCCACCCTGGTGCTGAACGACTCCGACGACGAGCTGTTCACCCTGCCCGAAATGGAGCGAGCCGTGACCATTCTACAAGAGGTCTACGCCAAAGCCGGCGCATCAGACCGCTACCGCTACACCTTTTACCCCGGCCCCCACAAATTCGACCGGGCGATGCAAGCCGAGGCATTTGAGTGGTTTGACCGGTGGTTAAAATAAGGAGACCTGGCCGAAGGACCTGACGGTGAAACGGCTGAAAGCCTGCTGGTCATCGAGGTTGAACCGCTTGAGTGTAGTATCACCGGGGCGGCCATCGCCAAAATGCTGGCCGGTAAAGGTTATGAGGGACCATAAAGGAGGTCAAAGATGCCAATCCGCGCCGACGCGCATGCTCATTTTTTCCACGCCGGTTATGTGGCTATATTGCCCGATGACTGCCGCCGCATCCAACCGGATGAGGTCACCCTCTACCAGGGCTTGGCCCGGCAGTATGGAGTCCAGCAGGTTTTGGCTGTCGGCTATGAGGGTGAAAAGTGGGCTGTTGGCAACAATCGCTATCTGAGCCGGCTGGCGGCCAGCTTGCCCTGGCTCAGACCGGTCGCTTTTGTAGCCGAGCCGGCCAAGTTACAGCTAGCCACCCTTGAAAATTGGCGGCAGGAGTCTTTCGTCGGCCTGAGTTTCTATTGTTTCGACGCATCGCAGATTGCTTCTTTGGGGCAGGTGTCGCCTGAGATTTGGCGCTGGTTGGCGGCACAGCGTTGGCTGGTGAGTGTCAATTCGCGCGGGGAACATTGGGCCGCCTGGCTGCCGCTGCTGGAGCGCCAGCCCGACCTGCGCCTGTTGGTCTCGCACCTGGGGTTGCCTCCGGCTGTTTCAGAAGTGCCGGCCGAGGCTGCGGCCCGGCAAGCCTTAAAAGACATTCTGGCCCTGGCCCGCTTCCCCGGCGTTCAGGTCAAATTGAGCGGCTTTTACGCTCTGGCCCAGCCGGGTTACGATTATCCGCATCAAGCCGCCTGGCCCTATGTTGAGATTTTGCTGGCTGCTTTCGGCTCGACCCGCCTGCTGTGGGGTTCGGATTTCAGCCCCAGTTTGGAGTGGCTGAGTTTCCCGCAAACCTTTGGTCTTTTTAAGGCCATGCCTTTTTTGAATGAGGCCGACCGGGAGCGGATCGAAGGGGGTAATTTGTTGGCACTGCTGGCTGAGGTGAGTGGTAAAGGTTTGTCTGTGACCTCTGAAAATTTGGCAGAAGGCTAAATTTGCTTATTACGAATGGCAAGAGTTAGAGGAGGTCGTCCTATGCGTTTACATAACAAAATTGCTGTTGTCACCGGCGCGGGGTCCGGCATTGGCCGGGCCATCGCCGAGCTATTTGCGCGGGAAGGCGCGCGCGTCGTTGTGGATGATCGCTACGGCGAGCGGGCCGCCGAAACCGTCCAGCGTATCAAAAATGCTGGCGGCGAAGCGCTGGCCGTCGAGGCCGATGTTTCAAAAAAAGAGGCCGTTGAGACGCTGATCGCCCAGACCCTGGCAGCCTATGGCCGGATTGATATTTTGGTCAACAATGCCGCTGTCGGCACCGGCGACGATATTTTGCAGATTGACGAGGTCGATTGGGACCGGGGCCTGGTGATTGTGCTCAAGAGCGTCTATTTGTGCTGCAAAGCCGTGCTGCCCAAGATGATAGACCAGCAAAGCGGGGCGATTGTGAACATCGCTTCGGTCAACGGCTTGACCGGCCTGGGTGAGGAAGCTTACAGCGCGGCCAAAGCCGGGGTGATCAACCTGACCCAAAATGTGGCGCTCAAATATGGCCGTTTCAACGTGCGGGCCAACGTGATCTGCCCCGGCACCATCCAGACACCCATCTGGCAGGTCCAACTTGAAAAAGACCCGCAGATTTTCGAGCGGCTGACCCCCTGGTATCCGCTGGGCCGGATCGGCCAGCCGGAGGATGTGGCCCAGGCGGCCTTATTCCTGGCTTCCGACGAGGCCGCCTGGATTACCGGCGTCACCCTGCCCGTTGACGGCGGCCTCATGGCCGGCAGTTATCGCATGGCCCGCGAACTGGAAGCAGCAGACCCGGAGTAGTGAGCGGGTATGGTCATCCAGGCAAGTTTTTCACGCTTATTGAGCTGGGATTAGGGGATTTTGTTTCATTATTTTTATCCCCAAATCCCGACAATATCTTTTCTGGTTAAGGATAATAGGGATGGATAATCAACTCGAACAACCTTTTGGTCGTCTGGCCTTGACCAATGGCCGGATTGTTTTGCCCCATGAAATCGTTACGGGCCAAGTTGTGATTATCGAAGCGGGCAAAATTGTGGGCCTTGATGATGCTGCCGCCCTCGGCAGTGAAACAACCCAACTCGACGTGGGCGGGCGGCTGATCACGCCGGGCTTGATTGACCTGCATATACACGGCGCGCTCGGCCACACCTTCAATGAGCCAACGGCGGCTGCCTTCACGACCATCACCCAGGAGAATGCCCGGCGCGGGGTGACCGCCCTGTTGGCTACCACGTCCACCGCACCTATATCTGACCTGGTCGAGTGCCTGGCCTTTACCCGGCAGTGGTTGAGCCAGCCGCGACCGGGAGCGCAGGTGTTGGGAGTGCATGTCGAAGGACCGTACTTTTGTTTGGCCCAGGCCGGCGCGCAAGACCCGGCCAATATCCGCCACCCTGACGATGGTACGCCCGACAGGCTTTTGGAATATGACGATGTCATCAAAATTGTGACCTTTGCCCCCGAATTACCCGGCGCGTTAGAGTTGACCACCCGCCTAGCCCGGTTGGGGATTGTTCCGGCGGCGGGGCATAGCTGCGCCAAAGAGGAACACGTTCGGGCGGCTATGGAGGTCGGCCTGCGCCACATCATCCACATCTGGAGCGCCCAATCCAGCACCATCCGTGAAGGGCCGTGGCGCAAACCCGGCTTGCTGGAAGCCTCGCTGGTTTTTGATGGCTTGACCGTGGAGATGATTTGCGACAACAAGCACCTGCCGCCGACCCTGATGAAGCTGGCTTACAAGTGCATCGGGCCTGACCGCCTGTGCGTCATCTCCGATGCCACCAGCGGCGCGGGTTTGCCGGAGGGCAGCCGCTTCCGCATGGGCAACCTGGAGTACGAAGTACACGACGGTGTGGGCATGTTGTTCGACCGCACCGCTTTTGCCGGCAGCACGACCTTGCTCAACCAGATGATTCCGATTTTGACCGAGGCAGTGGGCCTCTCTCTAGTCGAGGTGGTGCGCATGGCCAGTCTCACCCCGGCCCGGGTGATTGGCCTGGCCGACCGCAAGGGCAGCCTTGAGCCGGGCAAAGATGCCGACCTGGCGATCTTTAATCCCGATTTTACCGCTTGGCGCACGCTGATTGGTGGACAGTGGGCCTATGCGGCCCCCGACTCGTAAAAGGCTAACTGTCATGCAAAAGTCTGGTTGATGTTTGGGCTTCGAGCTAATTAGCGGCGGGGGTGACCGTCAGGGGCGTCAACGCTTATGCTCTATCGAGAACTACCCAGATAGCCCGAACCGGTACCGGGCCGGCGTTTGTCATCCGGTGAGGCATAGTCGAGTCAAAGGCAATGCTATCGCCTGCCTGCATTACATAACGTTCAAAACCCAAGTCTACAGTTAACTCACCTTCTAACACCAGACCGTACTCGCGCCCCAGATGGTGCGACATGGCCCGGCCTGAAGTCGCGCCTACCGCGTAGGAAACCTCCATAAATTCGATATTTTCCTCTGAACTAGGCGTTAAGCGGTCCCAAATAACCCCCCCCATCAATTCAATACTTGCTCGCATATTCTTACACACGACCGGGCCTTTGGGGTGCTGTGCTTGTTGCTCGGCAAAGGGATCAGCCTCGGCCAATAAACCCTGATCCTGCATCGCGCGGAAATGGCTTGGCGTCATTTGATTGATAGCACTTGGGGCGCTCTCGGTCTCTTTCTCTGAGTTGTCATCTTCTGGGAAAAAATAATCAACGGGTAAGGACAGGGCCGCGGCAATACTGTAGATTGACCGGACCGAGGGATTCGCTTTGCCGTTTTCAATTTGACTGAGTAAGCTGGCGCTTACCTCGGCTTTTTCGGCCAGTTCCCGCAAGCTCATATTCTGCCGCAAGCGCGCCGTTCGAAGTTTTTCGCCGATATGAAGCATTTTTAATCCCTCTCGCCGACAGTTTCTACTGGTAGAAGTAGGGCTTATTCTGGAGTGTTTAGTAATTATACGTTAACTCTGTTTTATTGGCAATCATTCGCCATAAAATTTAATGTCATTGAACACTTCGCCCTGTTTGGAGCCATATTTGTTCAATTTAATTTGACAAATTGAACAAATGGATTAAAATCCGTTCAATTAAGTTCAAGTCCAAGCTGCGAACTTAAACTCCACTTCACACAAATTCATCTTGTTGTGCTCCCTGTATGGCTCAGGCGGACCTTGCTCAACTACTCGCCCAAAGGAGGTTGTTTATGTTGGCAACCCAGTTAGAAACCTTAGATTACAAGGCCATCGACCGCGAGCAGTGGCTGCACATGTACCAGCAGATGCTCAAAATTCGCGTCTTTGAAGAGCATGCGAACGAGCTATACACCGGTGCCAAAATGCCGGGACTGGCCCACCTGTATATCGGCGAAGAGGCGATTGCGGTGGGCGTGTGTGAGGCGCTGCGGAAAGATGATTACATCACCAGCACCCATCGAGGACACGGCCACTGCCTGGCTAAAGGCGCGACGATGGACCGCATGTTTGCCGAACTATTGGGTAAGGAACCGGGTTACTGCCGGGGCAAAGGCGGCTCGATGCACATTGCCGACCAGGAAACCGGCAATTTGGGAGCCAACGCCATCGTCGGCGGTAGCGCGGGGATTGCCACCGGCGCGGCTATGTCAATCAAAATGCGCGGCACAGACCAGGTGGCGGTCTGCTTTTTTGGCGATGGAGCGCTGGGCCAGGGCTTGCTGTATGAAACGATGAATATGGCCCAGTTGTGGCAATTCCCGATCATCTATGTTTGTGAAAACAACCTCTACAACGAGTACACCCACCATTCCGAGTCAACCGCCGGCAGCATGAAAGCCAGGGCCGAGGCGTTTGGACTGCACACAGAAGAGATTGACGGTCAGGATGCGCGCCTGGTACACGTGACCGCCCGGCGTCTGGTCGAGCGCGCCCGCCGGGGCGAGGGTCCAGCCTTCCTGCTCTGCCATACCTATCGCTACCACGGCCACCACGTCGGCGACATCAACCGGGCCTATTATCGTTCCAAAGAAGAAGAACAGCTCTGGAAAACCGAACGCGATCCGCTGCTACTCCTGGCCGACTGGCTGGCCCAAGAAGGGCTGGCCGACGCAGGCATCTTTGAAGGTATCGAAAAGGAAGTCCGGGCCGAGGCGGAAACGGCCGTCCAGTTTGCGCTCAACGCCCCCTATCCGGCTCCGGAAGAGGTGACGAAGCATGTCTACGTCTAACGGCAAAAATTATTACCCTTACAACATCCCGGCCAATGGCCGCGAGTTAACCTACGGCGAGGCGGTCAAAGAAGCCTTGGCCGAGGAAATGCGGCGTGATGCCCGCGTCTTCATGCTGGGCGAAGACATCGCCGAGGCCGGCACGACGTTTAAGGTGTTGGTTGGATTGGTAGACGAGTTTGGCCCACAGCGCGTCATCGACTCGCCCATTTCCGAGGCGGGCATCACCGGCCTGGGCGTCGGCGCCGCCATGACTGGTATGCGTCCGGTAATTGACATCATGTTTGGCGATTTCACCACCCTGACCATGGACCAGATGGCCAATCAGGCGGCCAAAATCCATTACATGTCCGGCGGCAAACTGAAAGTGCCGTTGGTCTTGCGGACGACGATGGGGGCCGGTCGCCGCTCGGCGGCGCAGCACTCCCAATCGCTGCATGCCTGGCTCAGCCATATCCCCGGCTTGAAAGTGGCCGTCCCGGCCACACCCTACGACGCCAAGGGGTTGATGAAAACAGCCATCCGCGACGACAATCCGGTGGCAATTTTTGAGGATAAGATGATGTACCGGACCAAAGGGCCGGTGCCGGCTGAGGAGTACACCCTGCCCTTCGGTGTGGCCGACATCAAGCGGGCCGGTGAAGATATTACCATTGTGGCGACCAGCAGCATGGTCTATGTGGCCCTGGAAGCAGCCGAAATGCTGGCCGAAATCGGCATCAGCGCCGAGGTGGTTGACCCGCGCACCACTGTGCCGCTCGACAAGCAAACCCTGATCGAGTCGGTCAAAAAGACCAGCCGGGCGATTGTAGTGGACGAGGGCTATCACAGCTACGGCGTCACCGCCGAAATTGCCTCGGTCATAGCCGATGGAGCCTTCTATTACCTGGATGCGCCGGTCAAACGGATGGGGGCAATGGATGTGCCCATCCCCTTCTCTCCGGCCCTGGAGGATATTACCATTCCCAC
>CAZRYD010000066.1:14866-23338 GCA_964604225.1 uncultured Caldilineaceae bacterium
CAAGGAGGTTAAACAATGGCATTACGAACGAACGGCTTGATGGGTGTGGATTGGGAAGAACGGGTCAATTTTGAACGGCTACGCACCGAGCGCCTGGCGCGCATCAAGAAGTTGCTCAAAGATTCGGAGTTGGGCGCGCTGCTCTGCTTCGATATGAATAATGTCCGTTACATCACGGCGACTCATATCGGGACGTGGGCGATGGATAAGGTCGCCCGTTTCTGCTTACTGCCTCAAGATGATGAGCCGATCAACTGGGACTTTGGCTCGGCGGCCCGGCATCACCAATTATACTGCCCCTGGCTGGGGGAACGCTCGCGGGCAGGCATCTCCACGCTGCGGGGGGCGATGCTGCCCGCAGCGGGCCGGGCGGAAGATGTGGCCCGCAAAATCCGCATCGAGCTGGAAGAGCGCGGCCTGCTCAACGAACCGTTGGGCGTGGATGTGATCGAACTGCCGGTTTTATTCGCCCTGCAAAAAGAGGGCATCAAGATAGTTGACGGTCAGCAGTTAATGCAGCAGGCCCGCATCATCAAAACGCAGGACGAGATCACCTTGCTCAATACCGCCTGTATGATGGTTGATGCCGCCTACGACGAACTTTATCGGGCGATGAAACCAGGCATGCGCGAGAACGAATGTGTCGGCCTGGCCTGCAAGGTGCTTTATGATCTGGGGTCTGAGCATGTCGAGGGTATCAATGCCATCTCCGGCGAGCGGTGCAGCCCCCATCCCCATGTTTTCAGCGACCGGGTGTTGCGTCCCGGTGACCCGGCTTATTTTGATATTTTGCACAGTTACATGGGCTACCGCACCTGCTACTATCGCACCTTTGCTGTCGGCAGCGCCTCCCCCGCCCTGGTGGATGCTTACAAGCGCTGCCGCTACTACCTGGACGCGGCCATTGACGCCATCAAGCCGGGCGTGACCACCGCCGATGTGGCCAAACTCTGGCCCAAAGCCCAGGAGTTCGGCTTTCCGAATGAGGAGGCTTGTTTTGCCCTGCAATACGGGCATGGCGTGGGCCTGTCCATCTGGGAGAAGCCGGTCTTCAGCCGCCTGGTTTCGCTGGATCATCCTGAGGTAATTCAAGAAGGCATGGTCTTTGCCCTGGAGACCTTCTGGCCGGCCTCCGATGGTTGGTCGGCAGCCCGGATCGAGGAACAATTGGTTGTCACCAAAGATGGCTGCGAGGTCATCACCCGCTTCCCGGCGGAAGAACTGCTGATCGCCGGGGTGCGCTACTATACGTCCACCGGCCCGCTGGCCCCCACCCGTGAAATTGAGAACCACAAGAATATCCAATATGGCAGCGGCGACCGGCCCTGGGAAAATGTGACCCGTACCGATGGCACTCACCGAGATGCGGTGGTCGCCAGCGCTAAAGGTGAGGCGGTCAAAGCGTAGATAAAAGACAGTAGTCAGTAGACAGTAGTCAGAGAGTTTCCTTCCCCAGCTACGGTCTACGGTCTACCGTCTCCTTACCAAAGGAGGCAAGGATTGGCTAAAGATGTGGTGATGCCCGCGCTGGGGATGGCTCAGGAAACAGGCATTTTGTTGCAGTGGCTTAAAGCGCCGGGCGAGACGGTGGCCAAGGGCGAGCCGCTCATGGAAGTTGAAACCGACAAGGCGGCCGTCGAGGTTGAAGCGCCCGCCTCCGGGGTTTTGGCCCAGGTGACCGCCCAGCCCGGCGACGAAATCCCGGTGGGGCAGGTAATTGCCAGGATTTTGACCCCGGAAGAAGCGGCGTTAGAGACCCCCTCCCCAGCCCTTCCCCTTAAAGAGGGAGGGGGCATTGCCAGTCCAGTGGCGGCGCGGATGGCGGCTGAACACAACCTGGATTTGAACCAAATCAAGCCCGACGGGGGCCGGATCCAAAAAGCCGATGTCTTGGCTTATCTTGAAACCAATGTGGACGACGGGCGTCGCCCCTCTGGGCGCAGCGGGGCGGTGGGGGGTGGTCGCCAACTGGCTTCGCCCAAAGCGCGGCGGTTGGCAATAGAGCATGGCCTGGAATTAGCCACGCTCAAAGGCAGCGGTCCAGACGGCGCAGTTCTGGCGGCCGATGTAGAAGCAGCACAAAAGCGAAGAGGCGAAGAAATAAGAGCGACTGAGTTGGAGTCGAAAGAGGCTCCAGCTTTCCAGCCTGCCAGCCTGCCAACCACCCCACCTTCCTCCCTGCCGGTCAGCCGCATGTGGCAAGTGATGGCGCAACGCCTGACCGAAAGTTGGACCACTATCCCTCACTTTTATCTGGTGGCCGAGGCCAATGCTACTGCCCTGATTCAGTGGCGTGAGCAAGCCTTGTCGCGGGCCACCGAAAAGATCACCTTCACCGATTTGCTGGTCAAGCTGGTTGCTGCTGCCCTGTGCCGGCATCCGCGCCTCAACGCTCGCTGGGATAATAACACGATTGTTCTTAACCAGGCGATCAATGTGGGGCTGGCGGTAGCGGTCGAAGAAGGGCTGCTGGTACCAGTCATTCACGACGCTGACCGCCTGGGGTTGAACGAGATTGCCGCGCGTCGGAAGGAAATCGTGGCGAAAGCCCAGAGCAGCAAGCTATCTCTCGACGATTTGAGCGGCGGCACCTTCACTATCAGCAACCTGGGCATGTACGGTGTGGACGCGTTTAACGCCATCGTCAACCCGCCCCAAGTCGCGATTCTAGCCCTGGGCCGCATCGCCGAGCGGGTCGTGCCGGTCAATGGTCAACCTGCCGTACAACCGATGTTGACCATGACGCTATCATGCGATCATCGCGTCGTAGATGGCGCGCGCGCTGCGCAGTTTTTGCAAACCCTGGCCGAATTGGTGGCAGAACCTTTGCGCTTATTAGATTAAGGCAAGGGACACATGGTAAGGCCTGGCCACTGACCCACGTTTGGTGCCAGAGTTAACTGAGGTGGCAGTTGTACCGGAGTAAAACACAATGACACAAAAGATTGGCTTTATAGGCTTAGGCATTATGGGCAGCCGGATGGCTTTGAACCTGGTTCGGGCCGGTTACCCGGTCACAGTTTATAACCGCACTCCGGAAAAAACCAAACCTCTGGCCGAAGCTGGGGCGACGGTGGCCGGCTCACTCGCCGAGGTGGCCAGAAATTCTGAGATTGTGATTACGATGGTTAGCGACTCGGCGGCGCTGCAAGACGTCGTTTTGGGGCCGGCTGGCTTGCTCGACAGCTTGCAGCCGGGAGCCGTCTTGATTGATATGAGCACCGTAGACCCAAAAATCTCGCGGCAAGTAGTGGAGGCCGTCCGAATGCGGGGGGCGCACATGCTCGATGCGCCGGTTTCGGGCAGCACCATAATGGCCGAGCAGGGTGCGTTGAGCATTATGGTCGGCGGCGAGGAGAGCGTCCACGAGCGGGTGCGAGAGGTCTTGCTAAAGATGGGCAGCCGGACTACCCACGTCGGGCCAAATGGGGCCGCGGCTTCGCTCAAACTGGCGGTTAACATTGTCATTGGGGTAACGATGCAAGTGCTGGCCGAAAGCATTGTCCTGGCCGAACGAACGGGTGTGGCCCCTGAAATTGCGGTGGAGGTCCTGTCGAATAGCGCCGTTGCTTCTCCCTTCCTCAAATACAAAGCGCCGCAACTCCTTCAACCTTTGGGACCGGCCGCTTTCACAGCCAACATGATGCAAAAAGACTTTACCATGGCCCTGCAAATGGCTCATGAGGCAAGTGTGCCCTTGCCGGCTACGGCGGCCGCTAATGAGGTGATAACCATGGCTCGCGGCCTGGGGCTGGGTGATCATGATTTCGCCGCCGTCACCAATGTCATCAGGCAGCTCTCTGGAGGCTGAGTAAACCGCAGATGAAAGCTGCCGTTTATCATGGAAACCGAGATATCCGCATCGAAGCTATGCCGGAGCCGGGCCAACCGGGACTGGATGAGGTTATTCTGGAAGTGGTGCGCGGGGCCATCTGCGGCACCGATGTGAGCGAGTATTTACACGGCCCTCACTTTACCCCGCTAAAGCAGCCTCACCCGGCCAGCAGGCACGTTGGCCCGATGATTCTGGGCCACGAGTTTGTTGGGCGGATTATCGAAGTGGGCGTGGAGGTGGAGGATTTCAAAGCAGGTCAGCGGGTGGTACCGGGCGCGGGCATGTGGTGCGGGCAGTGTGAGTGGTGCCGGACCGGTCGCACCAATCTATGTGCTCACTATTTCACTCTAGGGCTGAATACCCACGGCGGCCTAGCCGAATTAGCTAAAGCCCCGGCCCGGATGTGTCGCTCCGTGCCCGATGGATGTAGTGATGACGGCGCGGCGATGGCTCAACCCTTGGCGGTGGCCCTCCATGCGGTGCGGCGAAGTGGGGCAAGGCCAGGGCAAACGGTAGTTTTAATGGGCGTCGGCGGAATCGGCGCGTTTATCCTGGCTGCGGCGCGGGCGCAAGGTTTGAGTCCGATCATAGCTATTGACCTTGACGAGGAGCGGTTAGCCACAGCCGCCACCTTGGGGGCGACCTTCGTGGTCAATGCCCGGAACGAAGACCCGCTCAAGCATATCCAGGAGTTGACCGATGGGATCGGTGTCGACGTCTTTATAGAAGCGTCCGGCGCGTCGCACGGGCCGAGTCTGGCTCTCGACGTGACCCGCCGGGGTGGGCAGGTGTTGCTGGTCGGCCTGCAAGCCGAGCCGTGCTCGTTGGATTTGCATAAAATGGTCCTGCGCGAAATTGATGTAACCACGACCGTCGCCCACGTGTGTAATGTGGACTTGCCGGAGTCGCTGGAAATTTTAGCCTCAACGCCGCTGGCTGCAACGGTGCTGGATCGAGTCATTCCCCTGGAAGGGTTGGTTGAGGATGGCTTGCTGGCCATGGCCGAGGGCCGGGCTAAAGGGAAGATTGTAGTCAATCCGCAGTGATGGAGAGCGTGGAGCGTAAAGCGGAGTGGATATGACCAAAAATCATTACGTTTTACGTTTTACGATTATTGTAGTTAGGTGTAGTCGGTAATTCTATTTCGAAGTCTAGCATTGTTCCCTGGAGGTTTCTTATGAGCGAAGTATCTGCCCATGCTGCCTCGGCGCTGATCGAAGAATACGATCCGTTCGATCTGTTTGACCCCTTTCCTTTCTACGTCAAGGCCCGTAGTGAAGCGCCCATTTTCTACAGCTCGGAGCTGGATTATTGGGTCATCACCCGGTATGAAGATATCAAGGCCATTTTCAGGGATTTGGAGACCTTTTCCTCTGAAATAACGGGCAAACCCCTGGTCCCCTTCAGTCCGGCGGTCCAGAAAGTTCTCGATGAAGGCGAATTTGCCGTTACCTCGGGCATTTCGGGGATGATGCCGCCCGATCACACCCGGGTTCGGAGCTTTCTCAATAAAGGGTTCACGCCTCGCCGGGTTGAAAAACTGGAAGAACCGATCCGCAGGCGAACCAATGAGTTGATTGATCTTTTCGCTAAGGAGGGGCGGGCCGATCTGGTTCGCCAATTGACCTATGATTTACCGGCGCTGGTTGTCTTTATTTTGTTGGGTGTCCCTGATGATGACGTGCTCTATGTCAAACAATGGGCGGCCAGCCGCATCGCCATCACCTGGGGCGACCTAACGGAGGAAGAACGTATCTGGCACGCGCATCAGATGGTCAAATATTGGCGCTATTGTATTGATTTGATCGAGCAGCGGTTTAAAGAACCTCAAGATGATCTGCCCAGCGATTTGGTACGCATCTACCAGGAAGGCGACCGCTCGATTACCAAACACGAAATGGCCCGGGTTTGCTACGCTATGCTTTTTGCCGGGCACGAGACCACCAGCAATCTGTTGGCCGAAGGCATTAAAACGCTGTTGACTCACCGGGATCGCTGGGAAGCGATTTGCCAGGACCCCGCCCTCATCCCCGGCGCAGTAGAAGAACTGGCCCGTTATTGTCCCTCTATTTTTGCCTGGCGTCGCCTGGTCAAGAAGCCGACGAACCTGGCCGGAGTTGACCTGCCGGAAGGGGCAAAATTGTTGCTGGTCCTCGGTTCGGCCAATCGCGATGAGCAATGCTTCCATAACGGAGAAACCTTCGACATTCAGCGAGAGAACGCCAAACATCATCTGACCTTTGGCCATGGGGTGAAGTACTGCCTGGGTGCTCCCCTGGCTCGTTTGGAAACTCGCATCGTCCTTGAAGAACTAACCCGCCGTTTTCCATCGCTCCGTTTAGTCCAAGATCAAAAATTTGAGTATATCCCCAATACCTCTTTCCGCGGGCCGAGCCATGTCTGGGTGGAGTGGGATTGATTAATTGTCAACTGTCAATTGTGAATTAATTAATTGTTAATGACAGGACTTACGCAGTTCGCAGCCTGAGTAGCCTTGAAAAGGCGTATCGAAGGGTGCGAACTGCTCAAAACGCCGCTTCGATACGGCTAACGCCTACTCAGCATGCGTTTTGAGCACCCAACCGCGTAAATCCTGTTAATTAGCGCCCAACGCCCTGCAAATTAACCGCGCCCACGAAACACTCAACCAAAGGCTGGCCCAAAGTGCCAAAACCAATAAACGCCCAGTCCTGGGCGTCGGCTACATTTGCTTGGTGCGATCCGTTCGCCCGAAACCGTGCTTTTGGACGGGGGCTGGGCGGTAAAGAACGCCCATTGTTCTTTGACAATTCTAATTCGATGTTGGTGCGATGATATTTCCTTGTCTCATCAAGTCCAACCTCCGCAGAGGTTCGGGTGACGACATCAGTCCTTGGCGTGAGACTGGTTATCAAACGTCAAAAGCGGGCTGAAACGGCGGAATGCGATGAACCAGACATGGATATGTATCCAGGCTACGTCTGCCTAATATTGGCCGCCCCACGTCCGAACACGCCAGCCGCCCCCGCTACCTTGACTCAAAGCCGACTCCGACGTGCCCTACCCCCGACCCAACCTCCCCAGCAACCGGCGAGCAGACGCCGGCCTGGCCGAACACTCGAAGCGCTGGTTGGAGTTGTCCAGTACGGGGCAAAGATCGTTTTCAAAACAACTCCAAGATGCCGGTGATGGCATCGTCGTTCATCGTCTTGATCCCATCAAAGTTTTCCCGTAGTATGGTTTCGATCTCTTGGGTTGAACAATTGCCTCGGCGAATCCAAACTATCTTCGGTGGAAATCCTTGCAAAAGGCTGAACTCACTGAAATCTACATCTTTCGTGACGATGATATAATCGTGTTGGCGAGCATAAGCCCATACTTCCCGGTCAAGTGATCGGTCAAGTCCAACCTCTACAACGTGGGTTGAGTTTGGATACACATCGGCCAGACGACGTACCAACCGAGGGGAAAGATTCTGGTCTAATAACAATTTCATGCCGGAATGGCCACAGTAGCGCGTTCTCGTTCAGCCGCGTATTTTAGACAGGCCAGAATATCTTCCTGGGTCAAGTAAGGAAAATCCGCCAGAATTTCCTGATAATCCATCCCGGCAGCAAGGTAATCAAGTACATCATAAACGGTGATGCGCATCCCCCGGATACAAGGCTTCCCGCCCCGTTTGCCCGGCTCTATCGTGATAATCCCTTTGTAATCCATCGTTCCTCTTTCGATCCTTTGAGATAATAGGACTGTAGCATGGAGTTGAGGGTGAAACAAATTGTATAAAATTAGTTTTGACAGTTCCAGCCTACCCCCCGACCTGACCCCCCTCCCCGGCGAGCAGCCACTAGTACACCTGGGCGGAAGTAAGTCCACAGTTTGTAGTAGCGACTTCAGTCGCTTAACCCTGCCCAAAACGACTAAAGTCGTTACTACGATCCATAGGGTCATTTACGCCGCGATGTACTAGCCTGGCCGGAGACATGGCCTGCTGGTTAGTCCGCCTCCCCTTTGGAGTCTGACTCTTTGTCATCAGCCCAGCGAGACCATTTCCAGCCCGCTGAAACAGCCGCCTGCAAATCGTAGGTCAGGTAAATTGCCCAACCCACAAACGGAATAAGCCAGAGGAGTAGCAGCCAGTTCTGAGCATTTTGGCTAACTGCATAGAGCGGAAGTAATAGTGGCACAAACGACAGAAAGTAATAAATCTCGCCCGTACTCCGCAGACCACCCTTAAACCGGCGTTGTCGCTTAAAATTGTACCATTGCTGCTCCCAATTTAGACCAGGAACACGCGGCTCGATAAAGAGGCGGATATATTCGCCTAATCTTTGTATCGTTTGTTGAGTCGATCTAAGCATAATGAGGCTGGGGATAAGCACGGCGTAAAGGGCAACAGCCCCACCGATTGAGACAAGTAAGCGCGTTTCGGCTGAGGTAATATTTGAGCCTAATACGGCCCCGGCTGTGATCGATAAGATCAGGCCAAAAGCACCCACTGTCAACGAAATGGTCTGTAATCGTCGCCCCTGGGCATTGAGGATTTCGCTTCTAAGGGTTCGATATTCCTCAAGCAAGCCATCTTTTTCGGCGGCGGTGGCAGGATTCTTGATCTCCTTCGCTTCATTCATATGGCAGCTCCCTGTAAACATTTAGAG
>CAZRYD010000067.1:0-23161 GCA_964604225.1 uncultured Caldilineaceae bacterium
CGCCTCCATCGGCGTGGCCATGGGCGCGGCCGGCACCGACGTGGCCCTGGAAACCGCCGACGTGGTCTTGATGGCCGATGACCTGCGCAATATCCCCTACGTGATTGCTCTCAGCCGGCAAACCCGCAAAACCCTGGTCGTCAACCTGGGCTTTGCGATGGCCGCGATTGCGATTATGATTGCGGCCATCTTCATGGTCAATATGCCGCTGCCCCTGGCCGTCATCGGCCACGAGGGCGGGACGGTACTGGTCTCGCTGAATGGGCTGAGGTTGTTGCTCTATCGTAGACGGCGGCGAGTGGCAGTTTAGAGAGTTAGTTAAGGAATATACAAGAAGAGCCTCAGCAATTACTGAGGCTCTTTTGTTTTAATAAACCGCATTTTAGGATATTAAATCTGACAATCTGACATTTTTACATATTTATTGATTAAAATACTTGACAATGACAGGTTTATCTGGTATACTCCTAAAAAGTAATCGTTTAATTAGGTGGTAGGAATCAATTCCTCGATTATTGATAAGGCAGGATTTTTATGGCTGACCGAGACAAAATATCCTCAAATATTCATCCTCTATACAGAAATATATGTAACCAGATTTTTGAGGCCCAATCTCCCCTTGCAATCGCTGAGTCGGTCCTACGGCCATTAAGAGAGGATGTAAAAACTCTTGGGAGTGCTCCAGTTAAACTGATTAGACAAGCAATTACGAGGCTTAAGTCTATCTTGGAACTACCCATGTTTAAAATGATGGCTGATTGGGATGGAGAGCACCAGAATATTGATGAACTTATCAGAAAAATAAAAGGAACCCGTGATGGCCTCGAATGGGCAGGGATGGCCTGTCATCAAGTATTAAGCAGGCTTGAAACGGGCGAGCAAATTCAAGATATTGGCCTCGAAATGTACAAACAGTATATTTTAAACATTTATAAAGCCCGAGTTGAAGAAGGTATCCCTCCTACTAATGCGGATTTGGATTATGAAACTATTGAAAAGCATCTTGCCCTCATACGTCCTCACGTTGAAGAGGAAATTAAACATCTTGCTCATCAACTTGCACGACATAAAAATATAAATTCTTTACATTTACCTGATCGTTCTAAACCCTTAGAGGATATACTACATAGCAGCCTTGATGAAATTTAACCGGATTCTTACCAGTTAAGTCTTCACAGATAATCAAGTGTACAAATGGATTACAGTTATATTTTTCCCGATTTTACAGATAAGCTAGAGTACGTGCAGGTTATTTACCATAATACGAATGAGGCGTACCAGATACAGGCTAACATAAATGATAAGCAACTAACCCAAACAAATGCACCCCAAATGCCTTCACTCATTGCTGATTTAGTTGATTTGGCAGCATCTATTTACGTGGCTGATTGGCGCTCACCCCGAAAACAACCTAATCCCCATCAGATTTATATCAGTTTGCCACTTCGAAACCCTGATGTATTTAGCGATACAAAAACAATGGGGCACCTGCAAGATTTACTACAATGGTATACTGGGGACGATTGGTACTTTGAATTCAAACCTCGACTCAAGCCTGGGCGGTTTGCTGAACGTAGTCGTAAATTGGCTTTATCCTACCCTCATGAATCAATTGAAGTTGCCCTGTGGAGTGGTGGATTAGACTCTCTGGCTGGCTTGTATAATCGTCTGATAGAAGAAAGTTCCGCCCGATACACCTTGTTTGGAACTGGTAGCAACGATTTCATGAAGGGAAAGCAACAGGAAATTGCGGGAGCTCTCAAAGAAAATTTCGTACGTCGGATTAAGTTGATACAAGTCCCTATTGAAATACAGTATCCTAACCCTCAAAAACCACCCACTAATGATCTATTTCGTGTTCGAGGATTTGTGTTCAAGTTGCTTGGATCAGTGTGTACTTATTTAGAAGGCCAGCAAGCCCTATATATTTATGAAAATGGTTTTGGGGCGATTAATTTGCCATACAAACTATCGGAGGTAGGCCTGGCTCATACCCGCTCGGTTCACCCTCTATCTTTGTCAAAAATGGGTAATTTTGTTTCGCAATTGCTAAATGTGCCATTTTCATGTGAAAATCCATTTTTGTTTTGGACAAAGGCTCAAATGTGTAAAGTCTTGGCTAAAGAGAAAGCCGCCGATTTAGCTTCTAAAACGGTTACTTGCGATGGACGCCACCGTCAAGCTGAGCAACCGTCACAGTGTGG
The DNA here is from genome assembly GCA_964604225.1 of uncultured Caldilineaceae bacterium. Taxonomy (GTDB): domain Bacteria; phylum Chloroflexota; class Anaerolineae; order 4572-78; family J111; genus DSQQ01. The sequence continues at coordinate 2,205 of CAZRYD010000067.1, forward strand.
TTATTGTTCATCGTGTTTATTACGAAGGCTTGCTTTAGCTACAGCACAAATTGAAGATCAGACTGAATATGTGGCAACGCATGGCACTAAAGCCACTACTCCCCTACGCAATTTACACTTTGAGGCAATGCAAACACAAGTTAAGCTGCTACAGCCCATTCTCAATTCAGAAAATCCTTGGCAAGATATAATTCAGCGGTACCCCGATCTGCGTACTGTTGCATCCTATTTAGCTAAACAAGAACAGGTGGAGCCGGAAATCATACAGAATAAGTTACTCCAGATGTATAGAGATCACGTTAGCGAATGGCTTCACTTTCAAAACACCCTTCAGTGGGAACCAAACCCATCTAACAACAAGGTGGCGCAGTCTAGACAATTGAGTATGGTATGGTGAGGAGGCAATGATGAATAAAGATATTTTAGACGCAATTGATCTGCGTAAATTGGGTAAAGAATTACAACAAGCTCGCCAGAGACAGGGCTTAACGCAAGAAGCAGCGGCCAAAATCATCGGGGTGGCGCGTACCACCCTCACGGCGATTGAGCAAGGCGAACGACGTATTAAGGCAGATGAGCTCATCAAACTGGCTGATGCCTATGGCCGCTCTGTCGGCGACTTTGTACGTCCTCGCCCAGAGATCGAGCCGCTCCGGGTCCAGTTTCGAGGCGCACCCCAGCGGACTGCCGAAGATGAAGCGCGTATCGCCGAGTCGGTTAGCTTACTTGAGGAACTTTGTCGCAACTATCTTGAACTTGAACAAATTACGAATAAGCCACTTGTTCGCAATTACCCCCCAATCTACCGTTACAAGGGCAGGAGAACTGAGTCAGCAGCAGAGGGTTTGGCCATAGCGGAACGAAGTCGGCTGGGTTTAGGGGATGGTCCGCTTCCCATCTTGCGTAACATTTTGGAACAGCAGGTTGGTCTGCGAATTTTTTACTTACAGCTTCAACCTTCGTCAAAGTTTTCAGAGATATATTTTTATGAGCACACGCTAGGCGGGTGTATGGCAATTAACAGCCTGCACGAAGAGGAACGTTGTCGTTGGTCCTTAGCGCATGGTTACGCTCATTTTTTAGCGGATCGCTATGAACCCGAGGTATTGATTGAAGACCAGTACCAACGTGTGCCGGAGAGTGAGCATTTCGCCGATAGCTTTGCTCGCTATTTTTTGATGCCAACCCAGGCCCTAACGCAACGATTTAATGCCATATATCAAGCCAAGGGTAGAATTACTCCTGCTAATTTGGTTGAATTAGCCCATTACTACGGTGTTTCCTTTCAATCAATGATCTATCGTCTTGAAGAAATGAAACTGATTCCCAGCGGTATTTGGGAAAAGTTACAGGAAAGAAATTTCCGTGTAAAGGAGGCGAGAAATCAGCTAGGGCTTGGTGATATTCCAGCCCAAAGAGATAAACTCCCGCTTGGTTATCAAAAGCTGGCGGTCATGGCCTACCGTGAGGGAGAGATCAGTGAAGGGCAGCTAGCTCGCTTCCTCCAAACTGATCGGCTTGAGGCACGGAGTTTGGCCTCAGACCCGAAATGGATAGAGGCAGAGGTTGATAACACGATTGATCACGATTTAATGGAATTAGCCAGCATTTAGGAAAGTGTAATCAGATGGACATTTTTTGGGCCCACGACTGCATTATCCTGGATGCGAGCTGTATCATCAGCCTGTATGCATCAGGTCAGATGGAGGACATCCTACGGTCAATCCGCAAATCAGTCGCAGTCGCCGCCTATGTTCTTAACAAGGAAGCCTTATGGATTTATGGCGGTCCTGATGAAGATGTAAAGCAAGCTAAAGAAAAGATAGAGTTGCAGCCTTTCGTTGATAGTGGGCTGCTCCAAATCGTAACCCTTGACTCCGAAGTTGAAACTGAAACTTATGTTAATCTTGCTATTGAGATCGATGATGGTGAAGCCGTGACTGGAGCCATTGCCATGCACCGTGGTTGGGGCATTGGGATTGATGACAAGAAAGCGCGTTCGTTATTTCAACGCGAAGGAGCACATCTACAATTGGTCTATACGCTTGAGCTAGTTAAATACTGGGCAGATATAATGGATCCATCATCAGAGACAATTTCTCGGGCCGTGACGAGAATTCAGAAACGAGCAGCTTACGAACCAGGGTCAAAGCACCCTTTGTATTCTTGGTGGATGAAATATAAGCCTGAGTAATTGATAATTTACCACACACATCGTGGTGTTATAATACTACACCACCCGGTATGCCTCCAAGGCCACCCCGACCTTCTTTTTGGTGTAATCCATGTCCAGGGGTTCGGCCATAAAGGAATCGCCGATGAGTTGGCAGGTGCGGGCATCGACGTAAATTTCGCTTTCGGTGCGGCCTTTGATAGCCATTTTGCTCAGTTTGCTGGACATGTTGACCGCCGGACCGACCATCGTCGCTTCCGGGCCAACGGTGCCGGTAGTGACTTTGCCGGTGCTGATGCCAATGCCCATGCCGGTTTGGGCAAATTCCGGGCTTTCTTTTTTCCACTCATCACGCAGGGTTAAATAAGCCTGACGCATTTTCAAGGCAGCCAACAAAGCGGCATTGGCCGAGGAACTCTTTTGCCCTCCCGAGCGACCCGGAAAGTTGCCAAAAACCCCCATCACGCTGTCACCCAGGCTCTTATCCATCGCTCCCCCGGACTGCACAATGATGGTAGACATGCGCAGCAAATACTCGTCCAGAAAGGCGACCATCAACTCCGGGCCGATAGAATTGGTCAGATGGGTTGAGCCGTGAATGTCGCCCATGACCACCGTTACCTCATTCTGATGGGTCAATTCGGCAATGTAGCCGGGATCATAATAGGGTTCCAGGTCGGTGCGGCGACCGATTTGACGGTCACGCAGCAAGCGCAACCCGGAGGTTTCGGCCAGGCCGTGGGCAATGGAGGGGTACTTGTCGATGACGGCATCAAAATCTTCCCGGCTGATGGCTAACAGGCGGGTCGGTTTAACGGCGCGAATGGTGGCTGTGCGCGGAACAGCCCGCAGCAGGGCGATCTCGCCAAAAAAGTCGCCCGGCCCCAGCCGGTTGATGACCCCGACCGATTGGCCGGCCATATCAGGGGCCAAAACCTCCACTTCACCGACTTCGATGATGTAGAAAGTATCACCCATCTCACCCATATGAAACACAATCTGGCCGGGCCTGTATTCGGCCACTTTGATCCGGTTGGCCAGCAGGACGCTCTGCTCCAGGGTCATCTTGCTCAGAATCGGGATGTTCTCCAAAACCCGCACCACTCCTGTCGCCAGGGCCTTTTCCAAAATATCAAGCTGGACCCTGGCTTCGGTATAATCGGGTTTGAGTTGCAGGGCGGTGCGGAAAGACTCGCGAGCCGAGACGTAATCGCGTAGGGTTTTTTGGACAGCGCCCAGGTTGTAAAAATGGTGAGGGTTGACCGACTCAAGCTGGGTGGTCGCTTTGAACACGGTCAGCGCTTCGACATATTTGCCCTGGTCGTGATAGGTGATGCCAAGCTGGTTATAGGCGTCCACAAAATCGGAGCGGAGGCGGATGGCTTCTTCGAGATGAATAATCGCCCGTTCAAACTGGTCAACCTGACGATAAAGGGAGCCTAATTCGTATTGCACTTCGGCGGAGCCGGGTTCTTCCTCAATAGCCGAGTTTAGATAAGTCAGGGCTTCGGGGTAGCGGCCCAGTTGGCGACAAGCCAGGCCAACACTGAAGAGCAGGGCAAAATGCTGTTGGGGCGGTAGGCGTTGCTCCAGGCGACGGAGAGCCTGGCTAATCTCCTCGCCCGAATTGGCCAGGCATTGGGCGGCCAGCCAAACGCGGGGATAATCATTCTCCTGGCCCAATATTTTGGAGTAAAGCGCGGCGTTGTCGTGGGCAATGCCATAGAGCAGCACAATAGTCCCCTGCCAGCGCCGACGCGCTTCGGTGGTCCGCAAGCGAGGTTCAAGGTCTTGCCCCTGTTCACGCTGGGCCAGTGCGGCAAAAAATTCCTGATAGGTGTGGTGGGCAAATTCAACCCAGGCCCGATCGTCGGAGTAGCGCAGCAGGCCGCTGTGCTTGATTTCTTCGTGCACATCTTCTGGGGTAATGTATTGGACCTCGACTCGCTCGCCGGGGCTGGCTCCTTCGCGATACAGATAAAGTTCTTTGGTAATAAGTTCCGTCCAGCGAGCCCGAGGAAAAGCCCAGACCTCCTCTTCCTGCATGGCCAAACCCAAACTGGCCAGAACGCCGCGTCGTAAAACCAGGGGAACTTGCGATTTGGAACGGCCAAAAATTTTCCACCACTCACTATCGGTCCGTTCCAACAGATTGTCAGTGAAGACCTCAAAAAGAATGCCTCTATTTTTGGGCAAAGCTTCGTTGCTGCGCTTGGCAATCTGGGCAAACATGTAAAGCGCCAGGGGGGATTGAGCCAGGTCTTCAAGCTGAGGGTCGCTGTAAATTTCTCGGGCTACTTTACGGCCTTGCTCTGCCCGCAGATAGTTGACCAAAAAGGCTTCAATATCCTCGCCAGCCAGCCGCTGCAACAAAGCGGTGCGAAAACCGTACAGGGCGGTGTAATCTTGCATCCGGCAAGAGATGATGAAACGATGGTGGGCAAAGGTTTGGATAAAACGATTTAATTCTGGGCTGGTTTTGGCCTGGAACGGCATCTCGTTGAGACCGTCCATCAAAAACAGAATCGAGTGGATCAGGCTGTCATCCGGGCTTTCACCCCTGAGCAATTTAATGACATCGTCTTCTGTTTCAAACTCAAAAACTTCATAACTATGCAGAGCTTTGAGAATGATGCTTTCCACTGTTTTGCCAGGGGTCAACGCGTTCAATTTGATAAAAATAGGCAAAACAATCGGCTGTTTGGCATTAGCCAGGGTACGTTCAGCCGACTCGGCGGTATCGAGCATCAGCCAGCGTAAAACCGTGGTTTTACCAGCGCCAGCGTCACCCAAAACAACAGCACGGTGGTCATTGGCAATTAGTTCACGCACATCGATGGGGATTTCGCGAATCAAGCTGGAACCTTCGATGGCAAAGCGGCGTAAGGGAGAGACCGTGTCCTGGGTGCCTCGGCCTCGCGCATCCTCCAGGCGGCGTTGAGCAATATCGGCCAAAAGGTCAAGCACCCCTGGCGCTTTATTATTGAGCAAGTTCAAGGAGCGATGGGTCAGGGTGACAAATTTTGAAGGCTTGGTCGTCCGCACGGTAGCTGTGCGGGGGACTCTTTTAATGAGGGCAATTTCGCCAAAAAAATCGCCTTTGCCCAATTTAGCCACCAGCATATCGTTGCCCAGGGCATCGGGGGCCAGTACCTCAACTTCGCCGTTGACAATGACAAAACATTTATCGCCCTGCTGGCCTCGTTCAAAAACAATCTGGTTGGCTTCATAGGACTCGGCCTTTGGAAACAAGGGGGCCAGTTGTTTCAACTCCTCAAAGGTGAGGGTGTGACGGGCTGGGAAAGGGGTAATTGTTTCGGCGGCCCGGACGGCCTTGAGGGGCACATATAAATCTTTCCAGACGGTGTAATCCGGGTCTTCGATAACCCGGCGCAGATAGCGGCGGATAGGCGGCAAATTGCCGTAAAGGTCAATCGGCTCAGAGTCGGAACGAGCTTGAACAAGATTCACCGGTGGGTTGAGGGAAGGAAAACTAAAAAAGTGCCCTTTCCAGCTCCAAAAATCGGGGGCGTTGCGAGCCAGTTGGGTGACAAAAGCAGACGTACCCCAGATGACAATCGGCTGGGCAATCAGGGTGAGCCGGTCGCGCAGGAAATTAAGCAGCCTGACAAAGGTGGCGCGCTGCTCGCTGGTAAATTTTTCAATCCCGTAGACAAAGAAGACGATGGATTTGTACTTGCCGGTTAATTCCAGGTTTTTGAAGCGAGCCTGATCGGTTAATTCCGTCAGGCTGCGGATCAGGTTGGTATCTTTGGCCCCAACTTCGTAGTTAAAAACATAGATACCTTCGGTTTCCAGCCGGCGGCGAAAATAATCAATCAGCCGGGTGCGCAAGTCGAGATCATCACACTCGGCCACGGCCAAGCCGCCCAGGTTGCTCATGCGGAGCATGGCCAGGAGCATCCTGATTTCGTCAGGAAAGCGAGCGGCAAATTCATCAGCTTCAGGAGAAATCATGCAGTTCCTTTTAGAGGTAAAACACGAGGTGAAGCTAGCTTATAGTCAACATAACTAAAGGGTTTTCCAAACATCGGCTTCCCAGTCTTCCAACAGTTCGGTCACAATCGGATGAACGTCGAACCAGCCTTTGCCGTTGGGATAGTAGAGCACACACAAGGACTCCAGATGGCGCATATTGACGTCGGCCCGGTTCTTGGTTTCTTTAACCCGCATCAGCCATTTGTAGTCCTCGTGTTCTAAAATACGATAATATTCGCTTTTGAGTTTGTTTTTCTGAAAATTTAGCACATTATGGGTGATGCGGCTAATTTCATACTCTTCGCAATAAACACAACAGCCCCGAATCACGCGAATGAGTTCGCGCAAAACTCCGCCGGTCATATTAATCGCCGCTTCAACCACCCCTTCATCAAAGAGATCAGGCGAAACCCGCCGATAGACGATTTCGCGGAGAATGGCGACATAGGGCGAGTCCGGCGGCTCAGGCGCACCTTCCTTGGTATGCACCCGAAACATGGGCATGTAATGAATTTCTAAAAACTGGCCCAGGTGCTTTAAAGCCGGGTCATACAACAGGGAAATGGGGGCGGTGTAGATGGCAAAACAGTCAAACGAGGCCAAACTTTTGACGTGCTCTCTAAAAATATTGAGCGCAGCGTCGAGGGGCTGGATTTTGTCCAGATCATCAATAATTAATAGAATATTTTTGCCGGTAATGGCCGAAACTTCATAAAGAATCTGGTTAATTAGATTGATGAGTTCAGGGATATATTTACGGATACGGGTGCGAATCCCCTCGCGGATTTCGCCTTCGCTTTTGAGCCGGACATCAATGAGGCGGATTAGACTGCCTAAACCAAGGTCCAGACCAATAGATTCTCTGGTCCGGGGGGTTTCTTGATGGGTGGGAATTTGACTCTGGTAAAGCCAATCATAAACGCGACGGGCGGGCGACTCGTCAACTACATGGCCCAGCCGTTCCATTTCGCGATAAATTCCCAGAATAATGGACAGGGCAATATCCACAAACTCGATATTATAGAGACCGACGACCTCACTGACGGAGTATTGGATTGGCAAAAAATGCTTTTGCAGATAATCTGAACGACCGGTACCTGTCTCGATAATATTGACCAGACAAGAGAGTTCGGTGCTTTTGCCGCAGCCGGTATGGCCGACAAAAAGAAATTTGGTGTTATTAGGGACAGGAGTTCTGGCGCCGGCCTCAAGCTCACCCATCAACGCTTTTAATTCCGAGTGTATCCCGCGATTCACATAAAAATACTCCATATCTTTGCCTTTGAGGGGGCGTAGATAATTGGTATTGGCGTAAGCCTCGATAAAATTTCGGGCGGCTCCCGGATAGCGGTGATCGCCTGACATAAGCGTCTCCTACCGTGGGGGTTAACCCACTGGTTTGATATGTTAAGTAACTATGTCAAATTATAACATCCCGCCCCAGGCATGTCAACGATAACCTTAAAAAAGCCGAAAGGCTATTGACAAGACAAGCAGCCTGTGTTACCATTCCTGCTTGGAAATTCACAAACTAAATTTTCGTGAGCCGTTAGCTCAGTCGGCAGAGCAATTGCCTTTTAAGCAATGGGTCGTGGGTTCGAGTCCCACACGGCTCACTTTCAATGTAGGGTTAGCTAAGGATTGTAGAAGTTATGTATTCTCGTTGTGAAATTTTATTTCCCCACTCTCGGGTTAGTGGTTTAAAGAAGCTCAAAGGCGAGGATTGGCGAAAATTAACAGAACGAATCGCTCTGTTGCCCGAAACCCACGAAGAAGCCCTCTCATTCTCTCATATGATGATTAAATTGTGCGATTGTCTCAATTGCGATCTGGGCAGCTACAAAGCTGCGCTGGGGTGTTCTGCTTGTTCACAGCGTACGATCAACGCTTTGCGCGATACGGACCAACAACTCCTACGCCGTTTTGAAAAATCTCGCAAAGAGGTTTTAACTTACCTCGATCAGATCGGCGAGGACGAAGAAAAGGCCGCTTAGCTTTATGATAAACCAGCAAAGCGGACATCCTTGGGGGGGTGTCCGCTTTTTTGTTGTAAAATCAGGAGTAAACTATGCCTCACACCGACATCTTGAAACAGGCGTTTAAGATTACCTGGCGCTATCGAGCCTTGTGGTTATTCGGTTTTCTGCTGGCATTGTGCGGTGGAGGCGGAGGAGGGGGTGGCGGCAATTTTAGGATTCCCAGCGGCGGCGGGGAAGAGGACTTAGGTAATCTTGAGAATATCCCCAATCTGCCCCCCCTTGATCCAACGGTTATCATCGCCCTGGTGGTCGGTTTTATCTGCCTGATTTTGTTGCTGACCCTCATCGGCGTGGTGGTTCAATATGTCACGCGCACGGCGCTACTGGGCATGGTCCGGCAAGTTAAGGAGACAGAGGCGGTCACGGTGCGTGATGGCTGGCGTTTCGGCTGGTCAAACCGGGCCTGGCGAATTTTTCTACTCAGTTTGCTCATTGGTCTGCCAATGGCTATTCTGACGATTGGCTTGATTCTGCTGGCTTTATCGCCGCTCCTGCTTTTGCTACTCGACGATACGGCTTCGAAAGTTCTGAGTATCATTTTGACCATTTTTACCTGCGGTTTTGTCTTCATCTTATTGCTTATCGTTGGAGCCATCATTGGCCCGATTCAAGAACTGGCCTGGCGGCGCATCGCCCTGGACCAGCGGGGGGTAATTGACAGCTTGCGTGAGGCGATTACTTTAATCAAGAGCCGGTTTAAGGATGTAGCCATTATGTGGCTGCTCATGCTGGGAGTCGGTTTTGGTTGGGGCGTTATCGCTTTAATCCTGGTGCTGCCGGTTTCGCTCATTGCCGCCGCCTTAATTGGCGGCATTCCGGCCGGCCTGGTTTATTTGATCTCTCAATCCGGTTGGGGAGCGGCGATTGCCGGCGTGCCGTTGGGGTTACTGGCCCTCATTATCATAGGGAGCGCCGCTAACGGGCTTTATCTGATCTATCAGTCTGCGGTTTGGACTCTGGCCTATCTTGAGCTACAAAAACCCGTGGACAGTAGTCCGCCGCCAGAAAGTTCCCCCGACTCCGAGCTTCAACTCCCAGGCCCCGAAACGGCGCCCCAAGCATGACCTCGATTGAAGCATCTGCCCCCGGCAAAATTATTCTGTTTGGCGAACACGCCGTCGTTTATGGCCGGCCGGCGATTGCCATGCCCGTTGCGGAGGTGCAGGCCAAAGCGGCGCTGCAGCCAGGTACTATCGGAGCGGGGTTGCGCATCATAGCCCCGGACCTGGCTCGAGACTATTTTTTGACCGAGGCCAAACCGGATGACCCCCTGGCCGCCATCATTCAAGCCACCCTGAGGCAGCTCAACCAAACGGATCTTCCCGATGCCAACTTGCATATCAGTTCGACCATTCCGCTGGGCCGGGGGCTGGGCAGCGGGGCCGCCATTTCGACGGCCATTGTCCGCGCCCTGGCCCAACTATTCAACCAACCCTTAGCCCCGGCAGAGGTGTCGGCCCTGGTTTATGAAGTCGAAAAGCTTTATCATGGCACCCCTTCCGGGATTGATAATACCGTGGTCGCCTTTGAGCAGCCGGTTTATTTTATTAAAGGCCGGCCCCTCCAGCGCATGCGGGTGAAACACCCCTTGACCCTGGTAGTCGGCGATACCGGGATTGTAGTCCCCACCCACACGGTGGTCGGCGATTTACGCCGCCGCTGGCAAGCCGAGCCGGAACGCTATGAAGGTTATTTTGATGAAATTGGGGTGATCGTCAATCAGGCCCGGGTAGCCATTGAAGAAGGCCGCTTAGGCCCTATGGCGATTGGCGAGTTGATGAATGAAAATCAGGAGTTGTTAGAGACCTTGGGCGTGTCGTCGCCTGAGTTGGATCAACTGATCGAGGCAGCCCACCAGGCCGGAGCGTTAGGGGCCAAATTATCCGGGGCGGGCTGGGGTGGCAACATGATTGCCCTGGTTGAGTCGCCAGCCGCTGCCGCCGTAGCCCAGGCGTTGCGCGAGGCCGGGGCGGCGCAGGTAATTACGACCGAGGTAGTCAACAGGTAGTGACGACGCCATTTTGAGCTACTTGCCTTTCGGCTCAAACATTCGATTGGCAAGGATTTAGGCGGGGCTAAAGAGGACTTTTGAGGAGAATCTGCCGGGATTAGGGGATTTGGGGTCAAATAGAGGGGATAAAAAATCTCCTAATCCCGGCTCAAATGAGGCAAATAGAGGTTAGCTTCTGGCCTCCAACGCAGCTACTCTGGCTTCGAGGCTGGCGATACGATCCAGCAGGGGAGTGACGCCGGTGCGGCGAAGCTGGTAAGTCAGGTGCAGGCCGGTATGGTCGGCCAGCATGCCCGCGCCGGTGACCACATCACTGGAATATTCCGGCTCAAAAATGTAAACGGTGATGCCGCCCGGCTGGCCTTGCTTGACCCCGCTGCCCTGAATCTGGTCAATCTGCCCACTGCCAGCGGTCGGAACGATGAACGCGCGGTTGGGGGGCGGCGGACTCCACAAAAAATCGGGGGATAGGACATACTGGTCGGCGGTGCTGTAAGAGAAAGCCACGCGGATGTTTGGCAGGGGAAAGCCGTTTTCGTCAACAACCAAAACGATGACCCGCTGCTCCTCAAAGGATTTGGGCTTAGTCCGGCGGATATTCACCAGCCGAAATACCCCTTCGTTCGTAGGGGTGGCTTTTTGCAGGGTGGCCATCCAATCTTGCTGAATGTCCATGGGTAAAACATTCAAAGGCGCGTAATCCATCATTTTTCTTTCCTTTCTCTCTTTTACTGAGGATAAAGCATTTAATAAAATAGAATTTTGGGCCTAAATAACCTAAAATCCTGAAGCGACTCACTTAACGCTTTAGACTATAAACCAAAGCAGTAAGGTTAAAAAGAGGTAAAGGTCACAGATAGGCTAGGGCTAAGGTACTATAAATTGTTTCCCCAAAGTCACGCTGCGACGAGCCTAAGCCAACTCTTTAGCCAGAGTGTAAATTTCCTGGGCATCAAAAACCTGGTTATTGGCTTCAAACAAGCGGGCAATAGCGGCACGATGAATCTTCAACTTGAGGCTGCCAATGCCCAACCCGCCCACACACTTTTTGCCGTGGCGAACTTCGCCTTTGTCCATCATATCCAAACCACCCACGCCCAGGGGTGGCACGGTATTAATGTCAGCCAGGATTTCCAGGGTATGATTAGCCTGCCAGAGGCTTTCGGGCAGCAGCTCAATCCCCGAAGCGCCGACTGTCAGCACAATCTGAGCCCCCTCCAAAGCGGCCTGGGTTGAGGCGGCATCAGATACCTCCATAGGCGTCAGACCAACGCTAAAACGCTGGCTCATCGCAGCACAAGCAGCTTCGGCACGGTCCATGCGGCGCGAGGTCAGAATGACCTCTGCTCCTTCTTGAGCCAGCAGCACTGCTCCGCGCTGCCCCACCGGACCCGTCCCGGCAAACACAACCGCCTTCTTACCGGCCACAGCACCCAGGCGGGTGATTCGGGCGACTGCCGCCGCGGCAGTGGTATTGCAGCCATTGCTATCCAACATCACCGAGACCCGAAAGCCGGAAAAGAAAATATTCTGAACAGCGTCAAAGAGGACCTCACCTTGAGCCAAGTTACTACCACCCACAAATATGGCCGTGTTTTGCTTATCTTTACCACCACGAGTGAAGATAGCCCCATGCACAATTCCTTCAACATTGTCGGGGTTTATGTTGGGAAAAGAGAGGAGATGGTCGGCCCCGCCATCATAAGCGACGACGCCGTCGAAAGAACTGGGGATGGGATCGGTATCGAATTGAAATAACAATTTTTTCATAGTTGGAATTTCTCCTTGAATTACTTTCCATTTTAACATTAGGTTCAGGCAAATGCAACAGGTAATTCAAAAAGTGACCGGCAGTTAAAAGTACCGGTCACTGGCTAATTTTTGCTATTCATCCAGAAGGTAAACCGGCTCCTGGTAATAGCGAATTTTATTTTCGCTCAGTTTATCCATCAGCAATTGATGCAACCACTTATTCTTTTCGCTCAGGGGTTGGTCAGATTTCAAATGACGCAGCTCGGCGTTGAGGCGCAGCACCCGGCCCGGAATAATGAAGCGGGTGATTCCTGCCGGCAGCATATGACCAGCCTGAGCAATTTGCAAAACCTGTTCTACGGTATATTCTGGAAAAACAACCAGGGCGGTCAGATCGGGAAATTCGTGGTGCAGGCTGATAATATCGCTGTTAAGTGTGCGGGTGATACGATAGGCCCCCATATAGCTTTCGGTCAATTTATTTAAAGCATCCAGACGCCCGACAGCGGGGGCTCGCTGGATGACAAAGACTTTGCCATCTACTGTCTGCAAATAGCATAGGCCGCCCCGCTCCACCATTTCGTCCAGCACTTTATCCTTGCTGGTTTCAATCAGCAAAACTTCGGCTAACCCTTGCAATAACTTGAGCAATTGAGCCGGCTTAGTTTGGCGGATGGCATGCAACCATGTCCGTAGGCCAAGTTGATCTTTAGCCTGAGCCACCTGCACGATAACGTGCGGATACCCCAGCTCTTTGAGTGCGGCGGTGCGAGTGGCCCCATCAAGCACCACATAACGGTCGCCCGCCTGGGCCACAACCGGGGGATTTGATAGTTTCCCTTCAACCTCAAAACGGCGCATAAGTTTTTCAACCCGGCGCTGATCTATCTGTTCATGGGGGAAAACTTTATCGAGCGGAACGACTTGCAGCCCCAACAGGTTTTCGCTGCGCACCTCTCGAATCAGCTCGATAATCTTTTCGGCTACGGTGATGGCGGCAGCCCGTTGGGCATCCTCGGTACTAGCAGCGATGTGCGGGGTAGCAATGACCCTTTCGTGTCGGGCCAGGGCATTGTTGGTAGCCGGTTCTTCGGCAAACACGTCTAAGGCTGCTCCGGCCAGCCGACCTTCATTCAGAGCAGCCAGCAGGGCGGCTTCATCCACCACCGTCCCGCGAGCAGTGTTGATAAGGTAGGCGGTCGATTTCATCACAGCCAACTGGTCCGCACCGATGAGATTTTTGGTTTCAGCCCTGGAAGGGACGTGCAGGCTCACAAAATCTGAGGCTTTTAACAGTTCCAGCAGGTCAACCGACTCGACCCCCGCCTCCAAATTCAGCTCTGGCGTAGGTCGGCGCTGGTTGACGATAACCTTCATTCCAAAAGCCTGGGCTCGAGCCGCAACTTCGCGCCCAATGCGGCCAAACCCAACAATCCCCAAGGTTTTTCCGGCCAAACCTGTGCCCATAAATTTACTCTTTTCCCACTGGCCCTTTTTCAAGCTCAAGTCGGCCCGAGGCAGACCGCGAGCCAGAGCCAGCAGCAAAGCCATCGTATGCTCGGCGACAGCCAGGGTGTTGGCATCCGGGCAGTTGACCACTTTAATTTCACGGTTTTGAGCCGCGATCACATCAATGTTATCGAGGCCGGCTCCGGCTCGGCCAATCACTTTTAAACGCAAGCCATGCTCAATCGCCTCGGCGGTAATTTTGGTCGCGCTGCGAGCCACCACCGCCTCGTAGTCGCCAATTACCGCCAGTAGCTCATCCGGCTTGAGTCCCGTTTTAACATCAACGTCGGCGTGTTCGCGCAGCATTTCAACCCCAATCTCGGCAATCGAGTCACAAATTAAAACACGTGGACGCCGGTTTTCAGGCTTCATTGACTAAAAAACCTCCTTGAAAATAATAATTGAGTCACATATATTGTTTGATCAATCTTAGGATTCGGTCTTCTTCATAATCTCTGGCTAGTTGTTCCAGCCGGCTGGCAAACGGTTGAAATTCCTGCCCCATCTGGGCAATCTGGATCGCTCGCTGACGTAGACGAGGTATTTCTCCTTTCATTGCTAGATCCAACAAGATGGCTATTTCTGCCGCAGGTGGTGGGATTAAGCATTTTTCTTCCTCGGCCAACTTTGCTTGACTAACACGATTATCCTCGGCTAAGGCCTCTCCATAGACCCATTCTAGAGCCAAATGTTTCTCCGGCATCTGTTCAGCTTCAGCGGCGGTCCATAAGGCTGGAATTTCTAACTCCAAATGGAAGACGCTTCCCTGGCCAAATTCACTCTCCACCTCCAGGGTTCCCGCCATTGCTTCAACCAAACGCTTGGCAATGGCCAGGCCCAAACCCGTGCCTTCGGCCCGATGCCGAGCATCTCCTACCTGCTCAAATGGTAAAAAGATTTGTCCCAATTGCTCAGGAGTCATCCCTATCCCGGTATCGGCTACTTCAAAGCGAATCTTATGGGGAGTTAAACGTAGACTGCCCGCAGGTGCAGCCCTCAGTATTGAGGAGGATAGGAACCCGGTGGTTCCACTAGACTGATTGTTAACCTCAATCAAACTCGCCCGAAAAGTTACATATCCCTGGTCGGTGAACTTGATCGCATTGCTCAGTAAATTGATTAAAATTTGACGCAGACGCTTCTCATCGGCGCGTATCAGCGGGGGTAAGCGGGTCAATTGCTCAAAAGTAAAGGTTACGCCTGGCTTCTGCTGGGCTCTGAGGCGGAACATGCCGACAATACCTTCCAGAAAATCTAACAAGCGAAATTCAGTTGGGTAGAGTTCCAGCTTCCGGGCTTCAATTTTTGAGAGGTCTAAAATATCATTGATAAGAGTTAAAAGATGTTCCCCGCTTTGGCGAATAATATGCACAGCATTGACTTGCAAGGCACTCAGGTGCTGGTCTCTGGAAAGGATTTGGGCATAGCCCAAGATACCATTGAGAGGGGTGCGCAGTTCGTGGCTCATACTGGCTAAAAATTCGCTCTTGGCCCGGCTGGCCGTTTCAGCGGCTTCTTTGGCTTTGGCTAATTCAATTGCCCGTTGTTGAGTCTGTTCAAACAAGCGCCGGTTCTCCACAGCCACGGTTAACTGGCCCAATAAGGACAGGTAAGGGTGGATCTCCTGCTTACTAAATTGATAAGGTTCTTCACCCTGGAGCAGCAAAACACCAACCTGTCGGGTTTGACTCCACAAAGGCAGCACCGCCATGGCCCGGATATTCAGCCGTTGGACCACTTCCAGAGTGGCCGGATCAGTTCGCTCATCCTGCTGAACATCGGTAAAGAAAACCGGCTCAGACGAAAAGAAAAGGTTGATGCTGCGGATGACCGCTCGGAGATAAAGCGTGCCGGGGGCGCTCGGCGGCGTTCCCCAACCGCTGTACCAATTTGCCTCTACCACCATGGCTTCCACGTCACCAACCTCGTTGTATTCAAAGACATTTAAAACGGCCCGATTGATAATCGGGATATTACCGCCTTCGACCACTACGGCAATCAGTTCCGACAGATTGCTAGCCGATATCATACCCTGGCTCATATGGTATAGTTTTTCGGTTTCAGCCAGCGCCCGTTGGGTTTGTTCAAATAAGTTCGCATTGGTCAGGGCAACCGCAACTTGGTTAGCCAGCGAGCGCATGAGCTTGGCATCAGCCTCGTCGAAGCTGGCGACTTGATCGTCTTGCACATCCAGCACTCCGACCACTTGTTTCTCCACAATAATGGGGACGGTCATTTCAGACCGGGTGTGAGGGAGGAGCGGGTTGGGCAGCCAATTGGATCGCTCTTGGACATCATCAACCATGACGATTTCACCTGAACGGGCCGCCTGAGCCACCAGACTCTTGGACGCAGCAAGTGAGATACTGTGTCCACGAGCCTTCATCTGCTTGCCGACCGAGCCGGTACCTTCAGCCACAATGAGGTCTTGATGCATGTCGTCAAGCAAGTAGATGGTAGTATGGTAAAAGTTGAACCCTTTGGCCACCCGTTCAACCACATCACGCACCAGCTCGCTCACATCCAGTTTGCTGGTTAAACGCTGGCTAATCTCGACAATGGTTTCAAGCTGTTGCGTGTGTTTTTCTAAACTACCAATTGTTTCTCGCAGCCGCCCGGTCATAACATTGACCGTCGTCGCCAACCGGCCAATCTCATCTCTGGATTCTACACTAGCCTGTGAATTTAAATCACCCAGGGCAATTTGCTCGGCGGTAAAAATCAAGCGCCGAACTGGTCCAGCAATGTTTTCTTTGAAGATAAAAGCCATCCCCAGCCCCAACACCAGAGCCAGCACACCTCCGACAAGTGTTTGGAGTTGCACATTGGCCAAGCTCTGTCTGCCTCGGTTTAGATCGGTCTGGAGTAAAGCCTGTTGACCCATGGTCATTTCGTTCAACAGTTGGAGCATCCGTTCAGTGCGAGGTTCAGCCTCGGTTTTGAACAAGTACAAATCCTCGTAAATGCGTTCACTTTCCACGGCGGCAAATATTTGCAGGGGCAAAGCTAAGAGTTGTCGTCGAGATTGGGCCACGCTAGTCAGTAAGGGTTTCTGATTATCAGCCAATAATGCTTGCTTGGCCTGCATACTTTCCCAGGTTAAACTGTTCTTCAACAAGTTGTCGGCATACCCAAACTTAAAAGCTAAATCACCTGAGGTGGCATAGGCGCGCAAATTGGTCGCCATGGCCTGGAAAGAAGTCCGCAAGTCTACCCAATTAGCTAACAACTCACGATTTTCGGTAGACGGCTCTCGCTGCTCTTGCAACTCGATTAACAGGCTAAGCTGATAAAGCAAAGAGGCATTGAGAGGTTGAAATTCCAGGCTCTCCAAGCGTAGGGCAGGCTGATTTTCCTGAGGATTGTCGTGTAACTCAAATAATCGTTGGGGAATGGGAGACAAAACAGCAAAGGTAGTTTTTAATTCATTAAGGCGACGAATATCATCGGGATTGGTCCAGCTAGCCGACAGGCTCTCTAGTTGAGCCAAATTGGCCTCAAAAATTTCTTTGGCCTTGTAATAATCGTCAATATATTGTAAGTCGCTCAGAATCAGATAGCCACGCACACTGGCCTGCATCTTTAATAGGCTAAATTGGGCGCGGGTTGAAGCTAAGGTAGCCGGAACGCGAACCTCCTGGGTCAGATTAATGTTTTGGGTTGCCTCCTGGCCGGCCACAAAAATTAAACCAACTACCAGGAAGGTCAGTAAAACCAAAATTCCAAAGCCTATATTGAGTTTGAGGCCAAGGTTAAGATTGTTGAAACTTCTCATACCGGGCAAGTGGGTTAAGGCATGAGACAAATTGTACCCAAAGGGAATTTGTTTATAAGGGGAGGCAGGGTTTAAATTCGCCATTGTAATCTCTCCAGGTGCTATTTCCGACTATAGCCTAACCGAACCAGCTCCTTATCAACGGCTACGGCAGCCTGATCCAGTGCCTCAGCCGGGGTCAACTCGCCGATAATAGCTTGATGAATGAAGGTACTGATGGTATCACGAATGACAATATGGAAAGGAAAAGGCGGCGCTCCGGCAAAGAGGTGTCCTTGCTTTTTCATGAGGGTGTAATAACCATCGAGCCGTTTATCCTGCGCCCGCACCAGTGGATCGTCGAAGGTGGAGAGATGAACCACGCGGCTACTAGCCACGGCCCATGCGGGTTGAATAGTGGAGCGGCCAAGATATTGTAGCCAGAGTAAAGCAGCTCCTTGCTTTCGGGATGAGTAGGGAACGCCAAAAGCCGCTCCATCGGAGTAACCAACGTAACCTTTACCTACCAGGGCATCTTCAATTACACCAAAAACCGCGGGGGGTAAAGCTACCCCAACTTTACCTACCACCTGAGAGCGAGTCGGGTCTGTAGCGATCCAGGCTGCATTCTCTCCATACACCCACCCTTGCGCCGCCCGGCCAGCAGCAAAACTATTGGCAACTTCATCCCAGGTACTACGAGTCGCCTCTGGCGGCGCATATTGAAGCATGTCGAGCCAGAAGGTCAGGGCAATCTTGGCCTCTCGGCTATTTAGTTGGCCGCCATCGGCCACACTGGCCTTATATTTATCTAGGTTGATGCCCCAGTTGTACACGCCAAAAGCCGGGGCAATCGTTTCCAAGAATTCATACGTTGAAGCAGGATGATTACTCGCTGCCTGAACCGTGGTTCCCCACAACTCCAGTCCATGTTCTCGACCGTACTGGCTGAAAAAGGCCGCATTGTCACGATATTGATCAATGGTGATGGCCGGAGCGAGGGGGTAATTATATTGGGCCTCAAAAGCGGCTTGAATGGCAGGGTCTTCAAAGAGGTCCTTGCGGTAGAGATAGGTTTTGAGAAATGCCTCTATGGGCACCCCATAGAGATCACCCGTGTTGGGATCTTTAAACTCGTTAATGAAGGAGCTAAAGTCAATGGGGTTAAAATCGGGTAACGCCAGGTTGGGCTGTTTCTGTAACGCCTGGGTTATATTAACCAGGAAGCCTCGTTCCAGGTAGTTATAAATAAAATCCTGCTCGACGTAGATAAAGTCATAAAGTCCTGTCCCGGCTTCCATATCTTCAAGGGGTAAACTATACATCCGATCATAGGTAGTTACTTCTAAGTCAACCTTGATCCCGGTTTCCTTTTCAAAGGCCGGGGCTAACACATCTCGCACATAAGTTGAGGCTGGCGTATTCTCGCTGATACCCCTAATGACGCTACCCCGGTACGGTTTGGCCGCTTCAGCCAGAAAGTTAGCGCTTGTTTGAGTCTTTGATACAGCCAGGGAATTAGCCATTATCTCAGGTTCAGCCGCAGTAGGTTCTACAGCCCTATCACTACAAGCAACCAGTGACAAGATTATGAGCAACCCAAACATTAACGCCAGAATTTTTTGAGTCAACGCCCTTGTTTCCTCTCCGAGTTACAACATTACCGCCGTTACGGCTCTAAACTGATGATTCCTTTGCGGATAGCGTACTTGGTCAGTTCGGTCAAGTTATGGATATTGAGCTTGTGCATTAAGTTGATGCGGTGCACCCCGGCCGTTTTTAAGCTGATGTGCAGACGTTCGGCAATTTCTCGATTGGAGAACCCTTCGACGATCAGTTGCAGGACCTCTCGCTCGCGGTCGGTCAACTGCTCGTAGGGATCATCTTTATCTGTCGTTTTGACCTGCCGGACATATTCTTCGATAACTGTCTTGGAGATGGCCGGGCTGAGAAAATAGTCGCCCCGGTGCACTGCCTCAATGGCTGAAACTAACTCTTTAGGCGCTGCCTGCTTAACCAGATAGCCCGCAGCGCCCGCCTGCAAGAATTGAAAGATGTACTCCTCGTTGGTGTGCATGGTCAGCACCAATACTTTCACCTGAGGAAAACGCTTGCTAATTTGGCGGGTCGCCTCCAGGCCGTTGAGAATGGGCATAGTGCTATCCATCAGGACAATATCGGGCGACAACCGTTCAACTTTTTCAATGGTCTCGCGGCCATCTTCAGCTTCACCCACCACCTCCATGCCTGCTTCCTCATCCAGCAGCGAGCGGATGCCCTTACGGACAATGGTGTGATCATCAGCCAACAATATTTTTATCTTGGTCATAGACGTTCTCTCCTGGCACTTCCACCTTCAACTGAGTGCCCTGTCCCGGCCTGGAATGGATTTCAAAACGGCCCCCCAGCAAGGTAACCCGCTCGCGCATACCCAACAGGCCCGCTCCGTTGACCGCAGTTTTATGACCTATCACTTTGGCCACATCAAAGCCCTGTCCATTATCCTCGATGAAGGCGACAATAGTCGACTCCTTCCCTTGCAGCCGCAGGTGTACCTGACTTGCCTGCGCATGCCTGGCTACGTTGGTCAAAGCCTCCTGCACCACTCGATAGAGTGCTGTTTCCAATTCCGGACTCAATCTTTGCTCCAACCCCAGTACTTCAAACTTAGCCTTGATATTGAGTCTTTTAGCATATTGCTTGATATACCAACGCAGGGTTGGCACCAAGCCAAGATCGTCGAGCATAGGGGGGCGCAGATTGAGGGACAATTCACGGATTTGTTCCAGAGTCTGGTCGGTTAAGGCGCTGGCCTCGGCCAGCCTATCTTTGACCCGAGGAGAACACTCAGCCGGTAGTTCAGCCTTGATAGCGGTCAAGTCGATGCTAATGGCCGTGAGGGCCTGGCCCAGGTGGTCATGCAAGTCACGAGCCAACTGTTTACGCTCAGCCTCCTGAACTTCGGTGAGCCGGTTAGCCAGAGCGCGGAGTTGTTCGCGGTGTTGGTTGACCGCCTCGAAGAGCCGTTCGCGCTCCGTCCGGCTGCTAAGCTCCAATTGTCTATTTTTCTCTTGTAAGCTCTGGGCTAAATCGCGCAGGCGTAGATGGGTGGTAATCCGGGCTAAGACTTCTTCCTGGTGCAGCGGCTTGGTTACATAATCTACCGCTCCCACCTCAAACCCTTTGACCTTATCCTCAGAGCTGGTCAGAGAGGTCATGAAAATCACCGGAATATCTTTGGTGGCCTCATCGGCTTTCAACCGTTGGCATATTTCAAAGCCATCCATATTCGGCATTAATACATCCAATAAAACAAGGTCGGGGGGAGAATAGTGGACCTTTTGCAGAGCGCTTTCGCCGCTGCGAGCAATCATGATCCCAAAACCGTAATGCTCCAAATAATCAACGATGACTCCCAAATTGGCCGGGGTATCGTCAACGATTAAGATATAATATTCAGCATAATTTAATTTGGCCGGAATTTTGGCTTCCACGCTCACGAGACTGTTCTCACCTCTCAACCCTCTTGGGTTTCCTATTGTACCACAAAAATCTATTCTCTAATAAATGGGCACAACGAACAATCGGCGACTGTTGGGAAGATGTTGAAATCTACTTCGGCGAGCGGGTCTACAACAGCTTGATACAGACCTTTTGCCAGCATAGGGCCAATTCATAAAAAAAGCGCTTCACGTGAAGCGCCTATCAAAACCATTTTTA
>CAZRYD010000068.1:0-21518 GCA_964604225.1 uncultured Caldilineaceae bacterium
CTAACAGACCATTGCGCCTTAATGTGGATATAGGCTATTTTGGCTAGACCTGCCCTCAGTTATCCCCATGCCGGGCTCACTTATCCACAGCTATTAAATAAGTTATCCACAATTCGAGAGGTTTGATGACATAAAAAAGGCAACTGCACGCGACCAGTTGCCTTTTTTATAAACAGCCCCTAGTAGCCAATAGGGCTAAGTTATAGACCCTTTTTTTGATAAATGATTTCTCTGATAGAAAGCATCTCGCGCCTAAGTCTATCATTTTGTTCAATTTGGGAGGCGATTTTTTCCCAACCATACATGACGGTAGTATGGTCCCGGCCCCCTAGAGCCTCGCCAATTTGGGGCAGCGAGGCGCCTGTTTCTTCTCTGGCGAGGTACATGGCCATTTGCCGGGCAGAGGCGACTTCTTTGCTGCGGCCGCGTTTAATAAGCACTTCTTCTTCGATTCGATAGAAACTGGCCACCGCTGCAATGACCTGCCCGACGGTGAGTTCAGCTTGTCGTGAGACAATATCCTGGAGGGCTGCGTTGGCCAGTTCGATATTGATGGGGTGGCGCACCATGGCGGCGTGGGCAATGACTTTGTTGAGCGCCCCTTCTAACTCGCGGATGTTGTTCTGGGCGCGCCGGGCGATAAACTCCATCACGTCATCGGGGACGCGCACACCCTGGGAGTCGGCTTTGAAACGCAGGATGGCGATGCGGGTTTCCAGGTCCGGCGGTTGCACGTCGGCCAAAAGCCCCCACTCAAAGCGCGAGCGCAGCCGGTCTTCGAGGGTGGTGATGGCCTTAGGCGGGCGATCACTGGATAGGACGATTTGACCGCCGGAGGAATGGAGCGTGTTAAAGGTGTGGAAAAATTCCTCTTGCGTGCTTTCTTTACCGGCAATAAATTGAATATCGTCAATCAAAAGAAAATCGGTATTGCGATATTTTTCGCGGAATAAGTCGGTTGACTGGGAGCGAATGGCGTTGATCAAATCATTGGTAAAGGTTTCGGAAGAAGTATAAATGACTCTCCGATCACGGGCCAGGGCATAATGCGCAATCGCTTGCAAGAGGTGAGTTTTGCCCAGCCCAACCCCGCCGTATAAAAACAGCGGATTGTAGGCATCTGCCGGTCGCTCAGCGACCGCCAGAGAGGCAGCGTGGGCTAGGCGATTTGAAGCGCCGACAATAAACTGTTCGAAGACGTATTTGTGATTTAGCATAAGGCGATCTCTATCACCACGATAATAACCGTTGCCGTTATTGTGAGTGGGGTTGGTGTGTCCATTAGCCGGCTGAGGGCTTTGGAGTAAGGGGGGCGGGGACTGCTGATCTATCGCTTCAACAGAAACATGGTCAACCGTAAATTGAATATTGACCGCCCGCCCTAAAACATGCGCTACCGTCCGGCTAATAGTACTAAAAAGCCGGTTTTCCAGCCAATCTTTAGCGAAAGCGTTTTTAGTTCCAATAACTAACTTATCGCTATCCTGTGAAACAATATGGGTATCTTTAATCCAGGTATCAAACGTGGCCCGAGTCATTTGCAATTGTAGCTGACCTAAGGTGGCTTGCCAAACTTGGTCGGTATCCATAAGACTCTTCTCCCAAAGATGCGGTATGAGCACTTGCTGCTATGAAGAACAAGTTCAGGCAGGTTTTAGAGACAAAAAAATTACACAGTGCAAGAATATTTACTTGCACTAATAATAATTTGCTCGGCGTTGAGGTTGGTTTAACAGGTAAGCGGAAATTATTTTGATGTATAGACGGTGACTGTGCGCTGGAGATCTTTCTGTGGAAAGCCTTAAGGACAGATAAATTGCAAAGAAAGGGATTGCAATTTATACCCCTTCTCCTTGATTAGGCGTGTTCAGAGAAGGGGACAACAGTTTCTATTTCTATGGCATAAAAAGAATTGTTTAGGGGAAAGACAAACCCTCCGCTACAGTCGAAATGCATTGTACCAAACCTATGAAGCCCTGGCAATAGGTCTACCTTAAAAAAAATTTTTTCTAACTTATTTTTAAGAAAAGTTATGGTGAGTCAAAATCATTTTGTGGATAAGCTGTGAGTAACAGAAAATAAGTGTAAGTATAACTTTGTGCATAACATGGGGATAACTTTTAACACCAAAAACAGATCAACTTAATTTGACAAAACCCTCTTAACTTGTATAATCATTCACAATTATAACGATATGTGCAGTTTTTCTCTGAGCCAGCCGCAGGAGTCTAGCACCATCAATCCCGCGGCTTTTTTGCGGCTCAAAAAAGTATGAAACATCTTTTATAACAAACAAATTTAAATAAATTCTCAAGCAAAGAGGTATTTAATCGTGTCTGAGCGACTAACGGGAACGGTTAAGTGGTTTGATGCGGCCAAAGGCTACGGGTATATTGAAGCAGGAATTGGGGAGGACATCTTTGTCTATTACCAATCTCTTGTTGGCAATGGGTTCAAAAACCTGTTGGCGGGTGATCGGGTTGAATTTTCAGTCAATCGCAAACCCAGCGGCCCGGTGGCCTTAGAAGTCACCCGCAGCTAACCACTCCAAATCATTTATAATGATCTAATCGGCCCCGGATATTCCGGGGCTTTTTTTGTAAAACGCTTATTCAAGATTGCCAACCTCAACAACCATTGACTATAATTTCAAGGAGAAATTACATATGGCAACCAATCAAAAATTAAAATTAGTGCCCCTGGGGGGTCTGGGCGAAGTCGGAAAAAACATGTTGGCCATTGAGTATGGCCGCAATGTGCTGATTATTGACGCCGGGGTGATGTTCCCCGATCAAGACATGCTGGGTGTTGACCTGGTCATTCCCGACTGGAGTCAATATCTGAAAGATAAAAAAGAGTGGGTGCGTGGTATTGTGGTAACCCACGGCCACGAGGATCATATCGGGGCGTTACCCTACCTGCTGGCCGAAATCAATGCGCCGGTGTACGCCACCCGGCTCACCCTTGGCTTGATTGACGTCAAGCTGCAAAAACACGGTCTGGCCAGCCGGGCTAACCTGCATGTGGTGGCTCCGGGAGAACGCCTGGCGCTGGGCGGGCTGTTTGAGGTGGAATTTTTCCACGTCTGCCACTCCATCCCCGATGCGGTCGGGCTGGCCATCCGCACACCAGCCGGCCTCATGATCCACAGTGGCGATTTCAAATTTGATCACACCCCAACCTGGGGCTTGCCGCCCGACTTTGGGGCGCTGGCTCGTTTTGGCGCGGAAGGTGTGCTAGTCCTCCTCTCCGATAGCACCAACGCCGAAAACCCTGGGTTTACTCCTTCCGAAAAAACGGTGGATGAAGGGCTGGATAAAGTTTTTCGTGAAGCCAAGGGACGGGTCATTTTAGCCACCTTTGGCTCCTTAATTTCCCGGGTGCAGCAAATTATCAATGCGGCGGCCCGGCACAATCGGGTAGTCGCCGTTGATGGGCGCAGCCTGGAAGAGAGCGTAGAGCGGGCCCAGATGTTGGGCTATCTTAATGCGCCTCCAGGTGTGCTGGTCGATCTGACCCGCCTTAAAGGCCGCCCCGATCACCAGATTGCCATCATCGCTACCGGCAGCCAGGGCGAACCAAGCGCAGCCCTGGGGCGGATGGCCAACGGTAAGCACCGGCATATCACCATCAAGCCTGGCGATACGGTGGTCATGTCTTCGCGGGTTATTCCGGGCAACGATCACATGGTGTCGCGGGCTATCAACAAACTTTTCAAGCGGGGGGCACGGGTGATCAACGGCAGAGCGGACAATGTGCATGTGAGTGGTCACGCCAGCCGAGAAGAGTTGAAATTGTTGCTCAGCCTGGTCAAGCCAAAATATTTTATGCCGGTCCATGGCGAGTTGCGCCACCTACATGCCCATGCGGAACTGGCCCGGGACCAGGGGATTCCGGAGCAGAATATCTTTATTGCTGAAAACGGCATGGTGGTGGAGTTTGACGAAAATGGTGCTTGCGTGGCCGACCGGGTTCCCGGCGGCTGGGTTTTTGTGGACGGCAGCGGCGTGGGCGATATTGGTCCGGCTGTGCTGCGCGACCGCGAAGTTTTGTCGCAGGATGGCTTTGTGTTGACGGTTGCCCGGCTGAATGCCAAAACAGGGCAGTTGGTGGGACGCCCGCAAATCGTGACGCGCGGGTTTGTGTTTGTCAAGGAAAATCTGGATTTAATCGAGCGGGCCGAGGAAGAGATCATCGCGGCTTTGCGTACCAATGGTCACCAGGACCCGCAAATCACTATTCGTAAAACTCTGAGTGAGCTGCTTTACAGCGAAACCCAGCGGCAGCCGATGGTCATCCCGGTGATTGTGGAGGCGTAGGGGCAATTCTATTGTTTTGAGCGGGACGCAACGGTGGGAAGAATCTACCAATTTTTGTGGGATTCCTCGCTCCTTGTGGTGGCTCTAAATGACACCTTAGCGGGAGATATGCATCGGCATGATGACGTGTGTAAATTTGTCATCGCCGATGGGCCGAAGGACGCCGGGACTGGAAGCAGCGCTGGTTTCCAGGACCACCTGGGGGCTGTCAATGATGGAGAGCACGTCAATCAAATATTTGGCGTTGAAAGCAATCTCCATGGGGTTGCCCTCAATCGAAGCGTCTACGTCGGCCACGTTGTCGCCCAGCTCAGCGCTGGTGGCTACCAGGGTGATGCGGCCGTTCATCAATTCATCGCCGGTGGGGGTGATTTCCAGCTTGACGATGTTGGCCGCGTCGCGGGCAAACAGGTGCGACACTCGCACCGCTTTGAGCAGGCTATTGGTGTCAATCACGCTGCGGGTGGCGTAGCCTTTGGGAATAATCTGGGTGTAATCGGGGAATTTACCCTCGATGAGTTGGGAAACAAGATCAACATCTTGCAGGTGAAAGAGAATTTGCTTGCGAGCCTGGGTAATAATAACTTCTACCGCCTGATCCTGATCGCCGGTGATGCGGCCCAATTCCATTAAGGCCCGGGCCGGGATGATGACCTCCAGCATATCGCCGAAATTTTGTTTGAGGCTGGTGGCCTTAACCGAGAGCCGGAAGCCGTCGGCGGCGGCCATGGTCAGGTTGTCTTCGTTGAATTGCACCAGCACCCCGGTTAAAATGGGCCGGCTTTCGTCGGTAGCAGCGGCAAAAACAACCTGGTCAATCATAGCTCGTAGCGATGACGGTTCCAGTTTTATCACCGCATCACCACCGTTAGAGGCAGTGGGTACAATGGGGAACTCCTGAGCGTCGATGCCTTTAATGTTTGACTCAAAACGAGCGCAGCGCAAGTTGAGCGTCTGGGTGCTTTCGTCCAGCTTCAGGTCAATCCGTTCCGGGGGTAAAGAGTTGACAAAGTCTCCGAGCAGACGAGCCGGGACGGTAATGGCCCCTTCTTGAGCCACTTTGGCCCCTACCCAACAATTGATCCCAATTTCCAAATTGGTGGCTGAGAGTTTGAGCTGGCCGTTGTCGGTAGCCAGCATCACGTTGGATAAAACCGGCAGTGTGCTGCGGCTGGCTACCGCGCGCCCAACGATGCTCAAACCTTTGGCTAAATTTTCTTGTAAACAGGAGACTTGCATAGCTGACCTCCCCTGGTCGGCACAGATGATTTTTTACACAGACTCAGGATATATCGCGGAAACATTATCCGGGGCACATAAAAATACCACAATTAGTGGCATCTTGCAACAAAGTATACTACATTTTGTATCAGAGAACAAGATAACCAAAGTTAGAATCAAAAAGAGGCAACGTATCACGTTGCCTCTTTTTTGATTGTTCAAGGTCAAACTGAACCGTTGGGCGATTAAGGTTTTTCTTTTCGACTCAATACGCTGGCTGCCGCCCCCACGCCCAAGGCAATTAACACCAAGCCACTGATGGCGAGTGCTCCGCCAGAAACATTTTTGGGCAAGATGGCGCCAGAGGTAGGCATATTGAGCACCGGTTGGTTGGATACGGACGGGTTAGCTTGGCCTGTTGTAGGCACCAGTTGTTGGGTAGCCCCGGAGGCCGCCACGCCGACTAAAGAAACATCGTCTACATCAAAATTAACTTCGGTGCCGGTAGGAAACTTTTTTAGGCCCCGAATGAACAGAGTGATGCGATTAGAACTGCCCGTCTGGACCGTGCCGGTGATAGTCTGATAAAATAAGGGCTTGTCGTCGGGGTACTGGCCGGTGGAGCCAGGTCGGAACTGTTCGGTCAAGGGCATCAGATGCCAGGTTTCCACATTGTCGTAGTTGCCTTCACCCGCAAAGTCAATGCCCCAGTGCATTTCAACCTCATTTTGGTTGCGGGCGTCGGGTTGGGCCTGGCTGCGCAAAATAGCGTTAATGGTTAGACTATAGCTGGAGTTGGGGGTCACGTCCACTGTTTGATGAATGGCGATCACCCGATCCAGAATATTCGCTTCGACTTGGAAGATTTCCATCAATTGCGCCCGCTTGCCGGTACGGACTGCTTCGACCCATGTCTCATCGTACCAGCCAAACCAGGCTTGACCATTGCTATAAGGTTCCCAATTAAGCGCAACGCCATTATTCGAATTGGCATCTCGCTCTTCAAACCCTGGGTTTTTTATGACATTGACCCCGCCTCCCTGGTTCGGGGGGAGTTCACGGTCAATTGTTTTATCAAACGTGGCAACGGTAAACCCAGAAATAAGAAAGGCTGACAAAATCAAAAAAGTCAGGAGGAGGGTTACTAGAACCTTGTTTCTTTGGGGTGATAGCTTCATCGTCAGTCTCCTTAACATGCACAAATAACTAGACATAATAATGAAAGCAACTCGAATTTTACTCTATCATAACATAACTATATTAAATTTTCAATACGTGTAGTAACATTATGGTAAATTGATTAAACTTGGCGAAGATAAAGGTGGGATGTGAGTTCAGACAGAGGTGTTCAGTGGGGTCTTAAAATCATAAATACCATTTTTGTAAGACCAGTGGCGCTGGCAACCTTGACAGATCAAGACTTCATCCCAAGGATACTCGGGGTCAGGTTTGGTGCGGAGAAGTTGGGAGGAATGGCAGACCGGACAACGGAAAAAGTCCAGGGTTGGGGTAGTGGGTAGCTTCGACGCCTGGGCCTGAACAAAAAGGCTTGGCGTGAGCTGCCACCAATTGCCGGTGGGCTGCGCCCAACTATCCAGAGTGACTAACACTGAAGTCGGCAGAAGTCGCTTTAATAAATTAATCCGGTAGTGGGAGAGGGAACGGATATTTTTTATCTGAAAACCCACTTTTTCAAATTGCTGTTTCATCCAGGCAGGGTGAAAGTTAAAGTTCAATTCGACAAATTCATAGGGGGCGTGATCAAACGGACTCCACTCTTGCCGGCCCACCAGCCAGCGCAGCAAGGACTTGAAATGAAACTTGCTGGCATATTCGATAATGGCAGTGCCGTTTGGGGCAAGCAGGCGATGAAGTTCACTCAGGGCCGCAGGTACGTCGACCAGATGGTGCATGACTCGGACCATCGTCAACGTGTCAAATAGGTTATCTACAAAGGGCATGCTGTAAATATCGGACACCACATAAATAAAGCGACTGTCGCTGCCCAAATAGTTTTGCGCTTCTTCAAGTTGCGTCCGGGCATAATCGTTTAGAATGACCTGCTGATAGCCCTGGTATAAATCTGCCAGGCGGCCAAAACCGGCCCCAATCTCGATAAGTCGCTGCCCCTGGGGCGGCAGTAATTTCTGTATAGCGACTCGCTCAATCTGGTCTTCGTATTCTCGATTTTGGCCTTCCCAAAAATCGGTACGATAACGGCTGCCTTCATAATCACAAATGCGGGGCACAGGTATCTCCTGGGGAGTGGAATGGATGTTTCACGTGAAACAATTTAAGGATAATGAAGCGACACCTCACTGGAGATTTTTGCTTCGAGTACTGGCCCCACCGGCTTTCTCATTTTAGTAAGCATTACGGTCGGTAAAAATATTAAGGATAGTACGAATCATGATGCGCAAGTCAAGGGCCACGGACCAATTTTCAATATACCAGAGATCATATTTGGTGCGTTCGATAATTGAAGTATCGCCTCTGAGACCATTGATTTGGGCCCAGCCGGTGATGCCGGCTTTCTCGCGGTGGCGATCCATATAGCGAGGAATACTTTGCTTGAACTGTTCCACAAAGATTGGGCGTTCGGGGCGCGGGCCAACCAGGCTCATGTCGCCTAGCAAAACGTTGATGAATTGGGGAAATTCATCAATGGAGAAGCGGCGGATAAAAGTACCCAAGCGAGTGCGCCGCGAGTCGTCGGCGGTAGCCCAGACGGGACCGGTCTCTGCTTCGGCATCGGTGCGCATCGAGCGAAACTTGAACATCATGAAGCGTTTGCCATCCAAGCCCATGCGTTCTTGGGTAAAAAACACCGGCCCTTCGGAGTCGAGTTTAATTAATACCGCCAGCAGCATCATGATCGGCGAGAGAATGACCAAGGTCATGGCGCTGCCAACCACATCTATCACCCGTTTCACCGTGAGCCGCCAGCCGCGCAAGGCCACGTCGCGCATGGTTAACAGGGGCAGCCCGCCCAAATCGCCAATAGAAACCTCAGTGGCCATAATTTGGAAGACATCAGGAAAGACCTTGATCGTCACCCTGGCTCGGTCGCATTTGCTGGCCACTTTGAGAATCTCGTGGTGCGAAGCTTCGGGCATGGCGATGATTACTTCGTTGATTTTGAGCGACTCAATCAACTCGGGAATTTCATCGGTTGTACCCAACACGGGGCTATCCTGCACGGCTTTGACCTTGGCCTCATCGTCTACAAAACCGATCACTCGATACCCCAGGCCCGGCATTCGTTTGATCTTTTGCATGACCATTCGACCTACTTCGCCGGTGCCAACTATGAGGACTCGTTCCTCACCCCAATTGCGGGCCTGCAGACTCAATTGCAGCCGCGACTGGATGGCTCGGCCCAGTGAGGTAAAAATGATGGTCAACATCCAGACGTAAACCATCATCAGGCGGGGGTAATCGAGCTGATTTTTAAAGAAGAAAGAGATGAGCGCAATCGAAATGATCATACCCACCGAAGCCGCACCGAAGATAGCATAAAACTGATCCACGTATGAGAGAGAGCGCTGGCGGTGATACAAGCGATAAAAGAAAAAAACAATCAAAATGGCCGCTACGTGGGTAATTAACATGCCCCAATAGGCGGAAAAAGGCTGGATATTCTCATATTCTGAACGCAAACGCAGTTGATACCCCACAAAAAAAGCCAGCCCGGCCATCAGGACATCTACTATGACCAGTGAGATAGTGAACCACAAGCGCGAATGTTGCTTCATCGCTGCACCTCTGTAGAAGGGGTGTGGTTAAGCCTGTTCGTTTTGAATAGACCCGATAGGTAATACTTGAGTTGGGAATACCGCCAGGGCAAATTGATGCCGGTCACCACTAGCCCATGCAACCAGAAAGGCGTTGTATCGGCATAGAATTTGCGGTAGAAAATATCCATCGCCCGGTAAAATTCTATCTGTGCTTTGGGACTGTGGCGGCTGGCGGCCCGTTTAACGTGAGTGACCACTACCCCCGGATAATAATAAATTTTCCAGCCGTTAGCTTTGATGTGAAAAGCCCAATCCAGATCCTCACCGTACATGAAATAAGCTTCGTCCAGCAAGCCGGCCTGGGCAATAGCTTCGCGGCGGACCAACATAAACGCCCCCACCACCGAGTCTACCTCGATCAATTCATCTGGATCGGCAAAGGTCATATTATAGCGGCCAAAAACTCGACTGTGGGGAAAGAGTTTGGAGAGACCCATCATCCGGTAAAAACTGACTTCCGGTGTGGGGAAGGCGCGCCGGCAGGCCAAGTCTAGGCTGCCGTCGGGCCTGACCAGCTTAGGCCCAACAGCGCCCGCTTCGGGATGCTCATCCATAAAAGCGATCATATCGGCCAGGGCGGTTGGCGGCAACAAGGTGTCTGGATTAAGTAACAGGGCATAACGAGGCGCCTGAGGGAGAGGTGTCCCATCGGTATTAAACCCAGCCTGGTGCAGCCCTTGATTGTTGGCATAAGCAAAGCCGCCATTCACCTGGCTGGCCACCAGAATCGCCTGGGGGAACTCGGTTTCAACCATTTTGGCGCTGCCGTCGGGCGAGGCGTTATCCGCCACCACAACATTAAAATTAAAGGCGCCCTGGCTTTTGAAGATGGAATTGAGACAATCTCTCAATAAATCGCGGGTATTGTAATTAACAATAATGATGGATAAATCTAACATAACTTAAGATAGAAAAGACTGAGCTTTCACCCAGTCTGCAAGTCAAATCGAACTATTTAAGGAACATTTTGACCGCTAGTATAATCCAATCGAGCCGGAAAAGCTACTTTTTTACACCTGTTGGGACGAGACACCTTAAGCCATCGCCTCCATTAAAAGTAGATGGGCCTCGCGCCAGATCACATATCTTGCTTCATCCACAATAGGGTTTGAGTTTCTGTAAAACCAAATTCTTTATAGACAGTAATGGCCTCGGTGTGATCGGCGGGGTGCTTGACGGTAATGCCGGTGCTCCGCCACCGATACAGATAGTTGAGCGCCCGGCCAATCAACGGCTTTTCCAGATAACCACGCCATTCAGGGTGAACAATAAGTTCAAGCTGGTGGGCTCTTCCCAAAACGCCCGGCTGGACGTTGAGTGTAGCCACAAAACTGTGCCCGTTTTCCACCACCCAATGAACTGCCGCCGCGCCGCCCACAATTTTGTGAAACAAGTTGGTCAGCCATTGTTCCTGACCATCCAATCGAAAACGGCTTTGCCGCAGCGGCCACTCCCTTTGAACGTCGGGTGAGACGGAGGCGCTGGCCAGTTGATAGGCCTGGCGGGCATCAATCGAGTCAAAATTATGAAGACGCAGTCTCACCTCACGTGGCAGGCTGGGCAAAGCCTGAAGGTCCACATTGGGAATGCGATTGAGCCGGAGATAAGTTGTCCCTGAGATTTCTTTAAAGTTTAGCGACTCGTACAGATGTTTGGCCGGGGCATTATCGGCGCGAACTTGCAGCGAAACCGAGGTACCATTATATTCTTTAGCCAACTCCAACCCGGCGTACATTAAGCCGCGAGCAATACCTCGCCCCCGGTAATTCTTGGACACGGCCAAATTGCTGATCAGCCAGCGCCGTGAGCCGGGGGCGGTTCGATTAACCGTAATATTGCCCACAATCTTGCGCTCTTCTTCCCAAACAAAGCCGGACAGAAAATCGTTATGGTCAGAGCTGAAAACCACCATCCACCATAGGATCGGTTTCAGATAGCTCAACCAGCGCAGCTCGCGCAGGGCGCTTTGGCCGGAGCGATCCAAATCGTCGGCAAAAGCTTCTTCGATCAGGTTGGCCACCCCTCGTAAATCTTTCAGCGGGTCCATCGGGC
Source organism: uncultured Caldilineaceae bacterium (assembly GCA_964604225.1). GTDB lineage: Bacteria > Chloroflexota > Anaerolineae > 4572-78 > J111 > DSQQ01. Next base: position 11,390 of record CAZRYD010000068.1, read on the forward strand.
GCAGGCCAAAAGGTTGAGTTCGCGAACGGGCTATGACTGCCATAATCCAAATTATAACATTTTCTCGCAACTCTGTCACATGCGAAATATAACTGATATTGCATCTTGAATAAGCTTTTGGTAGACTATTCTCGACTTCGGCTGACCGCCGTCACCGTGATTGCGGGCCAAAAATTGTCTTTCGAGCTAAACCTTGAGTGAGGCTAATCCCTTGAAAATCGAATGGTTGATTGTCATCATAATGGTGATTCTGACAGGCTGCCAGGGCCAGCCGGCTGCCCGCACGGAGATAGGCGCGTCTCACTTTTTTTTTGAGACCGGCCAGACCGTGCGCGGCGATTTTTGGCGTTTTTTCAATATCTATGGAGGTGTGGACAGCCTGGGCTATCCCTTGACTGAGGAAATTACGCTGGATGGCTGGACGGTGCAATACTTTGAGAAAGGCCGGCTGGAGCGTCACCCGGAGAATGAACCGGCCTATCTGATTACCGTCGGCTGGCTGGGCGACCTGTTGCAGCGCCGCCACCCACCCATCCCTACCGGAGCGATGCCTCGCGCCGATGACGTCAACCGGCGCTATTATCCTGAAACCGGCCACACTCTCAGCGGTGATTTTTTAGACTACTTTGAGGCCCACGGCGGTACGGTTCGCTTCGGCCTGCCCATCAGCGAGCCGTTTTTGTGGGTAGGTCGCTTGACCCAGGATTTCCAGAGCGCCCGTTTTTTCTGGACGCCGGAGGCCGAGTCGCCGGTAACGTTGGAGGAAATTGGGCGGGTGCATTTGGCGGTGAGTGAGATGGGGAAAGGTATGCCAGAAAAATAACCTATTAATCTATTTCTCTGGCGTACCAATCCTCATGTAACGACCAACCCCCACAGGACAAGCAAGCTGTCCAGCGCCACTGATGCCCGCAGCCCGGACATAACCCGTGGGTAGCAAAAGTATTCCAAATCATGCCACACCCCTGGAAGAAATTTTCGGGCGGGCCGCAGCTAGCACAATGCCAGCGGCTTGATGCGTCAGGTAGCCATCGGCATAATGGGCAACGAATCCAGATGAAATCCGATGCGGCGTTGTTTAATTGAACAATAACATCGGTTATTTCCTCCGGGGCCGGGTTTCTCTTTAAGAGCAACAGGCCAGGTACTAATTGTTGATCGGGTTCAAGCCAAGACACAGATGTTTATCCTTTTTGCTAGGCTACTCTACCCCCTGCCCCAATTGAGCCAAAAACGCCATATGCTCCGGCGAGGCCAGGCCCTGTTGCAGCACCGCCAGCTAATCAGGACGGGCTATCTTTCACCTCCGCCTTAGCCTGCTCTGCTTGCGCCTCGTCATCCTCATCCTCCCAGCCGATAATCCAGACACAGGCTCCGGCCAGCAGAATGGTGGTAATCACCAGCGCCGTCCATTGGCTGGGCGTAAAGCCGACATCCCTGGCCGACCAGACCAAAATAATCACCATCCCAATTGCCAGGACAATCCACGAGGTGATTTGTGGATGATCGCCAGCAAATTTTTTGAGTGCGTCCATTAGGTTTCTCCAAAAAGTGAATTCGTCTATCTATAATGAGACCGCCGACCCCCTCCCTTCCCGCCCCCTCTGCGGGGGAGGGTTAGGGTGGGGGTTACATCGGCACCATAATCCGCTGCTCGCGCAGCTTTTTGTAGAGCAGCACACTGTTTTCCGGCTGCCACTCCTTGGCTGCGTCTTTCCACATGTAGCCTAAATCCTTGCCCTGCGCCTGCTCATAACCCTGGCTCTCAAAAAATTCAATCGGTTTCAAGCCGGCCGGGCTCAACACAAAGGCCATCGCCACTTCGCACGAGAGCTTGTTAACCTCATCGTGAATCATCTGCAGCATTTGCTGGCCCACATTGGCCCACAAGTCATCCCGCAGCACGTAAAAATCTTGCAGCCCGGCGATCAAATTTTCGGTCTGCCAGCCGGCCACGCCGACCATATAGTTGCCGGCCATGGCCACAATATAAGCCCTGGAGAAGAGCGACTCCATCATCTGGCTGAGGTCCTGATTGATTGCACCTTTGGTTGCCGAGGCAATCAGGTTGGCCATCGCCTCCAGATCTTGCCGCTTGGCTCGGCGAATTGAAATTTCGGCTACCTGGACTTCAGCGGCAGGTTTGGCTTCCGGGGCAGGAGTTGGCTCGGCTACGGCAGGTGGGACGGTCACAGCTTGACCCTCCATAAGGGCCGTATATTGCTTTTTTACAAAAGCCCAGGTCTTGGCCAGGTCGCCGCCGTTGTCTATAACTACATCAGCTTTGGCTATCTTCTCCTCCTGGGAGGATTGAGCCTTGATGCGCTGCTGGGCCTGCTCGGGCGACATCTTACGCCGCTCGACCAGGCGCTTGAGTTGTATCTCTGGCGGCGAAGTAACCACCCAGGCCGACTGGCACTGCTCAGCCAGCCCAGACTCAAACAGCTTGATGGCTTCAACGGCCACCACCGGAGTTTGAAGGCTCTTAATTCGGGTCAAAATCTCCTGGCGTACCGCTGGATGAGTAATTGCTTCCAGTCGGGCCATGGCTTCTGGCACGGCAAAGGCAATGCGACCCAGGCGGTCCCGGTTAATTTGCCCGTGACCATCCAATACAAATTTACCGAACTCCTCGACAATAGCCTGATAGGCCGGGCCGCCTGGAGTCATGGCCTCGTGAGCCAACTTGTCGGCGTCAATGGCGGCTGCACCCAACTCCTGGAGCATGCGCAGGACCAAACTTTTGCCGGTGGCAATGTTGCCGGTCAAACCGATGACAATTTTTTCTGCCATAATCTAATTTCTCCCCCTCGGTCTAAGACCCCAAAGGTCTTCAAGACCTTTGGGGTCTTTCTTTATTAAGCTGCTTCCAATTCGGTCCACTGGGTTAGTAACTCCTCTAATTTGGTTTCGGTGCTTTGGTAATCCTGGCCCAGTTGTTGCAATTGAGCAATATCTTGGGCCGCGCTGGCCATTTCCAATTTTTGGGCCAGTTCGGCTAAATGGGCCTCCGTGGCGGCGATGACACGCTCGATTTCGGCGATTTGTTTAGCTTTCTTTTCGCTGGCCCGTTTCTCTGCTTTGCTCTGCTCGCGGCTGGTTTGACTGATTGATTTTGGCGCTGACCCATTGGTGGCGTTGTTGGCTGCGCTCTTCTGAGCCTCGCGCTCGGCCAGATAATCGCTGTAGCCGCCCTCGATTACCGTTACCGTTTTGGTGTCCGGCTCCAGCGCCCAGGTATGGGTTGCCAGCGCGTCCACAAAATAGCGGTCGTGCGAGACCAGCAGAATAGTACCCCTAAATTCGGCCAGCACCTGCTCCAAATTCTCCTGCGAGGGAATATCCAGGTGGTTGGTCGGCTCGTCGAGGATCAGGAAATTGGAGCCGGTCAGGGTCAGCTTGGCCAGGGCTACTCGACTGCGTTCGCCGCCGGATAACAACCCGATGGGTTTGAAGACATCGTCGCCGGAAAAGAGAAAGCGCCCCAGGTAATTGCGAGCCTCGCCGATGGGCAAATTCTGCACCGCTAGGATTTCATCCAGAATAGTGGCCGCGAGATTGAGACTGGCCTGAGTTTGGGCAAAGTAGCCAGGCTCCACGCCGGCGCCAAAACGAATGGCCCCTGCTTTTGGCTTGATCTGCCCCAGGATGGTCTTGATGAAGGTCGTTTTACCCGCCCCATTAGGCCCTAGCAAAGCCACCCGCTGGCCGCGCCGGATTTCCAGGTCGGCGCAGGTAAAGAGCGGCTCGCCGTCGGGGTAGCCGACCACCAGCTCATGCGTCGCCAGCACTAGATCGCCGGAGCGCAGGGTGGTTTGCAGCGACAGCTTGAGCGTTTTGTGCTCGATGGGCCGCTCCACTTTTTCCATTCGCTCCAGCCGGGTGCGCCGCCCTTTAGCCTCGCGGGTGCGCTGTCCGGCCAGGTTGCGCCGGATAAACTCCTCTTCTTTGGCCATAAACTCCTGCTGGGCCTGGTACTCCTTTTGCCGACGCTCAAAGCGATCCTCACGCTGCTCGACATAATGCGAGTAGTTGCCACGATACGCTTCGATCCGGCCAAACAGCATTTCCCAGACACGGGTGGCCACCTCGTCCAAAAAGTAACGGTCGTGCGAGACCACGATGATGGCTCCCGGCCAGCTTTTGAGGTAATTTTCCAGCCACTCCACCGAGGCTAAATCCAGATGGTTGGTCGGCTCATCCAGTAATAACAGATCAGGCTGTTTCAACAGCAAATGGGCCAGGTGGGCTCGACTCTGCTGGCCGCCGCTCAATTTAGCCAGCGGCAACTCATAATCCTCCCGTTTGAAGGCGAGGCCGGTTAACACCTGGTCGGCGCTTTGCTCGTAGATATAGCCGCCGGCGTGCTCAAAGCGAGCCTCAGCCTCACCGTACTGCTCCAGCAGCATTTGGTGACGCGTCTCATCGGTTTCAGCCGCCAGAGCTGCGGCCAGCTCATGCAAAGCAGCCTCCTGCTGCCGCAACTCGGTAAAGGCGCTCAGGGCCAGGTCCCACAAATTGCCACTGGTAGAGATCAGCGAGGGATGCTGTTCCAGGTAACCCAGCTTGAGTCCTTTGGCCGTATGCACCGTACCCGCCGAAGGCGGCTCCAACCGGGCCAAAATTCGTAGCAGGGTGGTTTTGCCCTCGCCATTTGGCCCGACCAGGGCAATCCGGTCGCCCTGGTTGACGGATAGCGTCAGGCTCTCAAAAACATCTTGTGCCCCGTAGTGTTTGCTCAGGTTGTGCGTGGTGAGAACAGTCATAAAATCAACCAATTATGCGGCCAAATCTAATTTGACCACCGGCACTTTCATAATCTCGACCGGTTTTAGCTTACCCTGGCGATCCGCTTCAAACAATTGCTCCAAGGAATGGGCCACTTTAGCATTAAAAAAGCGATGGCCATTGGCCTCACATTCGCGTACCGGTACCTCCCGCACTACCAACAAATGCCCCTCATTCCAATCGCTGTAATTAATAATCTTTTCAACTATTTCGCTGCCACAAATTGGGCAAATGTCCTGCTCTTCTTTCATTAGCTTGCGCCATAACAACAAGGGTGATTATACCACAAGTAATTTCAATTCTACCATTTGCCGATGTTCTGCACAAGCCAGCTTTGTTTCACGTTTCACGTTTTATGTTTTATACTACTGGGGTGAAGTGAGGAGGCGAAGTGCTTCGCCTCCTCGCCTCACGTATCATCGCGTCTTTTTGTGAGGAGGAGTCTATGCCCTATACCCCTATCTTAGCTACCCTCGGCTACATCATGTCGCCCGACGGCAAAGAGACGCTGCTGATTCATCGCAATACCCGCCCCGGCGACCTTCACCTGGGCAAGTACAACGGTCTGGGCGGCAAATTGCACCCCGACGAGGACATCATCGCCGGGCTGCGGCGCGAAATCCGCGAGGAAGCGGGGCTTGAGTGTGAGGAAATTTTGCTGCGCGGGACCATCAGTTGGCCGGGTTTTGGCAAAAACGGCGAAGATTGGTTCGGCTTTATCTTTCGGATTGATCGTTTTTCCGGGACGCCCCTCAACGAAAACCCCGAAGGCACGCTTTCCTGGGTTCCGGTCGAGCGAATTTTGGAGTTGCCGTTGTGGGAAGGCGACCGCTACTTTTTGCCCCTTGTCTTTGGCGACGACCCGCGCCAGTTTCACGGCGTGATGCCCTATGATGGAGGCAGGCCGGTGCGTTGGAGTTATAGTTTGATTTGAAAGAAGTAGAACAGGTAGGACTAGCGAATTATTTTTAATGATTGACACAGACCCCAAACTATTATAATATAGCCGTTATAAACCTTCATCTGCTGCTTCCCCCTCTCTTCAAGATTGAAAACTAAATAGCAACTCGACAGGGTTGCTGTAACTGTGTTCTTGGATCATGGACGTGTCACAAGGATGCCACCCTTGACTCAGATCCTGCATATCCACCTATTAGGCCATTTCCGCCTGACTTACGGCGACACCACGCTGACGACTGTCAATACGTCGCGCCTGCAATCGCTTCTGGCCTATCTGGTTTTGCAGCGCCACGCGTCCCAACCGCGCCATCACCTGGCTTTTCTCCTCTGGCCGGATACCCCTGAAGCCCAAGCTCATACCAATCTGCGCACTTTGTTGCACCGGCTGCGCCAGGCTTTGCCCGAAGCTGATTGTTTTCTCCTGGCTGACGCTCAAACCGTCCGGTGGCAACCGAACGCTCCCTTCACCCTCGATGTGGCCGATTTTGAGCAAGCCTTAAAGCAGGCCAATACTATAACAACACTGCAACAGGCTATAGACTTTTACCAGGGCGACCTGCTGCCCGGTTGTTACGACGATTGGATTCTGCCCCACCGGGAGCGACTGCGCCAGGTTTTCAGCCAGGCCCTGGAACAACTGATCATCCGGCTGGAGAACGAGCATGATTACCCGGCAGCTATTCGCACCACCCAACGATTATTGCGGCACGACCCGCTCCACGAAGTGACTTACCGCCGCCTGATACGATTGCACGCCCTTAACGGCAACCGGGCCGGGGTGCAGCAAGTCTACCAGGATTGCCTCGCCACGTTGCGGCGGGAACTAGATGTAGCGCCCAGTCCGGCTACCCAGCAAGCCTACGAGCGCCTGGCCTACATAGACACCCCGATCACTCAGCGCCACAATCTCCCGGTTCAGCTCATCCCCTTTGTGGGCCGGGAAGAAGAACTGGCTCAACTGGCTAACCTTCTGGCCAATCCGGCCTGCCGACTGTTGACCATTGTGGGGCCGGGCGGTATGGGCAAAACCCGTCTGGCTATCCGGGCAGCGCGGGCGCAAATTGGAGTGTATCTGCACGGCATCTACCTGGCCTCCCTGGCCGCTACGATCTCGGCGGATTTCCTGGTTTCCGCGCTGGCCGATGCGCTCAACTTCGCCTTTCATGGGCCGGAAGATCCAAAAATCCAACTCCTCAACTATTTGCGTGAGAAAGAGATGCTGTTGGTGCTGGATAACTTTGAACATCTTCTCTCCCCCTCTGTTTCCTCCCCTGAGGGGGGGATAAAAGGGGGGGCCGGCTTCCTGGTCGAAATCTTGACCAGCGCCCCTGAAGTCAAACTTTTGGTGACTTCACGAGAACGTCTCAATTTGCCCGGCGAGTGGTTGTTTGAAATCGAGGGCTTGAATACCCCGCCCCCTGTCTCCCCCCTGACAGGCGAGGATACGGTGACGAAGTTAGAAACCTACAGCGCCGTGGCCTTGTTTCTCCAAGCGGCCCGGCGGGTGCAAAGCAGTTTCCAGTTGACGGCAGAGACCCGAGCTGCGGTAGCTTACCTGTGCCGGCTGGTAGAAGGTATGCCCCTGGCCCTGGAGTTATCCGCCAGTTGGGTGCGTTCCCTCTCTTGCGCCGAAATTGTCCGGGAGCTTGAACAAAATCTGAGTTTTCTGGCAACCTCGCAGCGTCACGTCATCGAGCGTCACCAGAGCATGCAAGCCGTGTTTGACCATTCGTGGCGGCTGCTCTCGGCGGAAGAGCGGCGCATCTTCCGGCAGTTGTCTGTTTTTCAAGGCGGCTTTCGCCGCGAAGCCGCCGAACAGGTGACCGGCGCTTCCCTGCCCCTCCTAGCCGCGCTGGTGGATAAATGCTTGATCCACCGGCAGCCCTCGGGTCGCTATGATCTGCACGAACTCCTGCGGCAGTACGCCATCGCCCGGCTGAGCAAGGAATCGGAGGAGCAGGTGGCGGTTCAAGAGCGACATGGCCGCTATTACATGGACTATGTGTGGCGGCAGACAGAATCGCTCAAAGGTGGCCGGCAGAGCCAGGCTATGGCAGAAATGAAACCGGAGATTGACAATATTCGCCTGGCCTGGAACTGGGCAGTGGCGCGAGGCAGAGTTACAGAAATTGGGCGGGCAGCGCTGGGTTGGTCCATCTTCTACGATATTCAGGGCCGGTACCACGAGCTTAAAGAGGTCTGCCAGCAAACAGTTGACAAGTTGGAAAGTATCTGGCTCAATGAAACAGCCGAGGAACGGAAGAGAGAGGCCGGGATTGTATTTGGTTTTATGCTGGCGACCCATGGGGCATTATATCTACGGTTGGGCGAATTGGGCGGTAAATCTAAAGAGTTACTTCAGCAAGGCATAATCCTGCTCCGCCAGTTGGGGGCGCGAACCGAGTTAGCCACCGCCCTCCACTATTTTGGGTCGCTAGAGGTGTTTTTGGGAGAGTTCACCGAGGCCCAAGCTCTACTGCAAGAAGGTTTAGCCCTTTTCCGGGAAGAACAAGACCAACGGGGTATGGGGCTTTGCCTGGCCGTATTGGGGATGGCGACCGGCTCATTGGGGCAGTATACCGAAGCCTACCAGCTTTTGCAGCAAGGCATCGCCCTGCTCAGAGCCGTAGACGAGCAACACTATCTGGGTATGTCCCTCGGTTTTCTGGGCGATATTGTCGTCCAAATGGGGCGCCTTGCGGAAGCAAAACAACTGTTACTGGAAAGCCTGGCCATTACCCGCGCGCTGGGGGATCGCTGGAGTATGGCTCTCTGCCTGAACCAGTTGGGCGTGGTTAACTTCTTAACCGGAGAAGCTGCCTGGGCCGAGGCCAAACAGCTTCACCAGGAAAGTCTGGTTCTTGCTAAAGAACTGGGCGAAAAATATATTGTAGTTGTCTCGCTCAACCATCTAGGCCGGGTTCAATATGCCTTGGGCGAAGGCCAAGAAGCTGCCCAAACCTTTCTGACCGCGCTAAGAATGGCTATAGAAAGCCGAGCAGCACCCGTCGCGCTGGATATTCTAATTGGATTGGCTACACCCATCGTTCATCCAGAAGTAGGAATGGCCGAAGTTGCATTGACCTTGAAAGAACAAGCCGTAGAGTGGCTTACCCTCGTGTTGAGTCATCCCGCCAGCCGGCAGGACGCCAAAGACCGGGCCGCCCGCCTCCTGGCCGAGTTGGAAAGCCACCTCCCGCCTCAGGTCAGCGCCGCCACCCGCGCCAGAGGGCAAATCCGCTCCCTGGAAGCCATCGCCGCCGAGATATTGGCCGGGGTGGTATTTGCTCCATAAGGTAAGGTTATTTTTGGAAGACTGGAAGACTGGAAGGTTGGAGGTTGGCTATCCACCCCTCTAGCCTTCCAATCCCCCAACTTTCCCTGAAATATGACTATTATCCTACCCTGTATAACCCCCTTGTCACGTTCATGAAGCGCTTTTGAAACGCTCCTTTTGCTATACTGCCCGCACACACTCAAAAACGACAACTCAATCTGCTGCTGCACCCTCCACTTCTAAAAATTTAGCATCAAGGCAGGTTTCCATTGGCGGCAAAAACCCCGGAAGCCAACGATTCGCCGTCGCCGCGTTCGCACCTGTTTACGGTGCGGGTGTGGTTAGAAGAATTGGGCCACGACCAAACCGAGTGGCGCGGCCAGGTTCAGCACATTCTCAGCGGGGAAAGCCGTTATTTTCGGGATTGGCCGAGCCTGCTCGCTTTTTTACAGAAGATGCTGCCGGGCGGTGGAGCGGCGTCTCAAGATGAGACTTCGATAGAACGCTGATACCGCTGATGAGCCCGCAGATAAACGCTGATCTACACCGTCCCGGCGTCCTACGGGATAAAAAGTTTCTGCGAAAATCAGCGTTAATCAGTGTCATCTGCGGTCTATTATGAAAAGTTGCGCCTGGCGTAATCTATGAGGACCAAGCTATGTTCAATATCTGCTACAACTGCGGCGAATACAGAGTAGACAAGCTCATCGAGCCGGACGGCCCCTATGCCGTTTGCCCGGTGTGTGGGCACCAACACCCTTTTCGCCAACTGCCCTTGCTGATTGTCGCCGGGGCCAGTGGGGCGGGGAAATCGGCGGCGGGCCAAAGATTGCTGGGGAAAATGCCGGAAGTCGTCATGCTGGAAGGCGATCTGTTGTGGCGGCCCGAATTCAACCGCTCAAAGGAAGGCCATCACGACTTTTTTGAAACCTGGCTGCGTCTCTGCAAAAACGTAGCCCAGGCTGGGCGGCCGGTGGCGTTGTTCAATGCCGGGGCGATCCCGGCCAATGTAGAGCTATGTGTGGAACGCCGCTACTTTTCCGAGATCCATTACCTGGCCCTGGTGTGTGACGATGACCTGTTGGCGCAGCGGCTGCAAAAGCG
>CAZRYD010000068.1:21618-22863 GCA_964604225.1 uncultured Caldilineaceae bacterium
CCTGAACATGCCCTGGTCTATCTGGCCGATGAAAAAGGGCATGGGATTGGTTTTCCTTCTGGTTTGGATGAGGAAGTTGCCAAGATCATTGAAAAGGCAAGGTGGATTGATTTCTGGATATAAAATCAGTAGCAGCGTACAGGAAAGGAAGTTAAATATGCTATCTATGATGATACGGTCTCCCTATTTTTGGGGTATTGTTGCCCTGATCTGCATGTATTTATTGAGTTTGTTTAACACTCACTCCAGAGATCCATTTTATCTGGCGCGCGGTCATAATGGGCAGTCCAGCACATCCCTATTCCAGAATCTTATCTTCACGATACTAACCGTTTTCGCTTATGTTACAGTCGTTGCTGCGCGTTTTATTGATAGTCCACCCGGTGAGCCGTTGCCCGCTTTGCCGGCCGTTCCAATCAATCTATTAGTTTTAATGGGACTCTCCATCACCACTTCAACTACCAGTAAAGCTATCGCCATCACCTATCAAGCGGAAGGAAAAAGCTCGGCTGAGGATAAGAGCACGCTACTCAAAGATCGAGACGATAAGTTCGATCTGACGAAAGCGCAAATGCTTATCTGGGCGCTGGTCGCAGTTGGAGTCTATCTGGTGGTGCTTTATAGTTTCATTTCGGCTAAGTGCTATTTGGGTGTCAACGTTCCCGATCTATGCCCCAAAGACACCGCGCTGCCCGACATTGATGCAGCTTTCCTGGTACTGATGGGTGTGTCTCAGGGGACCTATGTGGCCGGTAAGTTGGTTAGCCGTACTACAGCCAAACCGCTCATCGAGCATATTCTGCCGGCTAAGGCCAAAGCAAAGGAACAGGTCAGCATTGAAGGTCACTTTTTTGGGGAGGGCAAAGATGGGAATAGCCTCATCCTTAAGAAGGATGAAGCTTCTGGCGCTGAGGCTGGCATACCTATGGCCGATATTAAAGATTGGAAGGAAACCAAAATCTTGTTTGAGGTACCGGATACACTTGCCTCGGGAAAATATAAACTCAGTGTGAGAAGCGGCGGCCAAACCGGTGACAGTAAGGATTTTGAGGTTACTCAAGAAAATGCTAAACCAGAAAATCAAATTTAGTGGATCTACACTAACATGATACCTCTTTGCCAGAGGGTGAAGACCAACTTGGCGAGTAATTTAGCCTAACAACTTTTAATAAACATAAAGGAAATTTAACATGTCACTTTCAGAAGAACCCGTAAAAGCAACCGACATTATCGTTTTTGACGATA
>CAZRYD010000069.1:0-22810 GCA_964604225.1 uncultured Caldilineaceae bacterium
TAGCAATTGCGAGTATGGTCTTTGGCTTGATATTAATTGTCGGTTTCCTGTTCGTGTGGAGAAGGGAGACAAGCGATGCAATGTCCTCACTGTAATCAGAAACACCCCGAAGGCACTCAATTTTGCCCAATGACCGGCAAGAAAATACTAATACCGGCGGTATGCCCTGAATGTGGGAAGCCGGTTAACCCCAACTGGCTGCATTGTAGTTATTGTGGTCGAACGTTAATTCAGGCAGAGGGGATATCTAATCGGCAAGAGACGCAGGCAACGGGTTATCCTCCATCGCCGGTAACAATACCGGGATTATCAAAAACCGAGACAAGTTTTTCAAAAGTACGGAGGTTGATGATAGCTGGAGGAATTGGCGTACTACTCATCATCGCGGGGATAGTATTGATCGTGGTTGGGCGTGGTAAAAACAATGGCGACGCCACCTCTGCTGCAATCCTCTTACCTGCTGCCACTCTTGCGTCAACATCTGCGCCAACTCTCGCGCCAGTGCCACCAACGCCTGTGGAGAAGTACGAACAGGTTGACCCATCTAAGTTGTTGATAGACTTTCAAGCAGATATTCCGGGAGAAGTTCGGTGGGACGCGGCGGGCAATATCACGGCATTTGGGGGTGGGAAAGTTACGAGATTCACCGTAGGTGGGAAGCCAATCGAGCTTGTCTCAGATGATATGTTGCTGGAAGAGAAGGAAGTGTTCATCGTCACAAAAGACTATGGCAAGATTAAGGTGACATTCAATAGCAACTTCACTATCAGTCTCTGGCTCAAGCCATCACAGAAGGCAGAACTTCTGAGACTCATCAAATAGGAAGTTTGCTGCTTCCCAACAAAATCTGGCATTGTACCGGACTGCCTAACGCTCGGTTTTTGAGGGATTGTGCACCATCGAAGGCACTTGTAGGTGGGGCAAGTCTTGCTGGCCCGGCCATCGTGTGAATTCAGTTGTTGTTGGGTGGCTTAACGTATTTTTAGAGGGTCAGTCTAATGTTGGGATAAACTGAGCTATGCTGACAACGTTCCGCCATTTACTAGCCATTTTATTGTTGCCTTTTTTAGTGGTGGTTGTAGTGCCTTACCTGTTACTCAATTCTTTTGCAACCAACGATACCCGCTGGAATGACAGCTTGCCTATGATTTGGTTACCTCACTTGGCGGCAGGCGGGATCTTTGTACCAGGACTGATTCTTTTTGGTTGGTGTGTGAGTTTATTCGTCAGCATTGGTCGAGGCACGTTAGCCCCCTGGGATCCAACCCAATCCTTGGTAGCCGTGGGGCCTTATCGCTATGTACGCAACCCGATGATTAGTGGTGTAGCTCTGATATTGATTGGACAGGCTTTGTTTCAGGGGTCTTGGCTGATAGGACTTTGGAGTTGCGTTTTTGTTTTTATCAATCATATCTACTTTGTATATTCCGAAGAACCGGGTCTTGAGAAACGATTTGGGGAGAGTTATCGTGGATATAAAGCAAAAGTTCCGCGGTGGGTTCCACGAATAAGGCTGTAGTTTGATTGTTACCGATGGGACAGAGTGGGTGTAAAAGGGGTGGTCTACAGAAAATGGTCGCTGTCGATACAAGCAACAATCTAAACATAGCATCGGGGAGCCACCCACCAATGGTATGAAGTTGTCAAGGGGGCGAACCTCAAAAACCGGCATAGAACAGCCAAACCTAGCCAAAAAAAACAGACGACCTGAACTAAACCCACCCGGCAATGCAACCGCTGACTCGCCAGCGTTACCCAAACGTGCTAAAATCGAAACACGCAAACAAAAAAAGCCCCGTCGTTACCGGGGCTTGATCTTACCGAGTCAGGCGGTGCTGCGCCCTATCGGTGCTGCTATGGTAGCATCTGCGCGCCGCTCCGTCAAAAGAGCGGCGCTTTTTGTTAAATCAAACCCCAGGGAGATAACCCTTGCCACCCACCCAGGCCCAGGCCAGAGCGGCCATTCAAGCCCTGATTGCCAAATACACCGCCCTCACCGATGACGGGCGCAAAACCACCAGCGAGTCCGGCGTGGTGCACCAATTCATCGACCCGCTGCTGCGGGCGTTGGGCTGGCCGGTGGACGACCCGGCCCGTTACAAGTACGAGCTGGCCACCCAGGCCGGCCGGCCGGATATGACCCTCTTCCCGGAACGGGGCGGGCTGATCTTTGTCGAGGCCAAACGCTTTGGCAAAATTCAGGAGCTGGAGCAGGCCCGCAAAACCATCACCGGCATTGTCACCCCCGGCCAACTGGCTCTGCCGGGGATGGCCACCGACCGCACCGCCGAGGAGCAGCAGGCCATCAACTACGCCTTCCAAAATGGCGGCACATGGGCGGTGCTGACCAACTTTGAAAAGCTGCGCCTGTTCAACGCTCGCCGCGACTGGCTGGTGCTGAGTTTTGAAACGCCCCGCGCCATGCTGGATGAGTTTGACCTGTTGTGGCAGCTCTCTTACGAGAGCGTTATCAACGGCGAGCTGGACCTGCTGAGCGAGCAGCGCCACCGCGAAGATGTGGACACCAACTATCTCAACTTTATCAACGAGTGGCGCGAGCGGCTGGCCCGCGATATTCTGGCCCACCCCGCGGCCAACCCCTGGGCCTTGACCGCCGCCGGGCAGGTGAACCTGGCCGAGCTGCGGGCGGTGGTGCAGCGGGTGCTCGACCGGCTGGTGGTGGTCCGCTTTGCCGAAGACCACCTGATTGCTCCGGCCGGCACGCTCTACAGCCTGTTTGAGATCAACCGGCGCAACCCGTACACCTTCAGCCTGGCCCAGTTCTTTGCCCAGCTTTTCCGCCGCTTTGACGAGCTGCACAACAGCGCCCTGTTCAGCCCCGGCCTGGCCGACCAGGCCGTTTTTAGTGATGACGTGCTGGCCGGCCTGATCCAGAAGCTGTACGAGGCCCGCTACCGGGCCATGAGCGCCGACATTATGGGCAACACCTACGAGCAGTATCTGGGTAAAGCCCTGGCCCTGACCAACGGCGCCATCGAAACCCGCGACAATCTGGAAACCCGCAAAAAGCAGGGCAGCTACTACACCCCGCAGGTGATTGTGCGCTACCTGGTTGACCACAGCCTGGGCCGCTACCTGTACGGCACGGCCAACGGCCGGCCCGACGGCGAGCCGGTTGCTGGTGAACGCCGCCAGACCGCCGCCGGCATCCGCGACCTGCGGGTGCTCGATTCGGCCAGCGGCAGCGGCTCGTTTTTGATTTACGCCTATCAGGTGCTGGCCGATTTCTACCGCAGCGAGATCGAGCGGCTGGCCGCCGAGCTGACCGCCAAAGCCGATGAGCTGGCCGGCCAGGGTCTCAGCCCCATCGACATCCGCATTGAGCTGGCCACCCTGCGCAGCGAGCACGAGCGGCTGCAAGAATTCCCGCGCCTGATTGTGGAACAGCATTTGTACGGGGTTGACCTGGACCCGCAGGCGGCCGAGATTGCCACGGTCAACCTGATTATGCAGGCGATGGCCGACCAGCGCGGCCCCAAAAAGCGGCTGCCGCTCATCCTCAACCAGAACATCAAGGTGGGCAACGCCCTGATCGGGGCCGGGCCAACCGACCCGCGCCTGGCTGAGCACGCCGCCGCCCTGGCCGAGCTGCGCCGCCTGCGCCAGCAGCTTTTGGCCGAAATTGACAGCAGCGACCACACCGCCACCATGCAGGCCATTGCCGACACCGCCGGGCAGGTGAACGCCGCGCTCAACGCGCCGCTGCAAAGCTGGTTTGAAGACCCTGCCGGCCCGCGCCCCTTTAACTGGGCGGTAGAGTTCCCGGAAGTGTTTGTGGATGAGCGGGGCCAGCCCCTGCCCAACCCCGGCTTTGCTGTGGTGATTGGCAACCCGCCGTGGGAGATTGTGAAGCCGGATCTGCGCGAATATTACGCCCAGTTTGACCCGGCCATTGAAAGCAAACTGACCCGCCGCCAGGTGGAACAGCGCATTGAAGAACTGGCCGCCGATCCCAAAATAGCCGCCGGCTGGCAGGCCCAAAAAGCCCGGATTGAGGCCCAGGCCGCCTACTACAAAGCCAGCCCCGATTTTACCCGGCAGAACGGCGGCGACACCGCCACCCACAAACTGTTTCTGGAGCGGGCCTACAGCCTGCTGGCTAATGAGGGCCGGTTGGGGTACGTCATCCCCTCCGGCATCTACTCCGATTTGGGGACCAAGGGACTGCGGGAGATGCTGTTGAATGAGGGCCGGATTGAGACACTGGTAAGTTTAACTAATGGCGTGGTAGGTGGAGATGGTGAGGCCTATTTTGCAGATGTTCATCGTTCTTTCAAAATCGCAATGATTATTGCCCAAAAAGCGGTCAAGGCTGATTATTTTAGTGCGGTTTTTAAGATTGACCCACGTAGCGTCCCAAAGCCAGCCGACTTTCTAAATTTCGTTAATAACGCCGATAATTTTATGAACATTCGCGTTGATACGTTAAGTCGTTTCAATCCTGCCAGTTCAATCGTGATGGAATTTCAAACCCAGGAAGATTATGAGGTTTCGGCAAAGATTTATAATGATTGGCCATTGATTGGTAGTGAAAGCGATGATATATGGCAGTTAAAATTCTCTTACGAATTTCATATGTCAGGAGATGGTGAGAAATTCAATCAACAACAGCTCGGTTTGCCTTTGTATGAAGGTAAAATGGTTCATCAATTCAATGCGTACTTTGCCAAACCACGTTTCTGGATTGAGGAACAACTTGGCCACAACAAATTGGCCGGTTCACGCGCCGAAAATTGGCACAAAAATTATCGTTTTGCTTTTCGGGAAATTGCCAGGGCAACAGACGAGCGCACCTGCATTTCTGCCGTACTGCCGCCCAATACATTTTCTGGTCACACCTTATGGGTGGGTGTTGCACCAGATAATAAGTTACTGCTCTATTATGTGGCCTTGATTAACAGCTTTTGTGTGGATTGGATCGCTCGTTTCAAGGTTGGCACTCACGTTACCCTGTTTGTGATGAAATCGCTCCCCCTGCCCCGGCTCACCGCCGGCAACCCCTACTTTGAGGCCATTGTGCCGCGCGCGGCCCGGCTCACCTGCACCACGCCCGCCTTCGCCGCTTTGTGGCAGGAAGTGATGGGCGAACCGTGGGACGAAACCAAAGGCGCGACTGACCCGGCCCAGCGCCAGCAGCTCCGCAATGAACTCGACGCGCTGGTGGCCCACCTGTACGGCCTCAACCGGGCCGACTTCGCGCACATCCTCGGCACCTTCCCGCTGGTCTTTCCGTCCACCCCGGAGGGCGCGGCCAAAAAAGAGGCCCTGCTCGCTGAGTTTGAGCGCTGGGCTGGTGTGGTTGCGGGTTGGGCGCGGGAGTAGCTTTGTAGTTTACAGGAACCATTTATGGAACAACAAGAATCAAAAAAGCTAATCAATGACCTGGGCAAGTTTGTTATTGGCCTGTTTATGGCCATTGCCGGCATCTACCTGTTTATGAACCAGGTGCAGGTAACTACCACCAACTTCTGGGGCTGGCGGTACTCACTGTTTGGCGGCTGGTTCACCATTACCAGCTTTGGCATCACCCTGATCCCGTTTATCATTGGCGTTAGCCTTATCTTTTTCAATGTGCGCTCCAAAACAGGTTGGGCCGTTATGGTCATCAGCCTTATCGCCATCTTCATTGGTATCATTGCCAGCCTGAGAGTTGTCTTTATGCCGGCGCCGCTGTACGTGATACTTGGTATTTTGGCGCTGCTGGCCGGCGGCCTCGGCTTGATGGCGCGGGCATTGTTACCAGAAAGAAAAACGACCATCTACCGGGAACTTCCGTCGTCGCTGGACTCACTGCCGCCCTCAGAAACGCAGCCAACCCGGCTGAACGGCAGCCAGTGGGCCATTGTCGGGCTGCTGTTTGTGGTGCTGGCCCTGGTCTGGACCCTGTTGATTATTTTGACGCAGATGTTTTGGCTGTAAGGCCGGCTGGCCAATAGAAGTAGCTGGCATAACATTACCCACCCCGCCCCGGCGGGGTTTTTGATTCCCCCAAAAATTCGCCCGCAATCGAAAAAACTGCTCTAAACGCACAGGATTTAGGCCTGAAGTTGACCTCAAGCTGGTATCGAGCATATAGAAACAGCCAAAACAACTTAAAATTGTTACTCACGCCAGATAGCTTTTTTGAGGATGACAGATGTCACATCAAATTGGTGACAAATGTCATTATCGATAGTTTTATGAATATGATATGATGAGTGATATATTGAAGCAATGTTTGCCGACTCGCCGACTTTCAAAATGATATGTTAAAAGCAAAGAGCCCCGACGATGACGGGGCTTGGTTTTGCTGACCATGCACACCACGCTCAATGAGAAAATGATAACGGTTTGCTTTCTACTTGGAGGAGTTTGACCATGGCCTTTACTGATCTAATCACTGGACTCGCTTTTGTAAATGCCCACGTGGGGTTTATCCGTCTTGATAAAGACCTCCGCGAGAACATAAATGTTCCAATAGAAAAACTTCAGGCCCATGTGCAACTTCTCTCCCGAAGTGCTCAAGCCGTCACTATCTCCAATCAGATTCAGCAACTCAAAGGACAGGCTAATAAACTCCTCAAACAACAGCTTAATGCCCAACATGCCCAACTTATGGTGCAGGTAGGGCAACTCCAGCTTCAACTCCAGCAGTTACAGGTTGAAAGACAACGGCTTGAGCTGGAAGTCAAAAAGGAGCAACGTCTGGCGCAGGAAAACGAAATTTTGCGAATTTTTGTTGATTTCTATGACCAGGCGCAAACCTATCGGCAACAAGGGCAACTTTTAGATTACCTGGTTGTGGTGTTCGCGACCTTTCGTGTCTATCGTCAGGTCTACTCTGACCTGGATGACGCCAACAACCGTTTGCGTATTTCGGATTTGAGGGAAAAACTTTTTCAAGGACTTCGCGACATCGTAGAGTCGCCCCAAAGCCGTCAAAGACTTGTAGATTCATATACCTCAGCTTTGCAAGTACCCGTTGCTCTAGTGCAAAAAGGGTACCTGTCCAGCACCAACGCTAAGGAAGCTATCAACGAAGTAAATCAACTGAGACAACTTCCTCCCGATGGAAACTGGTCAGGTAGTTTGAAAAATGCCGATTCCTGTCTCGCACGTTTGGAGGCAGCGAAAGATACCTTGGTGGCGACACGCACCGAATACATAGCGTTTTCTCAAGGTATTGACTTACGCGAGTTCTTTTTTCCAAACTATGGGGATAGCATCAATGCCATGGTTTCTGGTATGGCTGAGGCTTGGGCAGAATGGCTAAGTGCAGTAGAGATAAGAGTCGGCAACCGCCTAACCCAATTATATTCATCGCTACAAGATGATCCACCGCGTATTGAACAGCAAGAAAGCCAAGTAACAGTTGCCATCGAGGAGGTTAAACATCTTCGACTTGCTCATCAACTCGGTCAGGCTACTGTATATCTGGCACAGATCACTCCGGTGTATTTGACACAGTTTCAAATACTTGACCAACAATTCAAATCGTTGGTAATTCCTGTAAGTGGAGAGGAACCAGGACAAGTTCTTGAAGTGAGCCTGGCCGTACAACAGTTAAACATAGCCTTGGCTACCAAATTTACGTCATTTCAAGAATTTGTTAAGGTGAACGGCCGTGCGAATGAGAATAAGTATCTCCAGTTAGCTTCTTCATATATGCAAGAAATCAATGCTACTGAGGAGAATATACCTCTCTCTCAGATTGCCAATGCCTTTAACTTGCGCCGAGATATAGATAAGTTATCCGCCGAAATCACCAAAGCTATCAAAATGTGTAAGAACCTTTTGGATAAAGTTGTTGAGTCTGATGATTTGTTTGAAAGAATTCAACAACACAGCAGAAGAATATTGCCGGAGTCGGTAGTCAAGGAAATTGAAACACAGACAGCCAGTTACCAACCCGGTGCGCTTGGGCAAATCCTGTCTTCTGTGCGTGGAGAAAAGGGCAAAGAGGTTGCTCGCCGCCGACGTTTGATTAACAACCTTTTAGAAATGTACCCCAAGCTGTATCCCTTACCTGTTGCTCAGTTGCCAGAAATTTCTGATGCTCCAGCTTTTCCGACCTTGACTCCATCAACAAAACGGTCGCCTCTCCAGTTTGCTGAATCCGACCAAAAACTGACAAGTAAAAAATTATCTGGACGGTTAGCTATCATTGGTGGCTTGGTTATGCTAATAGGTTGTGTTTTTTTCCTGCTTATGGTGGGTTCTCGTATGTCACGACAGCCAACCGAAACACCGTCTACAACTGGAACCCAACTGTCAGAAGCTGCTGGACTTGTGAGCACTACTGAGGTGGCAAGTGTATCGAAACCAGTTAACACGCCTAAACCTACAGATTCTCTAACATCGACCCCAACAAGAAAACCTGTGGCTACCAACACCCCTACAAATACCCCCAAACCTACCGCCACAGCTACCGAAACACCAGTACCTAGCGATACACCAGAGCCAACCAACACGCCTACCTCAGTTCTTCCTACCGTTACTCCGGTTCCTCCTACTGCTACTCCATTGCCACCAACAATAACCCCAGTTCCAATACCAGAGAATGCGGAAACAGGCGTTTATAAAGAAGTTGGTACCTGGGGCATGAAACTTTACGATGTTAAGCGAGCGAAAGCTGTCTGGTTTTTTGGGGATGGCAACTACGCACAAGGGATGTGGTTCATTCCATTTCTTGAATTTAAGAACAACGGGACGGGTACTCGTAACCCGGGTGAAGATTTTACGTTTTATTTTGTAGATGATCAGGGGCGGATATTTGACTTTGATGTTTTGTCCAGTGACGGGATACTTGGAGCAGCGCACCAGTTTACCTCTGGGCATTATTATGATGATATCGACCCTGGTCTCGTACTTGGTATTTCGTTGCCAATCGACACGCCTGAGGATTTGGGAAATGTATGGCTAAAGATTGAAGAAATCCCATCATTCTCCATCTATTTAGGTAATGCTAACAAAGTGCCGATCGAAGATCAGCAGTGAGGCAGCCCATATGGCTTGGTTAGCGATACAGACACTCCATTTTTAACAGCGTAAATAAATTGAATTGGAGTTCCTGATCGTTGTTGGTGATTTAGGGACGATAATATTTGGAAGGGCTTAAATTATGTACATTCGTAAACCAAGAATCCGCATTTCGCCAAAAGGTGGTATTAAACTTACCAATGTTGGTGCTAGAATTGGATCTCGGAAAGCTGGAGTAAATATTAGCCGTAAGGGTCTGAGTGGCTCCATAAACGCCAAAGGAATGTCGTATAATACACGCCGCGGGTGTAGTTTGAATCCGTTGGCTTGTTGTTCAGTATTTACAATTATGCCGGGTGTAATTATTGGAGTCGCATTGTTGATATGGATGATTGTTTAGTTTAGTCAAGCCTGTCTGACCCTCTATATTTCCCCCGCCCTTCCGGCGGGGTTTTTGATTCCCTCAAAAATTCGCCCCAAAACTGGCTCCAAAAACGCTTGACATAAGGCTCTGTCTGCAAGAGGATTCAGGCATTCTAACCCTTACTCACTTTTGCAGGAGGTTTTTACAATGGGACACCAACCGCTTAATTTACCGGCCCCGATGTGGCGGGTGCAGCTCATTCGGGAAGGGGGCGCGTCGGCCCGCAGCCAGCGGCCGCAGATCACCTGCCCCGGCGATATGGCCAACTTGCTGCTGGAGTACCTGGCCGGTCTGGACCGCGAGCACCTGATCGTCGGGCTGCTCGACACCAAGAACCGGGTCATTGGCTTCAACACTGTGACCATTGGCAACATCAACAGCGCCATCGTCAGCGCCCGGGAAACGTTCAAGCCGGCCCTGCTGGCCAACGCCACGGCGGTCATCCTGGCCCACAACCACCCCAGCGGCGACCCGACCCCCAGCCCGGAGGATATCCAGCTCACCCGCAGCCTGGTGCAGGCCGGCAACCTGCTGGGGATCGAGGTGCTGGATCACCTGGTTATCGGCGATGAGCGCTACGTCAGTTTGAAAGAAAGGGGGCTGTTATGAGCCAGCAAGTGATTGAACTGCCGCTGGCGGCCATCGAACCGGGGGCCAACGACCGGACCGAGTTTGCGCCGGGGCCGCTGCTGGAGCTGGCCCAGTCGATTGCCCGGCACGGCCTGGCCCAGCCGATCACCGTCCGGCCGCGGGGCGCAGGGCGTTACCAGATCGTCGCCGGCGAGCGGCGCTGGCGGGCGCACAAGCTGTACACCGAGCGGGTGGCCGGCGGCGACTGGCCGGCCAGCGCCAAATGCCGGCCGGGGTATATCGCCGCCCTGGTGCGGGAGCTGACCGATGAGGAGGCCAGCGCGATTATGCTGGCCGAGAACGATCAGCGGGAAGATTTGTCACCGCTGGATCGGGCCAGGGCCTACCGCAGCCGGATGGAGCAGTTTGGCTGGGATGTGGCCCGGCTGGCCGAAACGGTCAAGAAGAGCGAGCGGACCATCCGCAGCTACCTGGATTTGCTGGCCCTGGAGCCGTTTGCCCAGAAGGCGGTGCAGGCCGGCAGCCTGCCGCTGGGCCACGCCCAACTGCTGGCCCCGCTCGACGCCGACCGGCAGCGGCTGGCGCTCAAGCTGCTGGCCAAAGGGGCGCGGGTGACCTACGAGATGTTCCGGGAGTACGTCAACCAGTTGCTGGAGGAGCAGAGCCAGCAGGCGATGTTCGATTTGACCAGCTTTTGGGTGGCCCAGGTCAACGAGGCCGAAGCGAAGCGGCAGGGGATCAGCTACGACCTGCCGACCAGTGACGACTTGCCGGCGGTGGTGATTGAGGCCAGGGACAACGCCAGCAAGGCCATCCGGCGCTACATTGCCGACCTGCTGGCGGCCGGCCACCGCTCCGAGGCGGCGGCCGTGGGCAACGTGATGACCGCCCTGCTCAGGAGCCGCAAGCTCAAGTCATAGTTGTCGCCACAAAATAAAAAACCCCGGTCGGGGGTAACGGCGCGGCCCAACAGGTCGGGCCGTTTTTTTGATTGGCTGGGGTTGGGCTAATCCAGAATGTCATCGAGGGCAGCGGCCAGCGGCGGCAGGTCGTGTTGGATGATCTGCCACAGAATGTCCAGGTCAACGGCATCGTAGCCGTGGATCAACCGGTTGCGCAGGCTGATGATCTGCGGCCAGGGAATGTGGGGGTAGTTCGCCTGGACATCGGGCGAGACCCGGTTGGCTGCCTCGCCAATGATTTCCAGCAGCCGGGTCAGCGCCAGTTCCAGGAGCCGGTCATCATTCAGATCGCGGCGCTGCTTGCCCCGGCTCAGCGCCAGCGCCTCGCGGGTGTGGTCGCGCATTTGCTGCAAGGTCAGGATCGGGTCACGCCGCGTCATAGACCACCTCGGCCGTGGCCACAACTTCATCCCGAAAAGCGGCGCTGAGAAACTGGGGCGTGTTGAGATCGACCGGCACCCCCAGCAACTCGGTCAGTTCCGCCTGGATGTCAAAAAAGGCCAGTCCTGGTACGTGACCCGGTTCAAACTCAACCAGGATGTCCATGTCGCTGGCCGGCGAAAAGTCAGCCCGCAGCGCCGAGCCAAACAGGGCCAGTTTACGGATATGATGTTTGCGGCAGAACTCCCGCAATTGCTGGCGGGGCAATTGTTGTAAAACGGCTGGGGCCATCAGCTCACCTCAATTCTGTTTTCATTATACCATCACCCTGACAAAATCAGGAGTCCCACCCGCCACCTCCGGCGCATTCAGGTGGCCCGTCCCGGCCTTAATCGGATCCGGCCTTTACTTTCCCCCCAGCTACCGGCCAAAGGCATTGTTACAGCGCTCCAAATTCGTGGATTTTTGGCCCGAAAAATGCTTGACATAAGGCTCTGTCTGTAAGAGGATTCAGGCATTCTAACCCTTACTCACTTTTGCAGGAGGTCCTAAACAATGTCAACCGTCACCGCGTTTCAAGCCAAAGTCCGCCAGCGTCTGACCGAAGCCGGGCTCCAGTTCGACAAGATCGACAGCTACGGGCAGTTGGTCTCGGCCAAACTGGCCGTGGAGAATGTCGCCCAAAAGCCGAAGTTGTACGCCTTCCAGATTCTGGAGGCCATCCCCGGCAGTGAAATCTTCGACATTTTTGAAGCCCGCGATACCAGCGACGGCCGGCAGTACCTGGTCATCCGCTTCACCCCCGGCGATCTGAGCCAGCCCTACCGGGCGCCCTTCGGCTTTCGGACACCGGAAGCTGCCCCGGCCAGGGTGAACCGGCCCCAGCCGGCAGCCAAACCGGCCCCGGTTGAAACCCCGGCCAAACCGGCAGTCAAAGCCGAGCCGGCCCCCCAGTGGCTGACGGTTGAGGCCATTGCCTGGACGTTGATCAGCAAGAAAGGCAGCGACCAGCTCAAGCAGGCCCGCTGCCAGGTGCTGGCGGTGAAGGGCAGTCAGGTTGAGGTCAAGATCACCAAGACCGGCCAGCAGTTACGGGTGCCGGTCAGCCGTCTGTTTGATCACGTGCCCCACTTCAGCGGGCGCGAGTGGCAATAGTAAAGGAGGACCCTATGCCAAAAATATTCACCCAGCGGGGCTACCCGCTCAGCGAGGTCATCTCGACCCTGCAAAAAGAGATCCGGCGCGGCAATGAGGAGAGCGCCCTGTACTGGTGCTTTGAGGCCATCCCCGGCTACGAGCAGTATGTCTGGCGGCGGCTGCTGGTTATCGTCAACGAAGACATCGGGATCGCCAACCCGCCGCTGCTCCAGATCATCCCCAGCCTGCGGGCCCAGTTCTTCGAGTTCCGGGAGCTGGGCAAAAACGGCACCTGCCGGCTGATCCTGGCCAACGCCATCGCCCTGATGTGCCGCAGCCCCAAAAGCCGGCTGGCCGATCACTTCCAGCGGGTGGTCAGCCAGGCCTATATGACCGGACCGCGGCGGGAAATCCCGGATTACGCGCTCGACAAGCACACCGGCCGGGGCAAATCGCTGCGGCGGGGGGTGGAGCACTGGCTGACCGAGGGCTGCCGGCTGGAGCCGCCGGCGGAAGTGCCGGACCCGTACAAAGAGGAGGCCGAGGCCCACTGGCGGGCCGGGCGAGTGGATGCGCCGGAGTGGGGCAAGCGGCTGGCCAACGGCAAGCTGGTCGATGAAACGGTGGTGATGGTCGATGACGATGTCTACGAGGTGCGCACCCCGGTTGGCGAGATCACCAAAAGCCACACCATCCGCGACCCGCGGGCCATTGCCCAGATTCTGGCAAACGCCGAAACGATGGCCCGCGGGCTGGGCACGCCGGTCTTTGGTTTTGACCAGACCGGCGGCGATGTGCGCAAGTTCAAACCCCACGATCCACTGCGGCTCAATAGCTGGACCGGCGGGGTGATTGGCATCATTGGCCGGGCGCTGCGGTATGACACCACCCTGCTGCTGCGGGCCGATATTGACTACTGCCTCAAGGCGATGCTCAAATACCGGGTGGTCTGCATCGATACCCGTTACTCGTTTGTCCACAAACGGTTCAAGAATCGGGGCGGCAACGATCACGTGCGCAGCAGCGAGCGCAACGCGGTGGAGATCGAGCGGCTGCTGGACCGCTGGGGGCCGTGGCTGGCCATCGAGCAGGCCAAGACCACGGTCAAGCTGAAAGTCAAGGTCAGGCGGCGGCAGTGAGCGGCAAAAACCAGGCCATCATCGATTTGCGCCGGCTGCGGGTGGCCTCGCTGGTGCTGCGGCAGGTGACCCAGCGGGAGATTGTGGAGTTGCTGCCGCGCTACAAGATCACCAACCCCGACACCGGCCAGCCCTACAGCCTGGGTACGGTCAACAACGACATCCAGCACCTGAAGACTGAATGGCAGAACCAGGCGCGGGAAAAGGCAGACAGCCACCTGGGGCGGATCTGGGCCGAGATTCAGGAAGTGAAGCGGGAAGCCTGGGGCCAGAAAGACCTGCGGTCGGTGCTGGCCGCGCTGGGGGAAGAGATTGACCTGCTGGGGCTGAAGAATCTCACGGTACGGCTGGAGATCCCGCCGGAGGTGCCACTCATCGACTTTGAGCAGTTGGACGAGCCGGCCCTGGATCAACTGATTGACAACCTGCTGGCGCTGCTGGCGCCGGCAGAATAAAGCGACAGCCCCGCCATACGGCGGGGCTGTCTATTCTATCCCTTACTCACCTTACTGGGAGGCTTTCAGTAAGCTAAGTGTAAACAGGCCGGGGTAATCTGTCAAGCAGTTAACGCTGAATTATCCTGATCGGGGCTTCTAATCCTCCTGTGAGTCAGTTTGAGGGTGAGGCGGTGGTTGGGCTATATTCACCAGGTGCAGCAGATCAATGGGGGAAATAGTGACGGGCTCCCCCCGCTTATTGCTGGCAGTGCGATGCCCCTTATTAAGAAATTCCACCTGCCCACCCGAGACCAGCCGGCAAATTTTAGCCCCGTCGGCATAGATGTAACCCTGTTCATTGACAAACAGGTTGGCTACCTTAGCCGGCTTGATTTCATCTGCCATCGGATACCTCCCCTAATGGTTAACCGCCCGGCTGCGGCCGACGACCGCGCCCGGCCGTGGGGCCGAGCGAGCCGCCAGGCAGTAGTTTTCGGCGTGGGCCAGGTGGTCCGGTCCCGTCTCGACATAGCGGGCCACGGTGATGCCGTTGCGTTTGGTTTCCAGCGTCCGCACCGGCGCTTTGAGGTGGACATAAAAATCTTTGATGTTGCGGGCATTGGCTGGCAGCGTGTTTAACCCCTCATAAAAGCGGCTGAAGGTCGCGTCCAGGCTGCGGGTGCGGTCCAGATTGACGATACCGTTGGGTTCGTCCCACTGGGCCGGCTCGCTGCGCTTGCTGCCCTCGTCGCCGCCGGCATAGTAGGCCAGCCAGACCACGCCCGGCTTGAACTGAGCCTGAAATTCGCGGGCCTTGGTGGTTTCCGGCAAAGCATCAATGACCAGCGTTCTGACCTTGAAGCGGCGCAGCAGCCGTCCCAATTCGTCCCAGGTATCGATCTCGCCGGCCCAGAGCTGCGGCGTTTCGCCGGTGGTTGGCTCAACCGGGCCACGAATGACCCCGTGCAGCACTTTGCCCACATCAACGCCCATATACACCTCACCGGCGACGGCCAGCGGCCCGTGGCCGTACTCCCGCCGGCAGGCATCCAGCACCTCGTCGGTGAGCTGGCCGCCGCGGGGCGTATACGTTTCGCCCAGGTCCTGGTTGAAGGTTTCCCGCCGTTTGGTCTCGTCGGTAGTAACCAGATTCAGGACGATGGCCAGCGGGCTGGCCAGGGGCGTGGTCAGTTTGGTGGGGTGAAAGCCAACGACCGAACGCTGCGGGTAGCGGGCGACCCACTGGCCGGCGGCCAGGCGGTTGAGCCTTTTGCCGCACTTCTCGCAGACCGGGTAAGCGTCGCCGGGGCTGCCGTGCCAACTGACCGGCCGTTCCAGGTCGTCCCACTCGCTGACAATATGGTGGATGGTGAGCTGCTGCCACGCGCCGCAGGCCTCGCATTTGAGGTGTCACTCGCGCTGGTCGCTGAGCTGCCACATCGCATCGATGCCAACGCCGGGCAGGGTCGGTGTCGAGATGGCCCGCACTTCGGCGATGGCGCTGTGCCCCAGCCGTTTGCGGGCAATCTCCGGGGCGCGGGAGTCCATCTCGTCCAGTTCGTCCAGAATGATGGCGTCAGCCGGCACACTCTTGAGCTGGCGGGCCTTGCCGTCGTTACCCACCCGCCCGCCGCGGAAATAGAGGAAGCTGTGGCGGATGCGTTTGAGGGTCACTTTATCCGCGCCGCGTTGTTTCTTGTTTTCGGCGCTGCCACTGCCGCTGCCGATGACGATTTCGGCCAGGTACGGGCTGGCCTCCAGGGCCGGGCCAAATCGCGACTGGGAAAAGTCCGAAACGTCGGCGTCGGTGGGCATCGTGTAAATAACATCCATTCCGCGCTCATCGCAGGCGTGCAGAGCGTAGCTGATCAGCCATTCACTCAGACCGCGCTGGGCCGCCTTTTTGACGACGATCTCGGGGGCAACCGCGCTGTAGATGCCAACCAGGTCCTGGTGGTCACGCAGTGAAAAGGGTGTTTTGGGATCAAGCAACGGCCGGCGAAGGATGGTCCAGGCCAGCAGGGGCATCGCCGGTTTGACCAGGTTGGAGGGCGGCGGCTGGCCCAGTGGCGAGCGCAGGGCCTTGGCCAGCAAAGCCGCAGCCAGTTGTTGTTTGGTCATATTGCCACTCATTGGTCGGCGGCGGGCACGTCCAGGGCCGTCTGCAAATTGCGAATGGTCTGGTCCAGATCGGCCCCGCTCATCTGGCCAAACAGGGCCAGGTTAATGCCGGTGTCAGCCGGCGGCGCCGGCGGCTGAGCTTTGCCGGCCGCTTCCGGGTCGGCCCAGGTGAGCAGGGCATTGGCGGCGGAGATAATCTCGGCCCCTTTGAACTGAGGTTCGGTCATGACCCGGGCCAGGGCCTTCGGCGCGTCGGCGGCGTGTTTGGCAATGGCTTGCAGGCGCAGGTGGCGGTAGTGGGCCTGCACGGTGGCGGTCTGCTCATCAGCCCAGGCCAGTAACTGTTCGTAGCAGGCGTCAAAGGCGGTTTTGACATCGGGGAGGTGCTGCCATTTGGTGTACCAGATGGTTTCATTGCAGGTATCGGGTTGATTGAAAACCTCTTTGACCGGCTCCTCATTGGCCCGGGCATAGGCCAGGCGGACAATGGTAGACCGCTTTTTGTGGACGTGCGGCGGCTGGATGGCGGCCAGTTTGGCCCGGATGTCATCGGTTAGCCAGGTTAATGATTCGGTGGGTAAGTCTGTTTGTTTCATTGCGTATAGCCGTAGCGCAACAGCGCAATTAAGTTTTGGGTCACTAAGTCAAGATCAAAGCAAGATGAAAATAGGTTTAAATTTCGGCATCCAGGTTTACCGGCTGGCCCGGATGTAGCTCGATGTGCCCCAGTATCCCATCGGCAAAGCGGGCTTTGACGCTATCGTCGAGCAGGTTGAAGACGGTTGGCCAGAGAGCGTGGTCAAAGATGTTGAGGTGCTTGGCCATCAATTCGGGGTCAGCCGTCAGAAAGACAGCCAGATTTTTGGTGACGGTGGCGGT
Source organism: uncultured Caldilineaceae bacterium (assembly GCA_964604225.1). GTDB lineage: Bacteria > Chloroflexota > Anaerolineae > 4572-78 > J111 > DSQQ01. The sequence goes on from CAZRYD010000069.1 coordinate 17,051, forward strand.
GTTGGCCCGGGTCTGCTCCAGTTTGTCAGCTTTTTGGGCCAGCTCGTCTGTTTGCTGGTCAAGCTCGTGTTTGTGCCCCACCGCTGTTTGCTGGGCGCGGTAATGCTCCTCCAGATTGTCCATACAAACCCGAACCGCTTCGTAGATGTAGGGCAGGTCATCGATATTCTGGGCCATCACCATATCGATGGCCCGGCGCTGGCTTTCCAGGTCGGCTTGCTGGCGGTCAATGGTTTGGCGGGCGGTTAGCTCCTCGACAATGCGTTTGCCCAGAATGTCAGTGATGGTCTTCATTGGTGTGTTTCTCCCTGATGATTTTAAAGCCGTAGATGATCAAGGCCAATACAATACCTTTGTAAAACCGGTCGGCTAATTGCAGCCAACGTAAGGGTTCGAGCCAGGCCAGAAAATTGGCCAACTCGCCCAATTGGGCCAACAGGTGCAGCAGCGCCCACAGTTCGCTGACCAGCACCATACTGGTTAAACCCAACAGAATAGCGCTAACCAGGTCATGGGTACGCAGGTAGCTGCGCAACGCCGCCAGGGTGAAAATAGCGGCGGTGGTCACAATGAGCAGGGTCAGAATAAAGGACAGGGTGATGTGATTAAGGGTGAGGGTTAGCATTGATGAACGCCCGCTCAAATTGGCGCGTATACCAGATCACTTCATCGATATCCGGCCAGAGCAGCCGGGTCAAAAACTGTTTTATTCTTGCCATTGGTTGAGCAACTCCTCTATATCCTGAGTTAAATCCTGAATTTCGAGATCAATATTGACCGGTGCGCTGTAGCCCAGCAAGGCCCGGCGCTCTTTGAGCACCTCCAGCCGGCGCTGCTTATTGATGATCAATTGTCTGACGTGGGCATCGTCCGGGATTACAACTTCTGGCAGAGCCAGCTCTTTGATGCGCTGATGCAGGCGAATGTAGCTGAACGGTTTGCCGAAGAAGTCGGTCGCGCCGGCGGCCAGCGCCCGTTGTTTGGTGTCGGGAGTGTCGTAAGCGGTAATGACGATGACCGGGGTCTTCAGATCGACGCGGCGGATCTGGCGCACGGCGGAGATACCATCGAGCAGCGGCAGGCGGACATCCATCAGCACCAGATCGGGCCGGTAGGTGCGAAACTCGTCCAGTGCCTGGTCGCCACGTTTCACCACGTGAAACTCGAAGCCGTTGATGGCTCCGAGCAGCTCCTCGTAGAGGTAGGGATTCTGGTCTTCAACCAGCAAAATTCTAACTGTCATGGTGCCTGTCGTGTTTGGCGCTGAGCATCGCGTTTTCGACAAGAACGGTTTGGTGCGCCAGTTGTAGTTTGCTGTTTTCATCTTCCAGTTTGCGCAGGCTCTCGCGCAGGGTGTCATTTTCGGCGCGGAGTTTGGTTACCTGACCGGCCTGATAACGGACGATGCGCCGCAGGTAAGTAAACGTCGCGCCAATCAGAATCAGCCCGCCCAGCCAGGGCAGGAGCAGCAGAAACACAAACAAAATGATGAGTGCAATAATGATCCAGGTCATACCAGTCCCGATAAAGAGAAACCCGGCCTCGCGGGTGACGGCGGCCGGGTCTTTTAAAATGGAAACGCGGGCGACCACAACGTCACCCGCGCGTTACATAAAATATACTATAAGTTGGGATTTATTTCAAGATAGAATAATGATTCGTTTTCCACGGTCTGGTGACCCACCCGGCCCACTTTTCACACAATGTTAAAAACGGCAGCACCCAAGGTTGGGGGGCTGTCGTTTTTTTACTTCTGGCGTCAATGTCGCGGGAAATTTCCAAAAAAAGGGTCGGTTGGAGCCACGAATTTTTTGTTTTACTTTTCCGGCAAGCTTATAATCTTGTTGCAAAGTGTCGGTTATATTCCGCTGTTGGGGGGAGGTCTGACATATGGCCAGGAATAAACGCACGGGAGCGCATCAAAGAATTTTGCCGGGGAAGCGGCCAAAAAACCGCCGTTACCGCCGGCGGTACATGAATCAATCTGATCGGCCCGCGGCCCGCCAGTGGGCTGAACTGGGCACGCGGCTATATAATTTGAGCGCCGCCCTCTCGGAAGACCTCGCCCCTTCGCAGGTGGCTGATATCGTTATCCGGCAGAGCGTCCTTGGCCTGGGGGCCAGAGCCGGACTGGTAGCCCTGCTTAACGAAGACCGTGACGCGCTGCATTTGGTCAGATCAATAGGCTACCCCGCCGAACAGGCCGAACGCTGGTCGGTGGTTCCGGTAGCAATCCCAAGCCCGCTGGCAGACGCCGTCAGGCTGGCCCAGCCCATCCTGTTGTCTTCCCCCGGCGAAATGCAGGCGCGCTACCTTCACCTTAGGCCAGACGCCCGGCCCGGTCATCTGGCCTGGGCAACCATCCCCCTGATGCTGGACGACCGGGCCATTGGCGCCATCGGGTTGAGCTTTGCCGAAAACCGGAATTTTAACTCCGAGGAGCTGGAGTTTGTGCTGACTCTGGCCGGGCAATGTGCTCAGGCCCTTGAACGGGCGCGGCTTTACGCGGCCGAGGCCTGGGCGCGGGATGAAGCTACAGTAGCTCAGCTACACCTGGCGGTTCTGGCTGAGGCCGGCAAACACCTGGCCCTCTCGCTTGATGAGGACGCTACCCTGGCCAAACTGCAGAAGATGATTGTGCCGGTTTTTGCCGACCAGTGCTTTATTGATCTCCTGATTGAGACCGGGACCGTTCGGCGGGTTTTATCATCCGGAGCCGGTCTGCTGCCCACACCGTTGACGCCGCCACACGAGCTTGACTATCCTGTCGATCCACATTACCCGGACCACCCTATCCTTCAGGTTATCCGCACCAGCACAGCCAGACTCATCCCCCAGTTATCCGATGCGCAAGTTTCCGCCTTTGCCTATGGCGCTGACCAGCTTGACCTGCTTCAGCATACAAGGCCAGAATCAGGTATGATTGTTCCGCTTTCAACCCAGGGGCACACCTTTGGCGCTGTTTCGTTCCTTTGGGCCGGGTCGGGCCGCCGTTATGAGCCGGCCGATCTGGTGCTGGCTAAGGATTTGGCCAACCGGGCCGCGCTGGCTCTGAACAATGCCCGTCTCTACCGCCGGGCTTTGGCCGAGATTGCCGAACGCAAACAAGCCGAAACAGCGCTCCAAACCAAAAACGAGCAATTGCAGCAGGCTCTCGACCAGGTGAAAACTCTGAGCGGCCTGCTGCCCATTTGCGCCAACTGCAATAAAATTCGGGATGACCAGGGATATTGGCAGGAAGTTACCGTGTACATTAAAACTCACTCGGAGGCCGATTTTACCCACGGCATCTGCCCCGATTGCCTGCAAAAACTTTACCCCGATTTTTATGGCCCGTGATTCGTTAACATTCTTTGGGAGTTACGCAGTTGGGGTTATTCTGAGCGAAGAATCTCTCATTTGGCTCAAACCGGAGACTCGTACCCTGACGGGCCTGATAAGCGGGGAGATATAAGGCAGACTGTTAATCCTTTACGCCAAGCCACTGTTTGGCTTCGGCAATATCTTTAAAGGTTTTATATTTAACGCCTATATTTTCCAGTTCGGCAAATGTTTCATACATTCTAAAAAAGCCATAATCAACATCGGAGGAACCAACAAATGCGGTTTTGCCGGCCTTGCGCTGCCCGGTCAGCGAGCGCATCTTTTGGGCAAGCTCTCTGAATTCAGCCACAGAAATATTTTTATGGGTACCCTCGGTTAAATCCCAAAGCACAAGCCGGGTGGGTTGCTGGGTGTAGAGTTTTGAGGCGGTTTGAATAATTTCGTCGAGGGACAGTTCACCGTGAACCTTTATAGTGCTCAGATCGTTTGCGGAGTCAACGGTTATATCGATAACAGCCATTTGTCTTCTCCAGTGTCAGCGGTGACAAGAGCCAAGCATATTCGGTGGGGGGTTCAGAAATAGTGAAGTTAAAGGGTGAGGTGATTTCAGTATAGCACGGAAGGGTATCTCGCCACAGGTAACAAATGTCACCTTTTTGGCGTGAGACATGTCATCATCGGCCCGGATTGATGCCCGGCGTGAGACTACGTGGTTGAGTCTGGCCGGCCGCCGATTGTCTGGCAGAAGGGACTGGGGTATCATTGGGGCTTGCTTAACCCCAGCGCGGGTTGTTTGGTGAAATAAAACAAGGACAGATAAAGTGAAATCAAGAAAAGAACTCATACGGGAATACAAGGAACGGCAGAAACCATCTGGTGTTTTTCAGGTGAAAAATATCCAGAACGGCAAGGTGCTGTTGGGCAGCAGCCTGAATCTTGAAGGGTCGCTCAATAAACACAAGTTTATGTTAACGGCTGGCGGGCATCTCAACAAAGCGCTCCAGCAGGATTGGAACGAATACGGCCCCGATCAGTTTGTTTTTGAAATCCTGGAAGAGGTAGACCTTAAAGACGACCCGAATTTTAACCTCAATGATGAGTTGACTCTGCTCGAGCAGATTTGGCTTGAGCAACTACAGCCTTTTGGCGAGCGAGGCTACAATACCGACGCTAACATTCGTCAGGTCTAAGCGCCGGTTAAACCTTGAATTAGCAATCGATACTCACAGACAGGAGCAAGCACTATGCCGGTTACGCTTCACACAGCGCACAACATCAACTACGTTGAATGCCATCCCACCGAATTTGTCATCCAGAACGAGCGCGACATATTGGACCTGGTCGCCATGTGCGGCGAGGTCCAGGCCACCAGCGTTATCATTTACGAGACCAATCTTTCGCCGGACTTTTTTGATTTGAAAACAAAGTTTGCGGGGACACTCTTTCAGAAGTTTGCCAACTACCGCCTGCGCGGCGCCGTCATTATTTCGCCAGACAACATCAGCAGCGAACGATTTAAGGAATTGATCGTTGAGTGCAATAGAGGCAATCTGTTTCGCTTTTTTGAGGAAAAGGAAGCCGCGGCAAAATGGCTGGCGAATACGGCCGGGAACCGTTAAACCGGCTGCGATTATCTCATTTGAAGTACTCTTCAGCCGCCGCCCGGTCGGTAAAGATTACCACGTTAAGGCCGCTGTTTCTGGCAACCGTCTCCACAAAATCGTGCGAGTGGTCGCCCGGGGCTACCAGCAGCGCAATCCGGGCCGACCGGCTGATTCTGGGTTCGTCCCGCATATCTTGGTAGGCAAATTCGTAAGTATCCACCGTCGAGTCAACATTTCTGGATTCGGTCAAATCGACCAGATAACAGCTGATCCCCAGTTCTGCTCCGGCTGCATGCGCTTTTAGATTGTATTGCATTGCGGTTTGACGGTTGATATCGCCGGTGATTTTCAAAATCAAATACGAGCCGTCGTCTGATGGGCTAATGGAATAAGACATCGAGGCCTCCCAACCACGCGCAGTTATTGAAAAGACACATCAGGAAATTGGTTCAGCGGCGCATCAAACTTTTGTTTGGTGCGCGCCAGGTAAACATCTTCCGCCCGATTGGCGAAATCAAGCTCCGATTCAACCGGAGCTTTTTGCATTTAGCCCGACAATTTTAGCACATATCTGCCCCGCAGGCGAGTTCCCCCGAACATTTGCCCCATTTGCAGAACCCTCGCCGCCCGGCCTTATCTTTACCCATAAGCCTGTCAACTTTTTTCGCCCCTCATCCCCCCTACCCCCTTTCCACCCTTCGGGCACTTCGTCCCCACTGGGGAGAAGGGGGTTTTGACTTTTGTGGTCAGTTTTGGGGGGGCAAGCCCCCCCCAACAGTCCCCCGAATATTTTACCCAGGCCCCCAAAGGGGGGGGGGGGGGGGGGTTTAAT
>CAZRYD010000070.1:0-10169 GCA_964604225.1 uncultured Caldilineaceae bacterium
AATGGCTGGCCGAGGCCTGTCGCAGGAACGCAACCAAACCAGGCAACTCGCCGGTTCGCCTGCCGGGGAGCCGGGCGCTCCGGCTGCGGGCCGAACAGCTTGAGCAAGGCGTCAGCTTGTATCCCTCAATCTTGCCGGCCCTGCGGCCCTGGTCAGAAAAGTTAGGGATTGCTCTACCTACGCCTATGGGTCGTTTTGGCTAACAGCCAGATGATGAGTCATGAAGGTAATCTACGATAGCGAAACCGATACCCTAGCCGTTATCTTTACCGATACGCCGGTAGCAGAGAGCGATGAAGATAAGCCCGGCGTTATCCTGGATTACGATAGCGCGAGGAATCTGATTTCGTTGGAGATATTGGATGCCTCACAGCGGGTTGGATTGCCGACGCAGGTTGAGTATCAAATGGTTCCGGCGGTGACGAGACCATAAGGGATGCGAGGTTAGTAGGTTTAAGTAAATAATGGAGTTGCGGCCAGGATGGATAGGCGAAGCTCGATGAGGAGCCCGACGTATGTTCGGGCTCTTTCACTAAAATGGGGTCTATGGTAATACTTGGTAGAGGTTTAAGATGATTGCAAATACATATAGGGTAATAATGTTAGCAGCTTTGAGTGAGTTTTAATTTTTCCAATGCTTGAGTCAATAATTCCCAACGCTATTTTCGAAATTGGAAAAGAAGCGGTTTCCACTCTCTTGCAAGGGTTACAACCTTCTGACTTTGCCAAAGTTGGAGGACAACTCCTTGACAAATTGCTCAAAAAATATAAGCGTCACAAAGCTATTGATGAAAACAGACTGCTGCTTTTCTTCCAGCGTGAGAAAGTACTCAAGGAGTTAAACTCGTTTAGAGAAAATTACATATTCCCAAATCTGGTGGTTATAGAAACTGAATTCAGAGCAGAATTTTCAACAGAGTTTGAACCAAGTTTGCTTAATAGTTTAGCCAAAGATTTTGCTGAGAACTTCCAAGAAGCACTAATCTCAAGTCTAAAGGCTGATATTGGACTAATTCTGGCACGTATTGAAGCGAGTGATGAAAAGAACAACGCTCAACATTCCAAAACCCAGCAGGTATTAAGCAGAGTTGAGGCAAATGTGGATGAGCTTGTTAAACGAGGGAGTCAATCAAGAAAATCTATTGAAGATATTGAGCAGCTTTCGAAGGCACAGATAGAAGTGTCCGCTGGATTTGAACCTACCTCACCTACTCCCTATTTGCGCACCATTGAGTATCAGGAGAGAGAACTAAAACAATATAAAAGCGCCGTAGAAAATCGCATCAAACATGGTTTAGATGAAGCTGTGGATCTCATCCGCGATTATCAATTGAAACAAGCCCTGACCAGACTTGAAAACCTTCGCGACCAAGAACTTGCCCATATTCCAAATCTGGATGAAATTGATCCTCCACTTCGTGCCAGCATATACCGTTTACTGGGCGTTTGCCAGATGCGCTTAGGAAATCTCGAGGCTACATCCGACAACTTTGGTATTGTCCGGTCAATCGATGGGGAAACAGAAAAGCTCAAAAAAGTTTTGCTTGAGTATTATATCATTCAACACGATTATTATGCAGCCTCTCAATTAGCTCATGAAATGCTGGCTGAAAATTCGGACCTCATCGAAGCTAAGAATGCTCTAGCAATAATTCAATTAAATGAGAAAAAATTCGAGGATGTTACCCACTTCTATGAAGGAGAACCACAGGCCGATCAGGACCCAACCGCGCAAAACATCCTATCGATTGCCTATTTGCAACTCAGAAACTTATCCGCAGCCTTCGAGAAGGCGCAAAAATTGGCAGAACTGGAACCCCACGCGCCCCGCGCCTATGAGGCGCTAGGAAATGTCTATCTGGCAAGGGCGATTGCTCAACTTCAAGATCACGAGGGCCTATCTGCGGATTGGTTTCATGGGGTTGTTGACAAAGAGAGTTTGGACAAGGCTATATCGAATTATCAGAAATCACTTGAACTTTATGCAAATGCGGGCCAGCAGTTTCTACTAACAGTTTTGCGTATCAATCTGGCCAATGCCTTGTCGCTAGACGGTCGTTCAGCAGATGCTCTTAAGCTGATAAGTGAGGGTCTTGAAAATGATTCTGAGCCTCACCCGGAAGCTTTCTTATTAAAAGCTCGTTTTGAAGATGAGCTAGGCAACTCCGATCGGGTGATAGTAATCTGTCAGCAAGCTCTCCAGGTTTTCCCAAATGACTACAGATTTATGGAAATCTTGGCGGGGATGTACCTTAACAACAAGCAACCAGAAGTTACCCGTGAATGGCTTACTAAAGCGGAACAATATTGTCAAGACCCAAAGGAATTAACTCAACTTAAAATCCTGTATGCGAAAACCTACCTGTTTCAAAATGATCAGGATAGCGCCTGGAATTATTTGCAGGATATTCTGGAAGCAGAAAAGGATAGTATTGGGGCGTTGCTGGCGTTAGGAGATTACTTCTTCCACTTTAAGAATTTTTCGGAAGCGGAAAAATATTACACACAAGCCTTATCAAAGGACCCTAAGCACCCGAGTCTATTAGACAAACTAATCAGATTCTATGTTAACTTCGACCACCCTGAAAAAGCTTGGGCTTACGCTGAACAGTTTGTAAGCCTGGTTCCCACCACCAATACCTATATTAACTACATAGAACTTCTCATTAACTCCGGTCAATACCTTAAGGCATTATCCTTTTTGGAGCGGGTAAAACAACAGGGACATGTCTCAACTTTTTTCATGGGACAAGAAGCAAGATGTAGGCATTCTCTTGGACAGATTTCTGAGGCCATTAACCTTTATACAGAATATCTAAAGCACGAACCTGCCGATTTTATGGCCATTTTTAACCTGGCTGGTTGTTTCCAAAGACGAGGTGAACGTGACAAAGCTATCCAGACTCTTGAACAGGCCCTGAAACTAAAGCCAAATGATCTTTCTACACATCTGGTTCTGGCTGAGGCATATAAGGTCGAAGGAAGTTTGGAACAGGCTTACAAGCATGCGCGTCAAGCTTTGGATCTCGCCTCAGATGATCCAAACATCCATCTATTCTTCTTTCGGATTGCCCATTTTTGTGGCCATGAAGAGGAAGCTGCTCGGGTTTTACAAGATGTTCCCACCCGCTTCCCTGAATATGATCAATTGAAAATAGTTGGCATTGAGGAAGCAAAAGAGATTTTTGCCTCTTCAAGAGAATATTACCAACAAATTAAATCGTTCTATCAGGAAGGTAACTTACCCCTGGCGTTGGTCGCTAAATTGCTAAATAAACCATTGCCCTTTACTTGGCAGGTATTCTGTAATGATAAAGACTGGCCAATTCTAGCGGCATTAGGCAATTTTGATGAGCAGCAACAGAGTTATATTACAGCCGCTCAAGCCAAAGAAGTTGTGTTAGATTATGCAGCCTTATGCACCTTGTATCACCTTGACCTTTTAGATCTACCTCCAAAACTCTTTGACAAAGTTTATCTGGCCCAGGGAATTTTTGATCAAATTCAAGAAGATATTGTCTTCTTAACCGATTTGGTTCCTCCACATCGGTTGGAGCGTTTGGAAGCCATATCCGACATCGTCTATCGTACTCCAAATATTCAACGCCAAGCGGAATGGTTGGAAAGTTCGTTAATCCTCAGTCAGCAGCAAGCGGAAGATATTCAGCCTTTCCGTGAACAAGACATTCTTTTGGCCAGCCAGCATAATGCTCTGTATCTGCTAGATGATGCTCGCGTTTTTTCTAGCATCCAGCAAATACTGCCGGGTCAGGTGACAACAACTAAGCGATTACTGGATTACTTCTATCAGGCCGGGAAATGGAGGCAGATTGATCATGAGCAAGCCTGCGATCACTTGCGCAAAACATACAATTTGCATGATTTTGGAACCGAAGCCATAAGTCAATTTGAAACGATTGTTATTGACTATCTCTCACTCGAAATATTGTTCGAGACCAACGCTTTCCCGTTGCTCATTACTGAATTTAACACGATTCTTGTCAGCCCACCAACCCTGGCCCTGTTAAACCAAAATATTGGGGAGTTAAAATTCTATCAGGCGACCCTCAATGATGCAAAGAAGATTGAGGCGGCAATAAAAGAGCGCTACATCCCCCATGCTTCGATCATCGAAGATCATGACAAATACCCGGATCTTAAGACGTTTGACTCGACCTTTACCGAAACATTTGTGGTGGCCGATCAGTTGCATGTCCCGATCTGGACAGATGATCTTACTTCTCGGAAGTTGGTTGGGAGTGGTGAGTGGGGGCAAATCAAGACATTTAATACCAGAACAATCCTGGAACTTGCTTTTAACAACAAAGTTCTTACACAGAATGATGCTTTTGCCGCGATCTTAAATCTGCTCCGGTGGAATTATCAGTTTACCCCGATTAACGCGGCACTGATTTTCTGGTCAATTCAACAACGAAACTTCCAATTCAACGACGACAGTGAATTGCTGTTTTCAGCACTGGATAAATCAGTTGCGGATGCTTATCAGGGCTTCCAAGCCTTAATCCAGGACATGAAGGAGAAGACTGATCCTGTACAGTTTGAAAAGCAAAGAGAACTGCTCTTCCATAACGTGGGAATCTATGCAGAGATAATCGTTCACCTCTGGAATTATATTCCTGACGGATTTACAGGTTTACGCACAAAGTGGACCATATCTATTTTAACGCGAGCAGCCAATGTAGTAAGTTTCTCATCTTTCCAAATATATGTTCTCATCATTCTATGTATTGCGAGAATGCTTCGAGTACTGAACCGAGTAAAACTTGGCAAGTTCCTTCTACTCTGTACAAGCCAGTTTGCCTTGAGTTTTCTACCTGACGATATAGTAGATTCGGCTGTCATGTTTATTTTTGCCCGTACGCTCTACAACAAGGGAAAGTATGACGAACAAATGGTGCAATTGGCGGCCAAATTACTGGATAGTCTGCGTTATGCCCAGTACTGGCGAATTCAGAAGGAGCTACAACGGCTTGCAGCAACAAATGCCCAATTCAAAGACTTTTATAATACTATCCAGGCTGAGAGATATAAAAAACCGTTTGGTTCAAGCTCATAAGTGGAATGATGATAGGAAACCCAACCTCTTTCACGCCATTACCTTGAGGTCAGGTCGTACGAGAGCGAAGCCAGCCCGTTTCGAACGAGCTTTTCGTACCAGTCTTGAATTTAAGCGAAGCACCCTGCGGCAATTCGAGGCCAGAGCTAGCTCACAGAGGAGCACGGAGACAACACTGAGATACGCAGAGAAGAAACAGCTATTCTCTGTGGCTCTCTGTGTCTTCTCTGTGAAACTCTGCGTAATGTTCCCCGCCCATCGGCACGAACCCGGCTCGGTGGCTGAACCAGTCCAACCCGGATGAAACGATTACTTTTTGAAAAACTGTTGACAATCGAAATCGAGTGTGATATAGTTCTATTCACTAGAATGAGCGTTCAATCTATTATTCTTTATGGCCACTTTGACCGACCGGCGGACTGTTATCCTGCAAGCCACCCTTGATCTTATCCCAGAACACGGTTTGCTCAATACGACGATTGCCCTCATTGCCCGGCAGGCAAAATCAAGCCCCGGCATTATTTACCACTATTTTGAAAGCAAAAACGATATTATTCATTCGCTTTATCAGGTCATTTTGCGCCAATATACCGAGGCATTATTGGCCGATGATCCCCTCTCCCAAGAATGGTGTGAACGGCTCAAAAGAATCTGGCTCAGTACCTTCCATTATTTTGTGGCTCAGCCTAAACACGCTTCATTTCTGGAGCAGTACAAAAACTCGGCTTATGCCCAATACAGCCAAAGCATCGAAGCTGATCAAAATCTCTCGCCGCTCATCCAGGCCATCCGGGCAGATATCGAAAAAGGCTTGATTAAAAATATGCCTTTTGATGTGATCTATGCCTTAACGGTTGATGTGGCTAAATCGCTAGCGAAATTACAAATCGCCGGCATTATCCAGCTTGATGAAGTCATGTTGGATGAAATTGCCGAAGCAAGTTGTCGCGCGCTGCAAGCTTAATTTTTTTATGCCTCATAGAGTGAGCGTTCAATCTAGAATCACTCCACCCAATTTTAAGGAGAATCAACTGATGAAGAAAAATTGGACCCTTGACGATATGCCGGATCAAGCCGGCAAAATTGTGCTCATCACCGGAGCGAATGATGGCTTGGGTCTTCACTTAACCAAAGCATTTGCTCAAAAGCATGCCCAGGTCATTATGGCTTGTCGGAATCAAGAAAAGGCTGAAAAGGCCAGGCATGAAATCTTACAGCTTTATCCTGAAGCAAAACTTGACCTGGTGAAACTTGATTTGGGCGACCTGCAATCGGTAAAAGAGTGTGGGGAAACCGTGCTGACTCATTACGATCGGCTAAATATCGTTATGTGCAATGGCGGGATCATGGCTGTGCCCTACGGTGAAACCAAAGATAATATCGAAATGCACATGGGGGTGAACTATTACGGGCATTTCGCCCTGATCGGACAGCTTATGCCCCTGATCAAAAAAACACCTGGCGCTAGAGTGGTAACAACCTCAAGCGCCGCCGAAAAATTAGGCAGATTAGACTTGGCCAATCCACCGACCGAGGAAAAATATAATCGTTGGCTGGCTTATGGCGACAGCAAGTTGGCGATTCTCATGCTCGGCTTGATGCTGGATGAGAAATTCAAAGCAGCAGGTCTCGAGGCCAAAGCCCTAAGCGCCCATCCCGGTTTTGCCAAGACGAACTTACGAAACACCCGCCTCGAAACCGAAAAGAATCCGTGGCTAAGATTTCAATTACGTTTTTATGAGCTGATTTCAATGCCGGCGGAAAGAGGCATTCTGCCGCTGTTATACGCGGCCACGGATCCAAATGCTAAAGGTGGGATGTATATCGGCGTTTCAGGAATTGGCGAAATACAGGGCTATCCGAAGATATCAAAGGGTCAAAAAAGAGCCTATGACCAAAACTTGAGAAAAAGACTGTGGGAAAAGTCGGAACAACTGACAAATGTTAAGTTTTGAAAGAATTGGAAAGAAAAGACAGCTTCGAGGCTGGTCATTCAGTTCGTAGGTTGGGTTGACGAAGGAAACCCAACCATCTCCCCCGTACCCAAGTGTTGGGTCTCGCTCCGGCTCGACCCAACCTACTTGCCCTCCGGCCTATCAGTATTTCAATTCGAGGCTGGTTACCCGGTTTCCCCCTGCGGGGCGGCCTGAAGCGTGAAGGAAAAAGTACTCCCCCGGCCCGGCACGCCCTCGCTTTCTACCCCCACCTGCCCACCTAATCGCTCGATGATGCGCTGCACAATTGATAAGCCCAGGCCATGCCCCTGCGCGCGAGTCTGGCTGAGTTGGGTGAAGGGCGTAAAGAGACGAGCTTGCACCTCGGGGGGGAGACCAAGCCCATTGTCTCTAATCCAGAAATAGGTCATCCCATCTGCCTGTAAGGTTGCTCCCAATTCCAGCCGGGGCGGCCGCCCTCCATACTTAAGACCGTTGCTAATATAATTGACCCACACTTCCTCAACCCAGGCCGCATGCCCCAGGGCTACCGGCCAGGCCGCCGGCAGAGTCAGGTCGGCTTGATACTCGGCGATCATATCAGCCAGGCGCTTTTGAGCCTCGGTCACAATGCGGGCCATATCCAGGGGTTTTGACTCTACATTTTCTTTGCGGACACTGGCTAATATCAACAATTCCTTGACGATATTGTTGGCCTTGTGGCTGGAATGGGCTATAACTTGCAGATATTGCTTGACCTGCTCGTCGGGCATCGTCTCATAATTTGCTTGCAAAATCTCGGCCACCGTGGCCAAACCGATTTGCAAACTTTGCAGATCGTGAGCAACCGTGTGGGCAAAAGCGTCTAACTCTTCATTTCGGGCTTGCAACTCAACGGCGTAGCGGCGCAGGTCTGCCTCGGCCTGCCGGCGAGCCAGGCGGTCGTGATGCTGCCGGATCACTTCCGACAATACTACGGGTAGCAAATCCGAATAGCCGCCATGCATATCTTTGACCAGGTAATCATTCACCCCCGCTTTGAGCGCCTGAATGGCCACATTCTCCGAGCCAGTGCCGGTCAAGAGGACCAACGGCAGCGGGATTTGACGACGAAGCAGTTCCAGGCACAACTCCAGACCGGATAGACCGGGCAGTTTGTGATCGGTCACCACCAGGTCAAAGGCAGCGGCCTGGGTTTGCAGGCGGCTCAGGGCTGTTTCGGCTTGAGACTCAATCACAATCTTGCAGGCAAGTTGGCTCTTTTGCAAAGCGCGCCGAAAGGCCAACGCGTCGTGCGAGTTATCTTCAACCAGGAGGATCTGCAGCGGGCGGTCTAATTTATTCCTCTCCATGACGCGGTTCCGGTAGTTCAGCCAATTCCCAAAAACCATTGATCGCCTTTAAAGCCTGGGAGAAATTCTCAAAACCGACCGGCTTGCGGATGTAAGCATTTGCGCCCAAATCATAGCTTTGCAAACAGTCTTCTTCCAGTTGCGAAGTGGTCAGGATGATCACCGGTAAGAGATGTAAAGCTTCATCGGCCCGGATCGCTTTCAGAACAGAGAGGCCATCCAGGCGCGGCAAGTGCAAATCGAGTAATAAAATGCTGGGGCGCGGGGCCGTGCCAGGGGCAGTGTATTGGCCGCGCTGGTACAAGTAATCCAGACATTCTTCACCATCGCGCACCAGATGGAGCGAATTAGCCAGCTTATGGATTTTCCAGGCGCGTTGGGTGGCGATAATATCGTGCTCGTTATCTTCGGCCAGCAGCACAAGCAGTGGTTTCTTCGACATCGTCAGGCCTCCTCTGGCAAATCGGCTAAAGTGATAAAAAAAGTACTACCCTGACCGGGCTGCGACTCAAGGCGAATAGAGCCAGCCAGTTTTTGGATGGCTTTTTTGACCACGGCCAGTCCAATTCCACTGCCAGGATAGGTGGGCTGGGGGTGGAGCCGCTGGAAAGCATGAAAGATTTGTTCCTGGTGACGCGGGTCAATGCCGATGCCGTTATCCTGCACCCACAATTCATAAGCGCCATCCGCCGCTGGCCGCCAGCCCAGGGTGAGACGTTGGGGGGAGGACTGGTTAAATTTCAACCCATTCTCAATTAAATTTTGAAAAACCTGACGCAGCAAGACTTGTTTGGTATAAAGATTGGGCCAATCGGCAGCCAGCTCAATAGCGGCGTCTGCCGGTAAATCGAGCCCGGCCAATAAATTGTGTAGAAATGGGCCAAGCTGAACCGTCTCACTGGGCACATTGACGCGTCCCACCCGCGAAAGCTCCAGGACATCTTCGATCAGGGTGGTAGCCTCCGCCACAGCCTGGCCGAGGCCATCCAGATAGCTTTTTTGCTCGGCGGCGAGGTTGGCCTGCAAGTCCTCTCGCAAAAAATCGGCGTAGTTGCGGATTGCCCGCAGTGGGGCCCGGAGGTCGTGGGAGATGGCATAGTCGTACTCGGCTAACTCGGCATTGGCTAAAGCCAGAGCCTCGGCTTTGTGCTGGATTTCCCGGTAGGCTTGCTGCAATTTTGCTTCGGCCTGTTTGCGTTCAGCTATTTCCTGTTCCAGTTGAGCCGTGCGCTCGGCCACCAGTTCCTCCAGGTGGTGGCGATGCCGCTCCAATTCGGCTTCGGCCTGCTTACGCCGGATGATATCCCGCAGGATAACCGTGTAGAACTTTTCCCCGGCGATTTCAGCCTGAGAAATAGAAGCCTCTATCGGAAACTCCTCGCCATCGGCGCGCCGCCCGCTGATGGCCTCCAACGCCCCCATGCGGCGGTTGGTCACACCGGTGCGGCCAAAGGCGCGAATATGTTCTCGGTGTGAGCGTTGAAAACGCTCTGGAATGAACCGGTCAAGGGCTTGCCCGACGGCCTCGGCGGCGGGGCAGCGGAACATAGACTCGGCGGCGGCGTTAAAAAGAACGATGTGCTGGTTGGCATCAACGGTAATAATAGCATCCATCGCCGAAGCAATAATGCCGGCAAAACGGGTCTGTTGGGCAGCCGCGCCGGCCTCTAATTCGACCAGCCGCCGGCGCAGGCGCGCCAAATCAGCGACCCATTGATTTTTGGGCTTGTTTTGATCATCCATTAAGAGTACTCCAGCGTTTGGGGTGGAGTCCTCAATACCAAAAGATTTGGTTAGTGCAGCCGG
>CAZRYD010000070.1:10269-18848 GCA_964604225.1 uncultured Caldilineaceae bacterium
CTCCAGCGTTTGGGGTGGAGTCCTCAATACCAAAAGATTTGGTTAGTGCAGCCGGACGGGGAAAGAATAAGGTTAAGTCTATTACCTTTTGTGGATGGTGTCAAGTTACCCAAGGCTTAAGCCAAGCGCCCTATGGGTCAATTCGAGGCCAGAGCTAGCTCACAGAGGAGCGAGGAGGCAACACAGAGAGACACAGAGAAGAATAAACTTTGCTCTGCGGCTCTCTGCGTCTTCTCTGTGAAACTTTGGGTAATGCTCCATAGCCTTACAGATACGGAGCGTAGCGGTTAAAGGTGGTTTGCAGCGCCGCCACCGGGTCGCCTTTGGGGATGAATTCGTGGGCAATGAAGCCGGTATACCCCGTGGCCTGGATCGCCCGCAGAATGGCCGGATAGTACAGTTCCTGCTCGTCGTCCAGGTCGTTGCGGCCGGGGTTGCCCGCCGTGTGGTAGTGGCTGATCCAATTGTGCGTCTCCTGGATCGTCCGAATGACATCACCCTCCATGACTTGCATGTGATAAATATCATAGAGCAGTTTGACCCGGGCTGAGCCGACCCTTTGGCAAACGTCCAGCCCCCAGACGGTGCGGTCGGCCTGATAATCGGGGTGATCAACCTTGCTGTTTAATAACTCCAGCACCAGTGTGACCCCGGCCGCCTCGGCGGCGGGAGCTACGCGGACCAGACCCTCGGCGGTAATGGCCGCGCCGGTGGCGTCATCGAGACCATCCCGGTTGCCGCTAAAGCAGATCAGATTGGGGATACCCCACCGGTGGGCATGCTCCAGGGCCGTGTTTATCTCACGGCTGATCCGCTCGTGCTGGTCACGGCGATTGAGGCCGATAGTTAACGGCTGGTGGCCGGCAATGGCCGAGATGGTCAAGCCGTGGTCTTTGACCAGCGGCAAATATTCCGGCGGCACCAGGTCGATCCCGGCATAACCGGCCGCGGCAACGGCACGAACAAACTGTTCAGGGCTGAGTTTCTCAGGGACAAAACACCACCAGGCGACGGCTTGTTGAATTGCTGCCATTAAATCCTCCCAAGAGTTTTAGAAAATCGTAAAACGTGGCCCCATTATACCACCCACTTGACAACAGGGCCATATTCTGAAACCGGGAGAAACCTAAACCGGCTATTTATCGATTAATTCATAGCCGGCGGCCTGCCAGGCGTTCATTCCGCTATTAACCTCGGCCACGTTGGTATAACCTAGTTTGACCAGAGTTTGGGCCGCTTCGGTGCTCATCCGGCCGCTGCGACAATACAAAACCAGCGGTGCATTTTTGTCGGCGGGCAGTTGGTTGAGATTGGCTTCGATCTCGTCGTAAGGAATAAAAGCGTCGGTCTGGGGAAATTCGCCTTCATAAGGGATATGCACATTGATCATGGTGAAATCTTTCTTGGCCAGGGCAGGCTTTAACTGGTCAACCGAAACGTCAATATAGCCCTTGTCATTTTTGGGCAGGCTAAAAATATCTACCGGAGTTGAGGGGGCCTGGCTGGCGGTATTGGCCGCGCCGCAACCGGCTACGAACAGGACAATTAAACTCAACAACGTTAGCCACATGGCTTGTTTGATGAACATTCGTAAATCTCCTTGCATTTTTGGTCTGATCAAGGGGGTCAGTCCGATAATCAACGGGTAAATGTAGCAGGTAATGGCAAATAATCAAACAAGCAAGCAGACAATCCTCATCAGCACAACCTATCTTACCGGGCCGGCGTGGCCGGGAGTTCCGGCTGGCGGGTCGGCAGAATGTCGGTGGGTACACCACGCCCAATCCGCAGCACCATCAAGGCGGCCAGCACGGCAAACGCCCCGGCAATGATAAAGCTGGCCTGGTAGTCGCCCAACCAGGTGCGCAGCAGGCCCGCCCCATAGGCGGCGGTGGCCGAGCCGAGTTGATGACTGGCAAAAATCCAGGCATAGATCGTGCCGACGTTAGCTTTGCCAAATAGATCGGCGGTCAGCCGCACCGTAGGCGGGACGGTAGCCACCCAGTCCAGGCCGTAGAAGACCACAAAAAGCATCAAGCCGTAAAAGCCAAAGTTATAGGCCACCGGCAAAAACATCAACGATAGGCCGCGCAGGCCGTAATACCAGAACAAGAGCCAGCGGCTGTCAAAGCGATCAGACAGCCAGCCTGAACCCATGGTACCGAAGATGTCAAAAATCCCAATCACCGCCAGCAAACTGGCCGCAGTCACTTCGGAGAGGCCACATTCACGGGCAAAGGGGATGAGATGGGTGCCAACCAGGCCGCTGGTAGTCAAACCACAAATGTAAAAACTGGCGGCCAGCAGCAAAAAGTCGCGCGAGCGCAGCGACCGGCCCAGGGTCTGGAGTGCGCCCTTAAAGGGATTGCCCCCCAAAGCACGCGGCGGCGGCGTCTCGTCGCTGCTGCTTGCGCCGTAGGGTTGCAGCCCCACGTCTTGCGGAAAGTTGCGGATAAAGAGTATCACCAGCGGAATAAGCAACAAAGCCACGCCGGCCACCAACAACACGGCTGAACGCCAGCCATAATCCACCACCAGCGCGGCCAGCAGCGGCACAAAGACCAGTTGGCCGGTGGCATTACTGGCCGTGAGCAAGCCGACCACCACCCCCCGGCGAGCCACAAACCAGCGATTCGAGACCGTGGCGGCAATCCACCCGGCCATCGCCCCTGTGCCCAGGCCGACAATTACGCCCCACAACAGATTAAGCTGCCAGGGCGCCGTAATTTGCGTGGTTAAGAGAACGGCAAAGGTCAAGATAAGCAGCGCTCCGCCCATCAGCCGCCGCATGCCCATCTTCTCCATCACCGACGAGGCAAAAGGACCACACAACCCATAGAGAAAGAGATTGATTGAGACGGCCAGCGAGACCGTCGCCCGGGTCCAGCCGAATTCATCTTCAAGCGGCAGGATGAGCACGCCGGGCACAGAGCGAATGCCCGCCGTCAACAGCATCACCAAAAATGTCATCCCCACCACAATCCAGGCATAGTGTAGGCGACCCCGGGCCAGTGTGGCAATCATAAAATTTTCCCCCTGTGACTTAAAAATAGTGAGCAAATTACAGACAACTTGACTTTGTCATCTCTTACCCCGACAAGTATAATGCAACCTGCAAAATTTCCATAGACCCAATTTTGGTGAGACCAACCATGCCACAAACGATTCTCGGTTTAGATATTGGCACCACTGCTACTAAAGCTGTTTTATTTGACCTATCAGGCCACGAACTGGCCACCGCCGAGCAGCCCTACCCGCTGCATACCCCTCAGCCCGGTTGGGCCGAGGAAGACCCGGAGCAGGTCTGGCAAGCGCTGGTGCAGGCGGTCCGCGGCATTTTGGCTCAAGTCGGCCAGGATACAGAGATCCTGGCCCTGGCCCTATCGGCTCAGGCCGGCTCGCTCATCCCGGTCAAAGCCGACGGCACCCCCACCTACCCCATCATCACCTGGATGGACCGCCGGGCCGAAGACCTGGTCAACCGGTGGCGGGCCGAAGGGGTCGAATCGACCGTCCGGCGCATCAGCGGCTGGTCGCTCCAGATTGGCCTGCCTCTACCTTTTATTGCCTGGCTGCGCCAGCATCGCCCCGATGTATTTGCCGCCACCGACCGTTTTCTGGGTATCAACGATTTTTTGGTGCAGCGCCTGACCGGCCAGTTTTGCACCGATTACTCCTGCGGCGACGAGATGCTCCTGGCCGACGTGACCACCGGCCAGTGGAGCCAGGAATTGTGCGACCTGGCCGGCATCACCCCGGAGCGCCTGCCGGAACTACGCCCCTCCGGGGCCATTATCGGCCCCATCAGCGCCGAAGCCAGCCGCCAGACCGGCCTGCCTACAACTACGCTGGTGGTCAATGGCGGCCACGACCACTGCTGCGAAGCCCTGGCTATGGGCATCACCGGCGGGAAACTGATGCTCACCTGCGGCACCGCCTGGGTCATCACCGGGGTGGTGGATAAACCCGACCTGGCTTCGCTGCCGGCCTCGATGGACCTCAACTTTCACGTGGCCCCGCAGCGGTGGGCGCCCTCGCGCTTTTTGGGCGGTTTCGGGGCGACCATCGAGTGGTGGCTCAACCAGGCCTGGCAAAACGCCGAGCCGCAAGCCCCTCTAACACGGGCCGACCTGTACGCGGCTATGAATCGGGCCTTGGTCCAGACCAGTCCCGGCAGCCATGACCTGCTCTTTCTACCCGTCCACACCGCCCACGGTGGCTTTGTCGGTCTGCGCCTGGATCACAGCCGCGCCGACATGAGCCGGGCCATCCTCGAAGGCACGGCTTTTGAGTTGCGGGGAGCTTTGGAAGACATGCGCCGGGCCAACCTGCTGGTTGAGCAGTTGTGGATGGCCGGCGGCGCGACCCGCAGCCCGATTTGGACCCAAATCCTGGCCGATGTGACCGGCGTGCCCCTGACCCTGACCGAGTACGCCCACTGGTCTGCCCTGGGCGCGGCCATCCTGGCCGGCTGGGGTGCGGGCGTCTTCGAGTCGGTTGAGGCCGGGCAGGCCCGTTTGCAAAAACCCGTCCGCCCCCTCGCCCCCGATGACACCCAGCGATCCATCTACGCTGAACGCTTTGCAGCGTATCAGCAGATGAACCAAAAATTGAGTAGGCAGTAGACGGTATATAGGGATTTCTTCTCCCCCGTCTACTGCCTACCGTCTATAATAACTGGAATTAAGGATAGCTCCCAATGGTAACTCGCCGTCTCAATAGAATTTTCCAGCCGGATGGCCGCGCGCTCATTGTGGCCTGCGATCACGGCATGATTTCCGGCCCGGATAAGGGCCTTGAAAATATGGAGCAGACGCTGACCCAGGTCATTGCGGGTGGCGTAGATGCAGTCATGGCCAGCTACGGTACGGCCACTCGCTTTGCCAAAAAACTGGCCCAGGTGGGGCTGGTGCTGCGGATCGATGGCGCCGGCACCCGTTTAAGTCCAACCCCTGGTCCCGGCGCGCAATTTTACACCGTGGAAGACGCGCTCCGCCTGGGCGCTGATGCCTTGTGCGTGTCGGCTTTTCCCGCGTCTCCGCTCGAAGAGTCTACCCTGGAAATGTTGGCGCGGGTCATCTGTCAGGCCCATGCCTGGGGCATCCCGGTAATGGCCGAGATGGTGCCGGGCGGTTTCGACAGCGGGCCGGAGTTTCGGACGGTGGAGACGGTCAGCCTGGCCGCCCGCGTGGCTGCGGAGTTAGGCGCGGACTGGGTCAAAATTCCTTACGTCGAGGGTTTTCGCCGGGTGGTTGAAAGCTGCTATGTGCCGGTGGTGGTCCTGGGTGGACCGGCCAAAGCCGGACCGCGCCCCACGTTGGAGATGACCAAAACTGCTCTGGAAGCCGGAGCCGTCGGCGGGACGATTGGCCGGAACATCTGGCAGGCTGACAACCCGACCCAGATGGCCGCCGCGCTGGCCGGGATCATCCATCGTGGGCTAACCGTCGATGAGGCCCTGGCTTTGCTAACGTAGCAATTCTCGATTTGACTTACAACATACTCCGAATAATATCCCTGCCTCCCTAATGGTAAACAATTTGAACTTTAATAACATTCAAGCCCTGGTGACGGACCTTGACGGGGTTTTGCTGCGTGGCCTCGAGCCGCTGCCGGGGCTGGCCGAGTTGTTCAATTTTCTACACCACCGCCAGATCCCCTTCGTCATCGCTACCAATAACTCCACCCAAACGCCGGCCTACTACCAGCAAAAGTTAGTCCAATTCGGGGCAACTGTTGTGACCGAGGAAAATATTCTCACCTCGGCCCTGGTGACCGCGGCCTATCTGCAACGCGAATTTAAACCGGGCGCTACGGTTTATGTGATTGGGCAGCCCAGCCTGCACCAGGCCATCCAGGCCGCCGGCTTTACGCTTCTCAGCGATGCCAGCCGGCCGGCTGAGGCAGTTGTCATCGGCGGCGACCCCGACTTAACTTACGATAAACTCAAATTCGCCGCGCTGCACCTCCAGCGCGGGGCGCGCTTAATCGGCACCAACCCCGACCTGTTGTACCCAACCGAAGAGGGTCTGGTCCCTGAAGCCGGGACGACCCTGGCGGCGGTGCAGACGGCAACCGGGGTAAAACCGGTTATCATGGGCAAACCGGAGCGCTTTTTGTTTGAAACCGCAGTAGCCAAACTGGGCCGCCAGCCTATCCAAACGGTCATGCTGGGCGACCGCCTGGAAACCGATATTTTGGGTGGGCAGCGCGTCGGTATGAAAACAATTTTGCTCACCACTGGCGTTGACTCCCAAGCATCCATCACTCAAAAAGGTATTCAACCCGACGCCGTTTTTAGGGGGCTGAGTGCGCTGGTTGAAGCTTGGACAAACCAGCTAGCTTGAGGGTTGTTGAGCCGCCCGGATGCGTCCCAAATTTTTGGTAGCAGACCCTAAAGGTTTTGAAAACCTTTAGGGTCTTCCTAAAAATTGGACAGACCTGAGCCGCCCAGCCTTCTTGTCAGCTTTCAACCCCACCGGTATAATCACCCGACAGGTATAAAAAACATGTCAGATACAAACGGTCGCCCTAAAGACTCAGAGCTTCAGGCCGCAGAAGGACCGCCTGACCCCGAACTGGAGTCGCTCATCGCCCCGCAGGGGTACAATCCGGAGTTAGTGGATGAGGTTGCTACGATGGAGACGCCGGCACAGCAGCGCCGCGCCGCCATCCGGTTCATGGTTATTTCGCTCATCCTGCTGGCCATTGGTTTTTGGCTCTGCACCCCGGCCAACCTGGTCATTCCGGCGGGTCTGTACGATCCGGCTCCGTATGGGATTGACCAGCGTCCCACGCCGCCCACCAATAAATTTCTGGAAGATGCGATGCCGCGCACGGTCGGTCAATTTAAGCTGATTGATTTGAAGAAAGAGCAGGTCTTTGAAGACCCGTTCGTCGGGGCGGATGTGGTGCGGGCAACCTATGTGGACGAGATCGGCAACCCGGCCACGGTGGTCATGATTGAGGCCAATTCCTATATTAACGCCCGCCGCTACCTGGAAAATTACAAAAACCTGCTCGAAGAGCGCGCTCATCCTAGCAATTGGAAAGAACGGCTCTATATCGAGGATAACTACATCCAGTGGTCCGCCCCTAATTTTGCCGACCGGGCCTATGGCCTGGCCTGGAACAACGACCGCTACTTTATTGCGGTCACCTCGCCCATCAGCGCCACGCAGCAGGCGCTGGCGGAAGCTTTTCCCTATTAATGACCAAGTATCGCTATAGAGAAATTTGAGGAGAGAAATCGTTGAAACTGTCACCCCAACTCTTAAAATCAAGCGACCCCTACGGTGGGTTTCTGCACTGGCTTAGCGTCTGGCGGCCCAATCCTGACGATCCCGATCCGGAAATGCCCGGCTTAAAACAGCAAATGATCATCTTCATCTCGGTCAAACCGGAGGAGGTGTGCTTATGCGGCAGCGGCCAACTCTACGGGCAGTGCTGCCAGCCTAAACCGGAGTGGCAGCCCATCTGCTACAATCTCGGCGCCGAGGGTTATAGTTTCCTTGTGCCTCAGGAAGCGCTCTTTCATAACGTGGATGGTCCGACCTTACGCCGGCGTTTGGATGAAGACTCCCGGTTGGCCATTGTCGAAGACACCCCGGACAATGCTTTTTGGATTCTGTGGGGCGACCGGCCCTGGAAACTGAATTTGGGATCATTGGTTTTGGCGACATTGAGCTGCAACAGAACCAAACCCTGCTGGTCACGGCCATGAGTGATACCCGCATGCAAGCCCTGCTGAACCTGCTGGCAGAAATCGCCGCCGACTGTTTGGGCGAGCCTGAAATCACCCGAGATCCACCGCCCAGCCTGCCTAAACCACCCCGGCCCAATCGCAGAAGAATGTGGTTTGGCCGGCGCAAATAAGGCGTTCTTCATTTATGCCCTTTGGGTACTCCGCTCCGCTTCGTTCAGAATGACATGTTCCGCATGTCATTCTGAGGCGCAGCCGAAGAATCCCTACGGCACCCGCCCAAAAGTGCTTTCCTGGGCACCCAGGTCTGGACCTTTAATCCAAGTCCGAAGGGATTCTTCACTTCGCTACGCTCCGTTCAGAATGACATGCAACAAAAAAGGGCGGGTCTGAGACCCGCCCAGCTTATCTATCTTGCCCAAGTGAGCGACACATCGTCCACGTACATGGCTGTGGGCTTGCCAGTGCGGCCCAAGTTAACCACGCTGAAGTAGACGTAAATGGTCTGCCCCTTTAAATCCGACACATCATAGGTGTGATTCTCCCAGGCAGCGCTGCTGCTCAACTCTTTGGACAGCGTTTTGATAACCTGGAAGCGCTCATTGAGGATCATAATATTCTGCACGTCACTGCTGCCGGGCTGGTCCTGGCTGACCGGGTAGACATTGACCCGCAGCGTCACCTGAGCGGCTTCGGCGGGGAGGCTCACCCGCTGCCAGACCGAACTAAAGCTGAAAAGATCAGGTCCAGAGACATTGCCCAGGCGGGCCGAGCGATTGCCGCCGAGTTTGACCGTCGTCTCGTAGCCGCCGCGAATGGGCGTATCGCCGAAAACCCAACCTTCATCAGTCTCAAAACCGCCATTCAACAGGAGTTC
>CAZRYD010000070.1:18948-20073 GCA_964604225.1 uncultured Caldilineaceae bacterium
GGGGTGGTTGGAACCGGTGCGGGAGTTGTGGGTATGGGAGTCGTCGGGACGGGTGCAGGCGTTGTCGGAATCGGAGTCGTCGGGACGGGTGCAGGCGTTGTCGGAACCGGGGTCGTCGGGACAGATGCAGGCGTCGTTGGCGCCGGGGTTGTCGGGGCGGTTGTCGGGGTTGTCGGCGTGGGGGTGGGGGTGAAGGTTGACGTCGGGCCGGTTTGACCACCCAAGGCGGCCAGCGCTGCCGCCGCTTGAATCAAACCCGTGCCGTTTTGATCACTCGACCCGACCGGTTTGGCCGTTTGAGTCATCAGGTTTTCCACCATCACCGGGGTCAGGTTCGGGCTGCGTGATAGTAGCAGTGCGGCCAACCCGGCCACGTGCGGCGAAGCCATCGAGGTTCCTTCGTAAAACAGATAGGTAAACGTGCCCGGAGTTTTAAAGGTTTGCTGCAAGACCCCATCGGCATAACCATCCTGGTTCTGATCTACACCCAGATCGCCGCCGGGGGCCATCAGGTCAACCTGCGAGCCAAAGTTGCTGTAGGCTGGTCGTTGCAAATCATAACGCACCGCGCCCACTCCAATAACATATTCATCATAGGCCGCCGGGTATTGGACTGCCCCGCTGCTGTTGCCGGCTGCGGCCACTACGACTACACCCTTGCTGTTGGCATACTGCACCGCATCAAGTAAGGCCTGAGAGCCGCTGCTTCCGGCCAAACTCATATTGATAACTTTAGCGCCCTGGTCAACGGCGTAGACGATCCCCTTGATAATATTCTCATAACTGCCCTGGCCATTAGCCCCCAGGACTTTGACCGGCAGAATGCGGGCATTGAAGGCCACCCCGGCCACCCCTAGCCCGTTGTTGGTGCTTTGGGCAATGGTGCCGGCTACGTGAGTGCCATGACCCTGATCATCCGTCGGGTCAGAGTCGTTATTGACAAAATCATAACCGGGCAGGCGAGCGGTACTGGCCAGGTCGGGCGCTCTAAAATCAACCCCAGTATCAACAATAGCCACGATGATTTGTTGGCCGGTGGACGTGTCCCAGGCTGTGGGCATTTGAATAGCCTGGAAATTCCACTGATAACTGTAGAGGGGATCGTTGGGAGTGAAAAAGGCCCCG
>CAZRYD010000070.1:20173-22327 GCA_964604225.1 uncultured Caldilineaceae bacterium
TATTCGACGGTTGGATCCTGGCTTAATTTACTGACCACTTCTTGCGGGGTTTGATCAGGCGGGAAGTTGAGACTATAAAGCTGGCTGACCTGAACGGCCTGAGTTGACAGGCTTTCGATGCTTTCATCGGGAATGGCCTCGGCCACCGGTTCAAGCAGCGGTTTCAGGTCGCTGGCCCCAATTTCCCGGAGACGTTGATCCAGGCTGGGAATATCAGCCGCGACAATGCCGTCGCCGCCGATTTCGGCGCTGCGGGCTTGAATAGCCGCCTGCGGATTCAGCTTGACCAGCACGGTCCCCTCCTGAACGGCTTCGACTGGGGGCGCTTGGGCCGCGGGCGGGCCGACTTCCGGCAATTCGCCGCCGGCGGCGGCCGGCACGGTGGGCGGCGCAGCTTCTGTTGTGCCCGGTGGGGCTACCGGAGTTACTGGCGGGGCTGCGCTGGTAACCGTGGGTGACACCACTGCTACAGGTGTGGTCAGGCCAGGCGCGTCGCCGGCGTTACCACCTGGCCGGGGGATTTCGCACCCGGCTAAGAGCAAAATCAGGCTCAAACTGAGCAAGATGAGCGGTACGGCTACGTTACGGGTCAGTTTCAGAGATGAACTCATCGCACTTTCTCCCGGTAATTTGAATTGGCTTTTAAGGCTTGTAACTTTATGTAGTGTACCGCATTTTATGACAAATGTAAAGATAATTAGCTATATTTGCTGGCTTCGATCTTGTTTTTGCAGGGGCTTAAGGCGCTATCTGCTTTCCCCCTTGATGTCGCCATGAAAAGCGGTGGTTACATTGGCGTGGGTGAGTTTGGCTCCTGAAACCTCATTCCAGGGCTGGCCATCCCAGGTCTGCTCTGCCCAACTCCTCGTCTCGACTGTACCCGTCACATGGGTACTCATAACCGTTCTCCTTCTGCTCAAAGTCGTAATCGAGGGTGAACATCGCCTCCCGCTCGTCGTAGGGTGCTATTTCGATCAGGCCCACTTTATCAAAGAGTTCAAAACCATCGTCGGTAGAACTCCGGCGGAATATGCCCGGCAGATTGAAGCAGTAATGTAATCTACCTTTTTGTTTTGCCAGCTTATTCCTAAATTGAGTTTGGGAGCAAGCTGGCAAGTCTTGGCAGCCCTACTTGTGATTGGCTGGTTGCGCCATCTCCACCATTTTGGGCGCGTCTTCGATCTCGACCAAGCCGGCGTGCTGGCGGGCGGCTTTGATCAGAGCGAAAAAGAGGGGATGGGGCCGGGTGGGGCGGCTTTTGAATTCGGGATGAAACTGGCTGCCCAGCATGAAGGGATGGCCTTTGATTTCGGCAATCTCGACCAATCGGCCATCGGGCGAGAGACCGCTCAAGGCCAGGCCGGCCTGCCCCAACACCTGGCGGTATTCGTTATTGAACTCAAAGCGGTGGCGGTGGCGCTCGGTAACCACATCGACGCCGTAGGCTTGGGCGGCCACTGTACCGGGGGTTAAGCGGCAGGGGTAGCTGCCCAAACGCATCGTCCCACCCAGGTCGGCGATGTCGCGCTGGTCGGGCATGAGGTCAATCACCGGGTAGGGGGTGGCGGGGTTGAATTCGGTCGAGTTGGGCGCGTCGCTTTCGTACACCTCGCGGGCCAGTTCGATAACCATGACCTGCATGCCCAGGCACAGGCCCAGGTAGGGCACCTGACGCACCCTGGCAAATTTGGCAGCAATAATTTTGCCTTCGATGCCGCGCTCGCCAAAGCCGCCGGGCACGACAATACCGTCAACCCGCTCCAGCCGGTCGAGGCCGCGCCCTCTCTCCAAATCTTCAGAAGCAATCCATTCAATTTTGGCTTCGCAATCCTGGGCGGTGGCCGCTTGCTTCAGGGCCTCGTAAACGCTGATGTAGGCGTCTTCCAGGTCAATATATTTGCCGACGATGCCGACCGTCACCGCCGGCTTGGGCTTTTTGATGTGCTCGACCATCTTGCGCCACTCGGTCAGATCGGACGGGGCGCAGTCGAGGTGCAGACGCTCGCAGATAAAATCGGCCACACCGATTTTATCCAAAATCAGGGGAACTTCGTAAATGGTCTCGACGGTGGTCAGCGGGACCACTGCCTGCTTTTCCACATCGCAAAAGAGGGCGATTTTTTCGCGCAGTTCGTCCGGCACAGGCAGGTCGGC
>CAZRYD010000071.1:0-22316 GCA_964604225.1 uncultured Caldilineaceae bacterium
ACCTGGTTGTTGCCGTTGGACTCCCAATCCCAGACCCCTTTGGAGCCTTTCTTGCGATACGGGCTGGCCTGCACATTCCCGGTTAGCTCTTGCTCAAATTTGGCATTTTCCCACTTGCCGCCCGGCGTGCCGATTTGGCTCAGCACTGATATGAACTGCGGCCCCTTCAACTCCAACTTCTCATCCAGTTTGTACAGCGGCCAGCGGCCTTCGCCCTGGGCACGCATAGGTACAGCCTCGGGGCTGAAGAACCAGTTCCAGGCGGTCAGGATTTGCGGCCACTCGGGCAGCTTATCTACCCCGGCCCGCATGAACCACTGGTTGTCAATGTTGGGCGGCAGAGCGCTCTGCATCCACACTTCCTGGCCTTCGGCCGGCGGGGTGGCGGGTAAACCTTCCTGGTTACCCTTCACCGCAAAGTCGGAGCCGGCGGCCAGAGCTTTATCCCACACCCACGGGCCGTGGAGCATCATGACCGACTTACCGGCGATATAGCTGGCTTCCATGTCGCCTTCCCACTGCCGCTGGGTCATGTTCTCCGGGAGCCAACCTCTTTCCTGGGCCTCCAGGAAGAATTCATAGTAGTGGCGATAGGGCGAGTCGTCGGCGTCGAACTTGGCTTTGCCCAACCAGCAGTCAACCTGGCGGGCGCGTTGGCCGTCGGCGAAGGCCAGCGGCATGCAGTCGGTATAGTTGTTGCCAAAAATCCAGTTATGCCAGGCCTGATTGTAGAACCATTCCACGCCGGAGTCGGGCGACTTGGCCCACTTGGTACCCTCATCCATCCATTTCCCCAGGTCATCCCAGGTCTTGACGTCCTTTTGCGGATCAAGTCCGGCCTTATCCATCAGCTCTTTATTGTACTGCCAGGTCATCACAAAGCCCTGGAAGAAGTCCAACGAGCGGGGGCCAGGCAGGTTATGTAGTTTTGGCCAGGCATTCTTGACGTCGAACTCCCAACGGTCCCACCACTGGAAGTCAATCTCACCCAGGTTGACCGCCAATTCGTAGTTGCTCTTGTCGAAGAAGATCTGCATTTCCTGGGTCAACTCGATGGCAGGCAGGTAGCCGCCGGCCACTTTGGCTTCGTGGGCCGCCGCGGTGTCCTCGTTAATGGAGAACACGTTGACCTTGATCCCCGGATTTTTGGCGTTGAAGACGTTCCAAATCTCCTTGTACGGTCCTTCGTACTCGGCCAGCGACATCACATCCAGGCTCACCTCTTTAGCCGCTGGAGCGGCGGCAGCGGGGGCTTCGGTAGCGGGAGCGGCGGCAGCGGGGGCCTGGGTGGGGGCGGCGGCCGGGGCGGCCGGCTGAGCGCCGCAACCAGCCGCAGCTAAACCGGCCGCGGTCAAGGCGCTCAGGCGCAGAAATTCGCGCCGGCTGATAATTTTTTTATTCATTTCAGGTCCTCCTTAAGTTACAACTTTGTAATAAACATCTTAAAAAACACGACTTTGTGTCCCAGTTTTAGTGGAATTTGACCTCACCTCCTTTTTGGAGCTGTTTCTCCTCCACTATGGCGACTTTCTGTTTCCGCAAAACAATTCGCAATGTACCCAGTGCCGATAAGATCGGGAGCGGCTTGCTAGACCTCCGAGATCCTACCAGGTCTCAGGTGGAGTACAGGTCAGGGTTTTTCCTTAGTTTGGAGCTTAACACCTCCTAAATGGTGTAGGACGAGTTTATGCTATTGGTGGCGGTAAAGGTCCCACTTTAAGTAACTGTTAATTGCTTCCTCAATCACGCCGGCATAATGACCTCGCACCATAGCCACGTGGTGCTCAAACCCCTGCTTGCAGACGTACTTCATCATCTGCTGCAGGTTGTTTATCCGGCACACGGCCGAGCCGCCCTGGATAGTGTTCGGGTCGTCGGTAAATTCGCCTTCACCTACATAGGAGCGGATGCGGCCATGTCGGTCATCGGTAGACATGCGGAAGAAGGTCATATCGCCGCCGGCCACCTGGGCTTTGATGGCGCCAAAGCTCTTCTCCGGGCCAACCGATGCGCCAATCACATCCAAGTTAGAAATCTCCGGGGTTTTGCCGATGAAACTCTTGGGGAAGTTGCTGCAATGGGTGTTAATGCACATATCCCGGTCTTCGCCAAAATTGTTATTCCAATCCAAGAAACCCGGCGAATTACCCGAAGCCAAGACCAGCGCATACATAGACACCGCGCCGGTGATGTCCACTTCACAGGCGCTGGGCATCAAATCCTCGCCCATCATGCTCATGGTCAGGCAGGTAGCGCAGCCGTAGTTAAGCTGAAGCGAAGTCCAGCATTGAATGGCACTGGCGTCACACTCATTTTGGGCCATCCAATTCTCGACCGCCACCGACCAGCCAGCCTGTTTCAAAACCGCTTCTTCCCGGATGTAATCGGGAATGTTGCCGTAGGCTCTGATTTCGGTGATTTTGTCTTGCACCTCTTTGGGCTTTGAGGCGACCAGGGTTTTGGCCGCGGCCATCATTTCTGACAGGTCAACCGTAACCACGGTGATGCCGGTGGATTGGAGCAGCTTTTCGCTGTAGCGGCAGGTGTGGAAGGGGGTCGGCCTGGCCCCAATCGCCCCCACCCGCATATGAGTCAGTCCTTTCACCACCCGACAAACCCGGGCAAAGAAATCCAGGTCCTTGGTAAATTCGATGCTGTCAAGCCGGCAGGTGTGATAGGTGGTATCGGTAAAGGGGATGCCAAACTGGTATAGGTTGTTGCAGACCGAGAATTTGCCACAAAACGCGTCCCGCCGTTCCTTGACCGAGAGTTTCAGCGGGTCTTCGTCGTCGCAGGCCTGGATCAGCACCGGCACATTCAGTTTGGCCATGTCCAGGGTATAAACCACGCCCATCTCGTCGCCAAAATTGGGCAGCACCACCACGATACCGTCAATTTCATCGCGGTGTTTTTTGAAGAGTTCGGCATACACTTTGGCGTCGGCGTAGGTCTCGACAGCCCCGTTGGGGGTGGCATCTTCAGGGGGAATGATGTAGTTGTAACCAAGCCTATCCAGCTTGGCCAGCAAATCTTTGCGCCCCTGTACCGCCAATTCCGGGTTAAAGAAGCCTCTGGTCCCCACAATCAGGCCAAAGGTTGTTTTCTTATCCATTATTTTCATAACTGTGTTCCTTTCATCGTTGAACAGATTGAATATTTTGTTTTAAGAGTTTGTAGACGAGTGAAAAGTGTATTTTTTCACTCCTGAATTCAGAAGGTAAGTCTAACTACCTTCTCAGGTCTAAAGTTCTAAGCCAAGCAGGTGGGGGATCAATTTTCTCACTTTATCTGCCGCGCCCACATACAACCACAGCACAAATTGGTCGGCGGCAGCGGACCTGCCGGTGTCCCCGCCGATAGCCTGGCCGTTACATTCCAATTCACCAAAGCCACCCAAAGCACCATCATCATTGTAGACGTGAATGGAGTGGCCTCGCTGGCCAGGCCAGGCCGCCCGTTCTTCAAGATAAGGCGCGGCGGGATTATTGAAAAAATTGCGCACAATTAAGTAGGCCCGGCCATCGTCAAGCTGGTTGAAATAGCCGAGACGTCCAAAAACATGGGCGGCCTTGTAACCCACCTTATACTGGCGGTCGCCGGTAATTCTCAGGCTGACGTGGTTAGGGTAGATGGATTGAAAGGTGGAGGTTATCGGTTCATAATAGTCGCAGTATTCGACGTGGGGAGAAGCGGGAATGAGGAGTTGGCCCCCAGGATTTAGCTGGATTAAATCCCACGACTCGCTCATCTTGTTATCGAGGCTGGTTTCAGACAAGGAGATAGTGTGCTCATAACCGGCAAAAATCAGACCGTCAATTAATGTTTGATAATTACTCAGGTAGCGTAGCGGATCGTCAGCAGGTTTAATAAATCGCTCTACATGAAGCTCTTTTTGACCGGAAGCTAGGTTGTAAGCAGACAAAGTCAAACTCTGGGCCAGCCGGCACTGCTGGGGGCCAAGTTGGTCAAGGCTGTAATTTCCGGGGTCCATTTGCCCGGGCACTCGAATGGTGCCCCAAAAATCGGAGCGATCACGAACCAGGTACTGGATTTCAGGAGCAATCCAGACCCTCTCCCCGCCCAGGTTCCAATCACCGGAGTTCAAAAATTGTTTAAAGGCGTCGGGATGAGCAAAAGCCTGGTTCAACCAAAAAATGCTCTCGCTGTCTGAGGCTAAAAAAGGGCCCAAGACGCGCGCTCCGCGCTGGGGAATAATGAGGCTCACCCCGTTTTGCAGGATGAGGGTGGTATAAGATTGGTTATTTTTTTCCAGAGAGGTAATGACTTGTTGAAAAGAGACTCTGTGGTTCATCTTGGGCCCTTTCCCAATTTTATGGCTGTCGTTGCCAATTTCGAACTCAGGGGTAATCTAACTTTTGGCGGTCATACCTCACACCAAGATATGATATTACACCGCGGTTTTTTTGTCAATTTTGCTACTTGCCCGTCTCATCTATCTCAAGAGGTAATATTGTTTTGCTCGCCCTATGGCATAAATACTGCTTTCAAAACTTGACCCTCAAGCGCCAGGGTCGCTCCCTGCTTAAATTCAGCCAAGGGGAAACGATGGGTAATCAATTTATCAAGTGGAATGCGGCCAGAAGCTGCAAACTTTAAAGCCTGGCGATGATGCCTGGGAGCAAAAATGGTTGTCCCGATCAGGTGTAAAGCGTTGTAATGAACAAGATTCATATCCACACCGGGCTTGCTGTTATCTTTAGGCAGACCCCCAAACAGGAGGATGCGGCCCCCTTTGCGAGCCATCTCGACCGCCTGGACCTGGGCGGCAGGTGCGGGGGTAGCGGTCACAATCACATCGGCTCCTTTGCCGCCGGTGAGCCGCCGCACTTCTTGCACCGGGTCAACCTTAGCCGCATTGATTAAAGCGTCGGGTTCAAAAGCTTCGGCCAGAGCCAACCGCTGATCTACAACGTCAATGACAAAAATCTTGTCAGCCCCTTTGGCCCGAGCCAGGCTGGTGTGAATACAGCCAACCGGGCCGGTCCCGATGATAACGACGGTATCGCTCAAGCCCACCTGGCCTTTTTCCTGAGCATTGATACAGGAAGATATCGGCTCGGCAATAGCTGCAGCGGCTGAGTCCAGCCCAGCGGGAGCATGTTCAATATTTCCCAGCCTAACACAAGCCTCAGGAATAACGATTTTTTCGGCAAAGCCGCCCGGCCAGGCCTGGGCAATTTCCCGGTAATCTTCACACAATTCATAGCGCCCATCCAGGCAAAAATCACAGACGCCGCAATAAGCCATGGGACCGACGGCAATCCGCTCGCCTTTTTGCCATTTGCCCTGATAATTGGGGCCAACCTCGGTGATGGTGCCGCAAATTTCGTGGCCCAAGATCCAGGGAAAGGTGACTTTTCGATGCCCGCCGCGCAAAGTTCTCAGGTCTGAACCACACAAACCACATGCCTTTACTTCCAGTAACAAGCCCCCCTCAGATACGGTGGGGACGGGCACCTCTTCCAGTTCAAACTGCATGGGCGCCCGGACCACGACCGCTTTCATCGTATCTGCCATTACTTACTCCTCTTTAGTGATTTAGAGCGCATCTTGCATCTGGCGCAATTTATAAACCAACTTTGAGGTGTCGGGGGCAAAATTTTCCTCGGTTAACATCTCGTCACGGCGAATGTCCCTCAGTACTTTGCCTCCCGGAGTCAGGCCCATGGGAATACCCCGTTTAGCCTTCGCCTCTTGATAGGTATAAATCCGGCTGAAGTGATCGGGGCTGCCGATTTCACCGACAACTTCCCCGGCTTTCAGGTCGCGCTTGGCAATGGCCACCACTTCGGAGATCATCTGCTTGGGGGCCAGGGTCGTTTCCTTGTAGATGACTGCCTCCGCCGCCGAAATGGGCGTTTCGATACTGCACAGGTGGTAGGGCCGGTAGAGCAGGTAGTAGGGGCCAGAACCCATCGAGTAGAATTTCATATCCTCAATAATGCGCGGCTCATCGGTCGCGATGATCGCAAACACGCCGGGCGCTACTTTACCGATGGAATAATCCACACAGCCGCGACGATGAAGAATACCGCCATCGGCCTCGGGGATTAACACTTTAGCCAGATCTGCCACGTCCACCTTGGCCCCGTGCATGCCGGGCACGTCGGGGACAAGGCCGGTCGCATTGGACAGGGCCGCCATTTCGACCATCGTTTTGGTGCCGTCCTTGAAAGCAGCCAGCATCTTGGGATTCATGTGTTTGCGTTCGGCTTCCTCACGGCACGAGTCCGGCGTGGCATAGTAATCAATGGGATTGTTCTTGCCTTTGCCCACGCAGACCGCCTCAAAACCGAGTGTGCGGGCAAAATTGTAGAGCGTTTTGCACACGCCTGGTTCATCGCCACTGGCGACGGTGTAGACACAACCCATTTTTTGGGCCAGTTGATGGAGCAAGATCCCCACCGTCACATCCGTCTCGACATTCAGCATGACAATATGTTTTTGGTTGAGAATGCTGTTCCAGGCCACTTGAGCGCCCACTTCGGTGACGCCGGTAGCCTCAACCAGAACGTCCAGGCTTTCAAGTTTAGGCAGTAACAAAGCATCCTGAGTGACTACATATTTACCTTTTTGGAGGGCATCTTCCGCCGGTCCCACTTTATCGGTAACACAGATATCAGCCTCAGGGACACCCGTAGCTTTCAAAGTAGCTACAGGGCGCTCAGCGATAATATCGGCGATGACCCTGGTATCCAACCCGACCATTTTGCGGGTCAGGTGCACCATCCCCGAGCCTTCTTGCCCGCAGCCCACCAGTCCTAGTCGGATGGGATTCCCGGCCGCTGCCCGTTTTTCTAAATGTTCATGAAGTTCCATACTGATCGTACTCCTTAATATTTACTGTATCCTCCAGCAAGCTCAGAGCAGTTCGCTCGTCGGTAACTAATATGTTGATGAGCTTACCTCGCAAGGCCGCGCGGATGACTTCAACTTTAGCCTCACCTCCGGCTGCCCCGATTACTCGCGGGATTTTACGGATCTGGTCCAAATCAAGGCCGATCATTCGGTCACAGATTTCGTGCTGGATAGGCCGGCCATCGGCATCAAAAAAGCGCAGGGCAATATCGCCAACCGCTCCATACGCCTGCAATTCAGCAAACTCCGCTTCCGTCAGGATGCCTGACTGCATGACCACGGAGTCAGGCGTGGGTCTCCCTATACCAACAAGCGCGACATCCGCCTGTGCAGCCAAAGATAATGTACTGGCGATTTGAGGATCATCGAGCAAGGCGTCACGCACTAATTTGCTAGTGACGATACCAGGGGCAGAAATTAAGCGAGGTTTAGCATTAAAAGCCAGGGCCATTCGATGCACTAAGTCAGCGCCATAGGTTTCAGACTCCGGTCGGCCCAGACCGCCTAACATCTGGACAATTTTCATCTCAGGCCAACTTTGAACCGAAAGTGCCTCGATGACTGAAAGCAGTGTCGTGCCCCAACTGATGCTCAACACTTCATCGCCTTGCAGACAACGTAGGAGATAATCAACCGTCGCTGGCCCTAACTCACGGGTAAGAATCGTTTTATCATAACTGGATGGTGTAACAATGACCGCCTCATCGAGTTGATACCGGGCAGCCAGCTCTCGTTCAAGTTCAACATTGGACTCGGCGGGAGGGATGATGGTAACCTGGACGATTCTCTCATCCCTGGCTTGCTGCAACAAGCGCGAAACCTTAATCCGGGAGACGCCAAACAGCTTACCAATTTCCTCTTGAGTCAAATTATCCTCATAGTAGGCTTTGGCAATTTTGTAAAGCAACTTTTTCCTATCGGTAACCGTTGCCATAGATGCGCCTGTGCATATGTTCAATACTGTTCAAATGTGCAACTATAATATTAGCACATCTTAAAAAGAATGTCAATTGTTCATTAGTGAACATATGAACGATCTTCTGCACTTTTTTGCCGGCCCAAAATAGCCCACCCATGAGGCAGATTCGCCTGATTTTTGCTGACTTTTTTTACCAAAACCTGCAAACAGTCAAAAACGGACGAAATCTATTGACAAGCTGGCTGACCGTTCTCTATTGGACAAAGTGGGCGACGACCCTTTGGCGCAACCATCAAGTAGTGGGTCAACCCTGATGATCCGCAGTTGGCCGAGGGCATGGTGGTCATCAATCTGTCCCAAATCGACCGGATTTTTTGCATTTTTCGGGCGAAAATGATACCTTCACCGCCAATGATGGGCGCTATGACACGCTGGCTCAAACTTGCAATGTCGAAGCCGCCGACGGCTTGAGTGGGATTCGCCCCTGGGACGAGACCCGGTGCCGGGTAGCTGGTGGCTGGCCCAAACGCGACTTGGCTCTCGAGACACCCGGCTGGCGTTTTTACGAATGTGATCAACTATAGTTTAGGAGTGAAAACTGATGGATATTCAAAAATATGGCACGCCCACCCAGCGGCGGGAGCGTGTCTTGCAAGCTGTTCAGCATCAAGAAACCGATTTTGTGCCCTACAATTTCCACGCCATCCCGATGGTCTATGAAAAACTCCAGCAGCATTATGGTTTGAAGGATAGCGAGGAACTGGTTGACTTCATCGGCAATCACATTGTCAAAATTGGCTCAGATTTTAACTACAACCCCTGGGGCAAAGAGATCCAAGAAGTCCGCCTAACCCCCAGCGGCGGCCCGGTCTACACCAACCTTGACGCCGAGGGTGCGCTGCACACCGACGAGTTTGGCTGCGTCTGGGACCGCGCTTCGGGCATGCCCCACCCGGTTGTCTACCCGCTGGAAGAAGACCCGACCCTGTTAGATAAATATACCTTCCCCGACCCCTACCGGGAGGGCCGTTTTTTTCCGGCTAAAGCGCTGGCCGACCGCTGGCGGGATAAGGCTTTTATCTTTGGCAAACTGGGCATGGTTTTGTTTGAGCGGGCCTGGAGCATCAGGGGCATGGTTAATCTTTTTACCGACATGCTGGACCGGCCGGAATTTGTCGAGGAACTTTTAGACCGCATTGTGCATGAGTGGGACCTGCCCATTATTGACCAGCAGATTGCTCTGGGCGTGGATGGTTTCTATTTTGCCGACGATTGGGGCTCAAAAACCGGGCTGATGTTTAGCCCTAAACTGTGGCGAAAATTTATCAAGCCGCGCCTGGCCCTCATTTACGAGCGCTGCCACCAGGCCGGGGTCTACGTCGGCCAGCACTCCGACGGCAATATTGTGGAGATCTTCCCCGATTTAATTGAAATTGGGCTGGACATCTTCAATCCGCTGGAGCCGTCAACTATGGATGTGTTGGAGATGAAGCGCCGTTTTGGCGATAAGGTTACTTTTTACGGCGGCATTGACGTTGAAAAAACCTTGCCCTTCGGCACGCCCGAAGAAGTTCGAGCCGAAATTCGCGAGCGCGCCGCCACGCTAGGCCGGGGCGGCGGCTATATTCTGCAATCATCCCATACCATGCTCTGGGATGTGCCCCTGCCCAATATCATTGCCTACATTGAAGAGGTGCGGGCTTTGGCCGGTCTGGAAACGCCCCGACCCGCTGAGAATTAGCCGGGTCATGGCCTGAGCGCATACCATGACCAGCAACCTCATCACCATTCCCAACTTGGGTTCGTTTCCACTAATGGGGGTAGCGTCCACTAATTTTCATCACAAATCCATGCGCGCGATGGAAAAAAGTGGTCTGGGGTAAAAACATGAAGGGACAAAAGCCAGGCACCACTTTGATATGATGTGCCTGGCAGAAATCAACGGCGCTTTGACTGACCGCGCCAATGCCTTCGCCGCGATGCAGCCAAACCCGGCTGATACCGGCCTCGGCGCAGTCGTGCACAATTTGATCGGTCACCTCTGGTGAGGTCACAAGCAAAGCTCCCTCAACCGGTGGGTTAATATCCTGCAGCCGGGCAAAGCAGGGCTGACCTTCTAGCTCCGTCGCCTGAGGGTTAACCGGCACCACCTCATAACCGCGCTGTTGCAGTTCCCGATAAAGGGTCCGGCTAAAATCCTTGGGATTCCGCGAAACCCCGACCAGCGCCACACGTTTCTGGCCCAAGAAGTCGTCAATCAATTCCCGTGTCGTCATCACAAAACCTTCCGGTGATTTATTTCACAACCAGTATAAAACAAAATCTCCTGGAACGCATCCGACATTTGTTGGACTTGGTTGAAACAATTGGCTGATTTGTCTGGTATCAGGCTTTGACCGCTGGGGTCACACCGGGGAGAAAGGTTCGATGAAACTCTGGGCAAATTGCCCAAAACGGTAGACATCCTCAAACGTGCTCACCAACCCCACCGAGACCCGCACGGCCCCGGTACTCTTGGCATCAATGCAGCGACGAAACTCATCAATGGTCAGTCGTTCCTTAGCGGGGCCAAAGCAAGCGCTCAGCTCGTTAGCCGAGATGCTCAGGGCCAGTTCGCCCCCGCCCGGATTACAAAAACAGCCGGTGCGGAGCGAAATGTTAGCCTGGTTGGCCCGCTGCTCGACCCAGCGATGGTCAATGAAGTGACCATGCGAGTCATAGAAATTGAACGTAACCGTGCCGCCCCGCATCTGAGTATTAACCGGTCCATATATTTGCACCAGAGGTGTACCATTGTGATGGCACAGCGCCGTCAACTGGTCTAACAGCCAGCCGGTCAGGCAGGCAACGCGCGTGTGAATGGTTTCCAGGCCAATCCCGGCAATGTGTCGCAGACCGATTTCTACGGCGGGCAGGGTCAGATAATTGAGTGTGCCATCTTCAAACGCCTCGGCGCCCTCGTGCAAATAGTAGCGATCTCCCTGGACCGAGGCCACGGTGATGGTGCCGCCTGCAAACCAGGGCCGGTGCAATTTGGCTAACGCGGCTTTCCGGGCCAGCAGGCAGCCTACACCGGTGGGATAGCCAAAAATCTTATAAAACGAGAGTGAGACAAAGTCGGGGCGCCACCGGCTCAGGTCCAGGCGATTGGTCGGCACAAAGGCGGCGGCATCGAGCAGCACGTCCCAACCTTGGGCCTGGGCCTGGGCAATCCATTCCAGGGAGTGCTGCACCCCGGAGAAGTTAGACTGGGCCGGATAGGCCAGCAAGTTGTGGCCGCCGGGCCGGGCCAGGTTCAGTTGGGCCGCCAGCTTATCGGCGTCAATATACAGGTCCGGCGGTAAAACCGGCGCGTAGATGACCTGAGCACCTTTGGCCCGGGCGAACTCGCGGATGCCGTTGACCGAATTATGGTTATCAAAGGTCAGCAGATAGACATCCCCTGGCCCAAACGGATAGGACTCGCCGACCAGTTTGAGCGCGCCGCTGGCGTTATGGGTAAAAATGGCGACATACTCATCCGGGGAGGCGTTAAAAAACGCCAGCACATAAGCCCGGGCCTGCTCGACCAGCCGGGTCATCGCCAGCGAGGTGGGGTTAGTAGAATGGGGATTGCCAAACACGTGCTGGAGCAACAGCTCCAGATGGGCCTGAACCTGGGTTTCGGCATACAGGCCGCCGCCGGTGTAATCCAGGTATACGTGGCCCAGTCGATCCAGGCGGCCATACTCGCTGGCGCGTAGTTGGTCAAGCGTGGCAGTTGTGGCAAATTGAGGATAAGTGCGCTGGAACGAGGCTTCGGCCGCCGCCAGTGACAGGCTTTCAGGGTGAGGGACAGGCATAGACATCCTCCATAAGTATACAAGGCCACAAGTGACCTATCCTCTACCCCGACAGACGCCGGTTTTCATTCTTCCCCAGGTTGATCACCCGCAGATAGGTTCAGGCGGAAGGGGGAAATCCCTGCGACACCAGTCTGTCAGCGGCTAGCCTGATACAAGGGCGCAGGGAACAGACGATCCACTTCCGGTGCAGAAGCAAGTGTACACCGACGATGCCAATCATGACAAATCCAGCCCAATGGTGAAGATCACGCCAATCGTGGCGGGCCAGGCCGAAGAAGGCCCTGGTGGAAAACGGGTCACGTCCACCTTGATAACCGCCACCGGACAACACCAGCCAGATCATAAGACCAGATAGACTCGCTCCAGCGAAAGCTAAAAACAGCAAACTATCCAGGCTGAAGTTGAGTCGAGCCCGTAATGAGGTTTTACGCCAGAACCTTTGCGCTACGCAGACAAGCCATGGCCAGTGCCGCGTCAAGTGAATGACCACAATGGCGAGCAGGGTCACGCCAATCCAGGGATGTATGCCTCTTAGCATGTAACGCGCCGGAAACATCAACTCGGCGACGCTCCGGCCGGCGGGCAGGAAATATAGCAGCAGACCGGTCAGAACCGTACCCACCCAGAGGATGAAAAGAGATACATCAAGCCAAAGGTTAATTCTCGTTTTGTTGAGCCTTACAACTCGCCTCATGCCGTGTCAGCATCGTTTTGGCGTTGCTGCAACATTTCGGCGGCGCGCGCGGCGGCGTCTGCTATCGGCAGCGTTTCACTGTTGACCACCTGTTCGACAATCTCCGGGGGCGTTTCCCAATAGAGGGGGCCCATTTGCAGGCCCAACAGCGCCCGCCGAAGATTAATCACATCTCGCTGGAGCGACTCCAGTTGATCGCCCTCCAGGTACGGCCGTAGTTCCTCGCTATATTGATCCAGAGCCTGGATCAGCGTCAACGCCGCATGATCCAATTGTTGAATGGCAATTTCATGCATGATCTTTTCTCCTATTACAAGGTGGCAGGGTAGCAAAGTAGCAACTTGCAGAAAGAACCTGCTACCCTGCCACCTTGCTATCCTGCGACTCTGTTAGCCAAATTTGTAGGCCACGCCATACCCCCCACGAGGCAGCGCCCAACCAATGTTGTTGAAGGGGCAGCCCACCCGGCAGCTACCACACTCCACGCAGGCCTGGTAGCCCACCATCACTTTCCCATGCCGATCCAACTGGTAGACTCCTACGGGGCAAAAGTAAAGACAGGGCTGGCCCTGGCATTGGCTGCAAACCTGATGATCCTTAATCCAGAGATGCGCAAAATCTTCATCCACGTAATATTTCAGCGCAGCCACCATATCGTCAACATTGACATGGGGCAAGCTGGCTTCCACTTCAGGGTCTAAAGGGTAATGTTTTCTTTCAGCCATGCTAACCTCGCATCCCTTGCAGTAATTTCAACATA
The DNA here is from genome assembly GCA_964604225.1 of uncultured Caldilineaceae bacterium. Taxonomy (GTDB): domain Bacteria; phylum Chloroflexota; class Anaerolineae; order 4572-78; family J111; genus DSQQ01. The sequence continues at coordinate 13,098 of CAZRYD010000071.1, forward strand.
TCGCGGGCCACCCCAAAGAAGGAGCGGCGCTCAAAGAGCATGCCCATAATTTCCTTTTCCATCGCCCGTTTGGGCACGCCGTGCGCGGTGAAATAGCGCAGTGCGGCTTCATTCAAATAGTTCACGTAGGTATTCATAAAATAGGGCGTGCTGTCGAGAAAATCGGTCATGCGGCGATATTGTTTCAAGTCCTTTAACACAAAGCTCTCTTCCAACCGGCGGCGGTACTGTTTCAAAAATCCGGCGGAGAAATCACTTTGACGGTGCGCTTCCAGGGCGGTCTCCCCGGCCAGCCGGCCGGCGGTCATGGCCAGGTTCGTGCCCTCGCGGTGGAGCGCATCCACCATCCCGGCAGCGTCACCGGCCACCATGATCCCATCGGCAGCCAAAGCCGGCATGCGGTTGTAGCCCATTTCGGGGATCAGGTGGGCCCCGTATTCCAGCGACTCGCCTCCGGCCAGGTAGGGCTGGACAACCGGGTGATTTTTGAAGCGGGCCAGCACTTCATAGGGGCGCAGCTTATGGTGCACAAATTCCTCCAGCAGCAGGCCCACCCCAATCGAGATGGCGGTTTTGTCGGTGTAGATAAAAGCTGTGCCGGGCAGGCCCAGGGTGGCGTCGCCAAAGATGTCAATGGCCACCCCTTCTTTAGCGCCAGCCAGGCCAAAACGTGCTTCGATTTCCTTAGCCGGCAGGCCAATCAACTCTTTGACTGCCAGTGCGACAAACCGTGGCGGTAAATCGGCTTTGGCCAGACCCAACTGCTGAGTCAGCAAATTGTTCACGCCCTCGGCCATGATGACCAGCGGCGCGTAGACCTCACCGTCGGGCCGGTCAGTCTTCACCCCACTGACCCGCCCCCGGCCATCCCGAATGCACTCGGTGACGGTTGTTTTGGTAATTACCAGGACGCCCAGGCTGGCGGCTTGCTGAGCAAACCAGCCGTCGAACTGGGCACGCAGGGCGGTGTAGGCGTCGGCCGGTTCCTGCTTGTAATGCTCGCTTTTGTGCATAAAGCGCACCACGCTGTCGGGCGAGAGCAGCCAATAGCCCTGCTCGGTGATCGGCCGCTCAAAAGGCGGGCGGCGCTCCCAATAATCGGGCAGGCAATCGGCCAAGGCGTGGGTGTAGAGCACCCCGCCAAAGAAATTCTTGGCCCCGGCAAAACGGCCTCGCTCGATCAGCATCACCTTCAGACCCCCTTTAGCCATCGTGATCGCGGCGGCTATCCCGGCTGGCCCCCCCCCCACGACAATGACATCAAAAACTAATTTCTCAGACATGCTGGCCTCCTTGTTCTGGCTGAGACTGCCGGACAGTTTTGACCTGGTTGATCAACTCTGGAATCACTTGGTAGAGGTCGCCCACTAAACCCAGATCGGCCACCTGAAAAATGGGCGCATGGGGGTCGCTGTTGATGGCCAAGACAAAATTAGAGCCGCTCATCCCCACCCGATGCTGGATGGCGCCGGAAATCCCGGCGGCGACGTACAGCTTGGGCCGGACCGTCTTGCCGGTCTGGCCGACCTGGTGGGCATAGGAGACCCAGCCGGCATCTACCACCGGCCGCGAAGCCCCGACTACCCCGCCCAGTAAGCCGGCCAACTCTTCCAGCAGCTTGAAGCCGGCCGGGTCGCCGACGCCCCGCCCCCCGGAAACAATCACATCGGCATATTCAAGATTGATCCGTTCTTCGCTATCGGCTGGCATAAAGCGGACCAGCTTGACTGCCACCTCTGCTTCGCTCATGCCCAAAGGTTCGCGGATGAGTTCGCCGCTGGCCTGGGGCAGCGGTTGCGGCGTCGGCAGCACCCGCGGGCGAACGGTGGCCATCTGCGGCCGCTGTTTCTGGCAGAGGATAGTGGCCATGAGGTTGCCGCCGAAGGTAGGCCGGGTGGCGGCCAGGATTTTCTTGTCTGGGTCAATAGTCAGCTCGGTACAATCGGCGGTCAGGCCGGTCTGCACCCGGGTGGCAATCACGCTGGCCAAGCCCCGACCCAAGGTCGTCGCCCCCACCAGAAAGATTTCCGGCTGATACTTTTGCACCAGGTTGCTGATGCCAAAACCGTAAGGTAAATTGCGGTAAACGTTCAACACCGGATCGTCAATCAGATAAACCCGGCTGGCTCCGTAGCGAAAGGCTTCCTCCGCAATGCCCGCCACCTTGTCTCCAAGCAGCACCCCTTCAACCAGGCTGCCGGGCAGTTCTGCCGCCAGGCGTTGAGCTGCGCCCAGCAGCTCCCACGAAACCGGATGGGCCTGGCCCTCCTCCTGCTCCAGGTAAACCCAGATGCGTTTGTTTGCTTGCGTCGTTTCAGTCATCTTGTGCCTCCGTTCGGGTGCGCCAGCGGTTTGAGGGCCTCAACTACCCCGGCCCGGCCAATTTGCTCCAGAGCATAGGCTACCGTCTCCTGTAAACCTTTGTCTGCTACCGGCAGTGTCTCGCCGGCCTGTTTGGGCGGGGGGGTAAAGGCCTTGCCGACAATGGTCGGCGAGCCTTTGATGCCAATTTTGTTCGGTTCAAATGGCACCGGCTCGATGCTGCTCCAGATTTCGGGCTGATAGTGGGCCGCTTTGACCAGATTGGGCAGCGGCGACCGGCTAATCTCGGCAATTTCTTTTTCCACGGTTAACAGAGCCGGCAGCGCGGTTTGCCAGACTTCGATGCCGCGCTCGGTTTTGCGGTGGACGAGGGCGGTGCGGGTTTCAGGGTCAACCGCCTCGACGGCGACGGCATAGGTAATCAGGGGTACACCCAGGCGGGTGGCCACGCCAGGCCCCACCTGGGCGGTGTCGCCGTCAATGGCCTGCTTGCCAAACAGCAGTAAATCCACTGGCTCCTCAGACTGAATGGCTTCAATCGCCTGGGCCAGAACATAGGAGGTGGCCAGGGTGTCGGCGGCGGCAAATTTGCGGTCGGTGATGACAATGCCCCGGTCGGCCCCCTGTTCGATACACTCGACAATGGCCTCCGCCGCTTTGGGCGGTCCCATCGTCAGGACGGTCACTTTACCGCCAAACTTCTCTTTCAGACGGACGGCCAACTCGACAGCGTGAGCATCATAGGGATTGATAATGGCCGGAACACCCTCACGGATCAGCGTGCCTGTTTCTGGATTGATCCGCACGTTGGAGGTGTCCGGCACTTGTTTAATCGCCACAATTGCATGCATAGCTTTGCCTCTTTCTGCGTTTGACTTAACTGCGTTACTTATATATTGTGATAAAATTCACATAAATTGCACATACATTTTATCCTGTTTTGCGTATAAATTCAATATTTATTACCCCAGATTTACCTTAAATTCTTGGTAATAGATACTCCTCCTACTTTGTAGATCAAGCTGCGCCTGGGCAATTTTCTCATCATTTCCCCATAACTTCTCCACAATTATTTGCTACGATAGACTCAGACCCCAAGAGATTGAAGAAATGATAATGGGCCAGGCCAAAAATGTCTGACCGAAACCGTATCTCTTCTCCTGCTCGTGCGTCATAGAGAGTGCAAAGGTATAGTTGATGAGCGATCCAAGTTTATTAAGCGGGTTTTCCTGCGACCGAGCGACCTTAACTGCTGCCTACGATCAATACCATCTACCGATCTATGGCTACATCTACCGGCAAGTAGGCGACATCGAAACAGCCCGCGACCTGGCTGCCGAAACCTTTCGCCACCTGCTGACAGCCGTAAAACAGGGGCATGGCCCCCGCGATAACTTAAAGGCCTGGTTATACCAGACTGCCCATCACCTGGTCATTGATTACTATCGCCGCCAGAAACACCGGAACCATCTATCTTTGGACGAGGACCTGATCGCTACCGGCGATGACCCGGTTATCTCAGTCGAAGGTCATCTCTCAGCGGAACAAGTGCGGGCAGCGCTGCACTGCCTGACCCCAGAACAACAGCAGGTGATTGTGCTCAAGTACCTGGAAGGGTTATCGAACGCCGAGGTATCTATCATCGTAGGCAAGCCGGTGGGCGCGATCAAATCCTTACAGCATCGCGCCCTGGTCGCATTACGCAGCGAATTGACCCAAAATAAAGAGAAGGTGTCGGTATGAGTGAGTTTACAACTAGTCTTGATCAGGCTCTCGACCGGCTGCGCCGGGGTGAAGCGCCGGCCACCATTTTGGCCGATTACCCGGCTCAGGTCGAGGCCATGAGTGAACTGTTGACGACGGCCTTAGCGCTTGACACGCTACGTCAATCGCCGCTACCGGATGCGGTAGACCTGGTCGCCGACCGGGAGCAATTTTGGGCCGAACTGGCCCAATTGCCTACGCCGGGCGTATCTGTCGGGCCGTTGGTGCGTCTAAAAAAGTGGATCGCTCAATCACCTTTGCACCTATTAGTCCAAACTTATCTAAATAAGGAGCAACGACGCATGAATGCCGTATTAGTAAAAGCTATGTTGATTTTGACGTTGGTCTTCGGGGCTGGGAGCGGTGCAGCAGTCACTTCGGCCCACAGCCTGCCCGGTGAGCCTCTTTACCCGCTGAAAATCGGTCTGGAAGAGGTACGCCTGGCTCTGACCACCGACCCGGTGCAGCAGGCGAGTCAGTGGCAGGAACGTGTCCGCGAGCGCGCCATAGAAATTACCTGGCTGGCCAGGAACGGACAAAGCATCGGCGAGGCGGAACTGGCCCGGCTGCAAACGCAGACACAAACCTGTTTACGACAATTGGCCAACCTACCCGAACCGGCCCTGGAACAGCAGCTGGAACAGTTCCAGCAAATGACTCAACAGCAGCAACAATTATTGGAGCAGGCGAGCGGTGAACAGGTTCAGGCCGCGGTGCAAACCATGACTCAAGCTCGACAGGCGGCTACCGACGGTCTGGCCGATCCCACCACTTTTCGCTATCGCTATGGACAGCATCGGCCCGATGAAGCGCCACCTCAGCCAACGCCTGTACCCGGCTCTGGTCGCCAGGCTACGCCGCCGGCAGCCCCACCAGCTACCCTGGCCCCGACAGTCACGCCGGTTCGACCGATCCACACGCCGCAACCGACGGGTGACGCCCACCGCTATGGCCCGCAGCCAACCCAGCCCGGTCCCGGCCAGCCCGGTGGCAACCCAGAGGGGCAAAATACACCCACCGGCGATGCTCATCGCTACGGCCCGCAGCCAACCCAACCTGGACCCGGCCAGCCCGGCGGCAATCCCGAAGCCACCTGTACTCCAACCGGCGACGCCAATCGCTATGGACCACAGCCGGCAACACCGCAGCCCGGTGGTAATTCTGATGGCTCCGGCGGATCGGGCAATTCCGGTGACTCGAACGGGTCAAGCGACTCTGGTGGTTCCGACAATTCCGGTGGGTCAGGTGGCTCAAGTGACTCTGGAGGTGGTTCTGGCGACTCGGGCGGGTCAAGTGACTCTGGGAGTAGTTCCGATAGTTCCGGTAGCTCTGGAGGTAGCGGTGACTCCGGCAGCTCCGGTGGTGGTCGCCAATAAATAGTTTCCTCCAAAATCAGTTTTATAGAACATCATGTACTTTAGCGCAGGCAGTCGCCGTCCCGGAGACTGCCTGCTGCTTTTGGTGGACAGGTCGTCCCATAACCTGCTCACAGGGTCGAGTCATTGTTAAACAAGTCCTAGGTCGGATTGACGATATCCCGACTGCCAACGAGTGCAAAATAATCGCGCAGCAGCCAGACCGTCCGTTCATAAACGGCCTGCTGCGCCGCCGCCACGTCTTGGGTCTGACGCCAGACCGCTTCATAGGCCTGGCGAATTTCCGTAGCGACATTCACTTTGGTAATTCCTCGTTGAATGGCGGCTAACAGGTAGTCGCGCTTGATGCCGGAACCACCGTGCAAAACCAGGGGAATACCGGCGGCTTGCTGTAGCCGTTCCAGGTGCTCCAGATTCAACCGGGCCTCTACCTTGGGTTGATCCTTCAACACACCCGAAACGGCCCCGTGAATATTCCCAATAGCCACCGACAGCGAGTCACAACCACTCTCGGCCACAAAGCGAGCACATTCGGCCACATCGGTGAAGCCGCGACCGGAGGCAAAGAGTTCTTCATAGGGCGGCAGCGGGCCAGCTTCGTGTCCCAAGATCGCGCCCAATTCCGCTTCGACAATCACCCCGGCCGGATGAGCCACGTCTACCACCTGCCGGGTGGCCTCGATATTCCCGGCCAGATTCAGACGAGACCCATCCACCATCACCGAAGGGTAGCCTAAGGCGATGGCCTCCCGAATCAAGGCGAGATAGTCAACCTGCTGATTGTCTTCATCAATGACGGGGATATGGTCCAGATGCAGCCGGACATGCTCAGGCCGGCTCCAGCGCGAAAACTCTTCACACACGGCGGCCATACTTTTGGACTCAAACTTGAGCCATTCCAGGCGGGCCACTTCCAGCAGAGCAAAGGAGTTTTGAGCGACCACGGCCTGGATGACCGGCTGGACCATCGGCAGGTAGGGGATGTTGAAGGCCGGGATGACCAGCCCCGCCCGGCGGGCATTTTCCATAATCTCTTTAAGGGTGCGCATCGCTCAACCTGCCTGGGGTAAGTCTACTTGATAACCCAGATAATGCTCCAACGCTTCCTGGAGAGGAGCCTGAAACTGGCCACGGGTCAAGTTGACATGATGGCGGTGACCTTTCCGGCCAATATACATCAACACGTCCTCCAGGTGGTTGACTTCGGCCACGCCGGCTACGCCAAAAAAGTCGGCCGGAACGGGATCAGCGGTAAAGCGACCCTGACCGATATAAACGTTGACTGCGCCCTCCTGAGTCAGCAAATTGGCAAAGGTGAAATCCATGGGCACAATGCGGCCCACGTTAGGGCCATAACTACAGCCCTTACCCAGCGTGGTTTCCAGGATGGCATGGTCAACCACCTGGCCCCGATCCTGCATAATGGCTTTGGGGGCGGGGCCGCAGTGGAAGAGAATGCACTTGTCTTCCTCGCCGGCGTAATTGTTATTCCAATCCAAACAAACCGGCGGTTCGCCCGAAGCCCGGCTCAACAGATACATGCTGATGGCGCTACCCAAATCGACCTCACAGGCGGCCGGGAGCATGTTGTTGTTCAGCGCACCCAATAACACGCAGGGCGAAATCCCCAACTGCTGCTGCAGCTCTATCCAACAGCGAATGGCAATGGCGTCCATGTGGTAACTCTCGATGATTTCGTCCAGCACCAGGCCCAATTTGATCAGGTGGTCAAAAGCGCGGTCGGGCACACCGGTCCACGAAACATACTCTTTGAAGAAATCGGCTTTGGCCTGGTAGGCGGTGCTGTCGGACGACAGGGCTTTGACCCGTGCAATCACCTCGGCCAAATCCAGCGTTTCCACTGTAATGCCGTGCCGCTGCAAGGTGACTTCGTCAATCCGAACCGTTTTGAAGGGGGTAGTTCGAGCGCCAATCGCCCCCACCGTCAGGCTCTGCAAGCCTTTTACCACCCGGCAGACCCGGTCAAAATAATCAATATTTTCCTTAAAATTGTCGCTGTGCGGGTCAACCACATGAGGTTTAAGGGTCGTAAACTTGACCCCAAATTGTTGGAAGACATCCATGATAGATAGTTTGCCGCAAAAGGAATCCCGCCGGAGCGCGGGACCCATCTTATCCAGCTCATCGGGATAAGCCTGGATCAAAATAGGCGTCCCGGCCTCTTTGAGGGCTGTCACCGCCCCGAACTCATCGCCAAAGTTGGGCAAACTGAGAATGACGCCATCAAATTTACCCCGGTTAGCTCGCAAAAAATTGGCGTAACATTCGCCCTCTTCCCGAGTTTCCACGGCCCCGTAGCGAGTGGCGCTCTCATCCAGCATAATGACTTCATGCCCCCAGGAGCGCAAGAGCCGGGGCAGGTCTGCCCGCGCCTGGGCAATCAAAGAAGCCGGGAAAAAGCCCCGATTTCCAAAGAAAAGCGCAAAGGAGGATTTATGCTTGTTCATCGTTGAACCTCTTTTTAGTATAAATAGGTGAAATTAGGAGAGTTAAAACGTTTTAATTACCACTATTATAATTTAAAACGTTTTAATTTGTCAAGATAATTGTTCACTGAGCGAGCTGGCTCGAACCACCAATTCGGGCTGGAGGACAATTTGGGTGGGGTTAAGAGGAACCAGGGCATTTTCTTTGGCCTCGATGATCTCATGCAACTGTTGCATAGCCACCGCTCCTAAATGATTTAGCCCTTGCTTGACCGAGGTTAAGGGGGGCCAGAATGAGGCAGCTTCGGGCACGTTATCAAAGCCAACCACCCGTAAATTATCCGGCACCTTAATCCCCTGGGCATGCGCCGTGTGCAGTGCGCCTAAAGCCATCATATCGTTACAGGCAAAAACCCCGTCCAGGTCGGGGCGACGTTCGAGCAGCCGCCCCATGCCCCATTTGCCGCTGTTTGACAACCAATCCCCCTCGACGATCAAACTTTCGGCAGCCTCCAGGCCGGCCTGCTCCAGACCTTCACGCCAGCCCGCCAGCCGCTCTTGCGCTTCCCACCAGTCTAACGGGCCGGCAATCAGGCCAATAGTGCGGCAACCCTGAGTAATAAGATGGTCGGTAGCCATTCTTGCCCCGGCCCGATTGTCAATGGTGACGACCGTCAGGTCGGCTGCCGGGCGCATATTTAGAAATACGAGCGGTGGGTATTTTTCTAACGGGACAGTTCTGACCCACTCCCGATTCCGGCCAAATTCGTGGACGGCCCAAATAATGCCGGCGGCCTGATGAGCCTTGCTTTCATTCAGTACGGCTTTGATATGGCTGTCGCTCGGCTCGTCAATGAAATGAAGCATTAAGGAATAACCCAGTTCCTCAGCTTTTTGCTGGATCCCGGTCAAGGTAGAGGAGTATCCATAGTAACCTAAATCCTTGAATTCCTTAATGACAATCGAGATGACACAGCTTTTTTGCCTGACCAGACTCCGGGCCAATAAATTAGGTTCATACCCCAGTTCGGCGATGACTTTGAAAATACGTTCACGGGTGGCCTCGGCTACCGGACGTTTACCGGATAGCGTATTAGAAATAGTTCCCGGCGATACTCCGGCCAGCCTGGCCACATCAACAATCGTCACTGGCATAAACAGGTTCCCCCATTTTTATCCTTTAGAGAAACTCTCGAACAAATTATGATACTGCTAAGGTTACTATTAAAACGTTTTAACTATAATATCATAAAATGTCTATCTTTTCATTCTGCTGGCAAGGCTATTTTCTCAATATAATCCAGCGACTG
>CAZRYD010000072.1:0-291 GCA_964604225.1 uncultured Caldilineaceae bacterium
CTCCGTTCGGCATCTAAGGATGCCTCACTCCTCGAAAATCGGATCCACCGAGCTTTTGCTTTTCCAACCCGCCATCCTGCTTACTGATACGCCAGGCTCTCTCTCACACTGATCCGCGTGGCCCCACGAGCCGGGAACCAACTGGCGATAATGGACAGCACCACAATAATCCCCAGCCAATACAGCGCCCCGGTGGGCGTATAGCGATAAACAATCTCGGTTTGCAGGGCCACACCCATCGCCTGGGTCATGGCGTACTTCGCCGCCGCGGCCTCCGCGGTGGAACCGCCG
>CAZRYD010000072.1:301-8180 GCA_964604225.1 uncultured Caldilineaceae bacterium
CCATAGCTTGAGTCATCGCGTAGCCTGCCGGAATACTTAAGGGCAGGGCGATCAGCCAGCTCAGCAAGCCCAAAATCAAGCCCTCGCCGATAAAGAGACCTGAAATCTTGCCCGACGACGCCCCGATGGCCCGCATGACCCCGATTTCACGCCGCCGCTCCAGCACGCTCAGCGACAGCACGCCGCTCAGACCGATACTGCCGACAATGGCGATAATCACGGCCATGGCCGCCAACAGGCTGATGATGATGCCGAAGCGGAAGAGGATACCCTGGATGATATCCGAGGCAGTGTCGTCAAAAAAGATGCTTTGAGCATTCACCTTGATCTTGCGGTTGTCGAAGAATTTACGCAGCGTCTGAGCGACCTCGGCCTCACCTGCGGCGTCGGTGCGCACGGTTTGCACCCACAAGGTGCTGGCCCGGCCGACCTCGCCAATCTCGCGCAGCATGGGCTCACGCGGCACGTGGGCCGAATTGTTGATGACCGGGTCGAACAACAAGCCGACCACTTGCCAGTTTGATTCTCCCTTCAGGCCGTGATCGAGGGTGATCCAATCGCCGATGCCCACGCCGACGTCTTCGGCCAGCTTTTGGTTCAAGACCACCGCGTTGGTGTCATCCGCTTGCAGCCAGCGCCCTACCCGCATCTGCGGGCCGTAAAGCGTGGTTGGCAGCGGCACGCCAAACACCGTCGTGCTTTTGTCGTCGTCCGACTCCGGCTGATTAGCCGGGCGAACTTTGGCGGCAGTGAAGCCCCACATCTCAACCGCTTTCACCCCCGGCTGAGCCAGGGTCATCTTTTCGATCATCTGGATTCGTTCCGGGTCTTCAAATTGAAGATTGACGTTGAAGTTGAGAATCTGGAACAGCAGGTCGGTGAAGGTATAAGTAGTCGAATCGCGCACGCTCATGACCATCATGAAAATGATGCCGCTGCCCACCAGGGTAATCTGGGTCAGAAAGACGCGCCACTTGTTGCGAAAAGTGTTGCTGAGGGTCAGCAAGACCAGGCGGGAGACGTATTTCATTTTGACCACCAGCCGGTCGAGCAGTCCCACCGCCCCACCCAAGCCATAGGTGCTGATGGCTTCGCGCACAGTGATGCGCGACCCGTTGGAAATTGGGATGAGCGAGGCGACCAGCGGGGCCAGCAAGGCAATCGCCACCTGGACCAGGATGGCGCGCGGCGACACCTGGAATGGGCCGGGATCAATATTGAAAAAGGTGAGCATGAAGACGTTGATACCATATGCGCCCAGCGCGCCCAGCGGTACGGCCACCGCCAGCGCCAAAAAGCCATAGGCAAAAACGGTCAGCAGATAGACACGCAGGATTTGCCGGGTGCTGGCTCCGATAGCCTTCATGATGCCAATCTGGTTGACCTGTTGGGCGATGACGGCGTTGATGGTGTTGTAAACCAGAAACAGGCCCAGCACCAGGATCAGGCCGCCCATAATGCTCAACACCAGGAACAGGCCGTCCAGAAAGTCCTGCAAAAAGTGCTTGTTGGGATCGGCGGTGCGGGCATTTGGCTCTGAACCGAGCGCTGCGCCGGTTGTCTCAATATCCTGCTTTTCCAACTGGCGCTGCAATTTGTCGGCGGTATCGGTTAGCTTGACCGGGTCGTACTCGGCGGCGCTGGCCAGGAATTGGTTGAAATTGCGTTTGCCGGTCAGGTCGCCGTAGGTGTCGCGGCTGGTATAAAACTGGGCATTGCCGCCCATGCTGGCCGGGAAAACGGTTCGGTTGGAGAGGATGCCCTCAACCTTAACCGCCCGCTCCTTGTCGTTGACCCGGATATAAATTTGCCCGCCCAAGGGAATGTTGAAAAAACTGTCATTCCCCTTCTCCATCGCAAAACTCTTGTCGTTAGGCCAATCGCCGCTGATGAGGGTCAGCTTGTTAAATTTTTGCTCCTCGTAATCGTCGCGGGCTGTTAGGCCGGCGGCCTGCCAGGGCTCGTTGGGGCTGAGTCGCCACTCGATATTGGTAGTCAGCAGCCCTTCCACTTCCTCCACGCCGTCAACATTTTTCAGCGCGGTTAATTCTTCATCATCAATTTCGGGATTCACCGCCATCACGATCATGGCCGGGGAGCTGGCCCGCCAATCTTTAGACATGACCGCGCGCATGATGTCGCTGCCGCCAATGGTCGCGCCGATGGCAAACGCGCCTATAGCAATAATCAGCACGACCTGCAAGGTGCGGCCCTTATTGTTCCACAGGTCGCTCCAGATTTTGTATCGGATAACGCCCAAAGCCATTTACCTCAAATGGTAGTAGGTAGTAAGTAGTAGGGTGTAGAGGAAAGCTCCCCTTACTACCTACTACCTACTTCCTGGGTTAGTTTACTCTAAAACACGGGGTTTGACATCAGACAAAAGAGGGATTTTACCTGGAGGAATACTACGCATAGGCCAAACTCTCCCGCACACTGATTTGGGTGGCGCTGCGGGCAGGCAAAATCGAAGCCAGGGTGGAGATGACCAAAATGATGACCAGCCAGACCAGGACGGCACTCAAGTCATACCGGTAATCCAGGTTGGCATCGAACATAGCTTGACCGAGGGCGTTGGCCAGGGGTTGGGCCAGAACAAAAGAGAGCGGCACGGCAATCAGCCAACTGAAGAAGCCCTGCAAAACCCCCTCCATCATGAACATGCCCATAATTGTCCGCGAGCGCGCCCCAATGGCTCGCATCACCCCGATTTCGCGGGTGCGCTCAACCACGCTGATGGACAGGGAACCCATCAACCCGATGCCGCCGACCAGGGCGACGATGATCGCCAGCATCATCAGCATATTGGTGGTCACGTTGAACTGGCTGATGGCGTCTAGCCGGTCCTGGGGCGTCGTGCCGGCGTCAAAGACATTGATATCCATGTTCCGGTCTTCGTACAGGTTTTTGATTTGGGTATAGAGAGCGTTGACAGCAACCGCATCGTGACTGGTCGTGCGGACGAGCAGCCGGGTGGTCTTGTTGTATTGTTTGGTCGCCGCCGCAACGGACTCCAGTGGGGCGTAAATCGGAGTGGCGTCGAAACCACCACCGAAAATGACCTGGAAGAGGCCGATCACTTCCCATTGGGCGTCGCCCAGGTCGAACAGGTTCAGGGTGACGATGTCGCCCACCTTGATGTTATTATCGTCGGCAGTATCTTTGCTGATGACCAGCACCCGGCCATCGCCGGGTTGGAACCAGCGTCCGGCGACGATCAGCGGTTTATAATACTGGCTGCCTGCCGGAATGCCGACCACTTGTGCTCCCACCCCGGCTTCTTTGAGGCGCTGGCCTTGTTTTAAAATTGCGGCGGGAGCCGTATACCAGAGATCAGCGCCGGCCACGCCCGGCACAGTGCGGAGCATACCCTGCACCCGCCGCTGCGGCTGCGGGTCTTCAAAGCCGAGGCGCATGTCAAAGCTGCGCCGGTTTAAGTCGGTGTCGAGCGTATAGCTAATCGAGGCCGACAGGCTCATGACCATCAAGAACATCGTCCCGGCCCCGACCAGGACTACCTGGGTCAGGATCAGGCGGCCCTTGCGCCGGAACATGTTGCCCAGGGAGATGGCGTAGGGCGAGGAGAGCAGTCGCGCTCCCAGGCGCTCAATGATCCGGTCTAGCCAACTGAAGCCAAAGTCGCCGCCAAGGCCGTAGCTGGCAATCGCCTCGCGCACGGTGATAGCCGCCCCGCTCAAAACCGGCCACAGCGCGGCCAGGGCGGGGATCAGGGTGGCGGCGATGGCCTGGTAGGTAATCGCCCGCAGCGACACTTGAAAGAGGTCGTAATCAATATTGAACAGATTCAAGAACCATTGGCTAATACCAAAAGCAGCTATTGCCCCCGGCAGCAGCGAGATAAGCAAAGCCAGCAGCCCGTAGATTAATACCGTGGCCAGGTAAATTTTGAGAATCGTGCCCGTGCCGCCGCCGATGGCCTTAATCATGCCGATTTGGTTGATCTGTTGGGTGATCAGAGCCGTCATGGTGTTGGTCACCAGGATGACGCTCATGAACAGCGAGACCACGGCCAGGATTTGCAGCACCAGGTTGATCCCTTCGATAAAAAAGCGGCCCCAATGCTCCTCCGGGTCTTGATAAGAGGTAAAGCCAACGCCGATGCCCTCTTTGGCCAGCCGGTCTTTGATTTCCGAGGCCCGGTCGCGGGCAAACTCGGCGCTGTAGGGCGTGACCCGGACCATCAAGTTGTTGTATTCCCCCTCCGGGATGTTGAAGCGTTCCAAACTCTGGGCGGTGGTGAAGAAGACGGCGTCACCGCCAAAGGCCGGCGGCTCGACAAAATTGTGCCGGATTTTGCCGTTGATGCGAAAGGCCCGGTCGGTTTTGTCCAGTTCAAAGATGACTTTATCGCCAAGCTCAACCCCAAAGAACTGGGACGATAACCGCTCGATGGCAAAGGCGTCCTTCTCCGGCCAGTGGCCCTCCTTCAGTTGCAGGATATCATAGGTTTGATCCTCATAATCGTCGCGCATGATAAGCCGGGCCGCCTTCCACTCATCCTCCGGGTGGATTTTATAACGCACGGCCACCTCATTCAAAACCTCGATATCCTCGATGCCGGGGATGTCTTCCAGCCGGTCGGCGGTGTCCCGGTCAATCCGCTCGTTGAGGGCCATGAAGAAGTGCGAGGGCGTCACGGCCTGGTGGGCGCGGTCCATCCCCGACAGCAGTTGGTCCACCATGCCAAAAATGGCCCCAATAGCAAACACCCCTACGGCAATACTCAGCACCGCCAGGCTGGTGCGGGCTTTATTGTTCCACAGATCAAACCAGACTTTATTCCAGATAACACTCATAGCGATTTGCGATTTACGATTTTGGATTTGTGATTGTGCTTAAAATCCCTGGATTTTAAGCTTTCTTGTCACTTGTCTTTCAAGTTTTTGAAGTTGACATTTCATTGAGTTACCCTGAAAATGCACCCTGACGCGAAGCGGGCAATAGCAGTACGAAGAGTGCATTTTTTGGGCAATTTCGCACGCTAAATGCCCGCCAGAGGGTGATCAAAGCCTGTGAAATCGGCAAATGTCAACAGAACCAGGTTCGAAAATCGTTCCGCCTGAGATCAAGCCACAAACTCGCGGACCAGGCCCAACGCTCGATCGGTCTTGGCGATGGATGTGGCCCCCTCTCTCTCTACCCCGGTCAAGGCACGGATGGCGTCAATCGTCTCCGGGACCACAATAGCCTGGTTGTAGACCTGATAGTTATAGAACAATTCATTCCCAACTACGGTCAGGCCGTCGGCCCATAGACCCACTTCCCACATATCCCCACGTGGCCGACCCAGGTCGCCCATTAGCTCCAGGGTGCTGTTGAGCGCCACCATGCCGTCGGCCATGCTGAGAAAGGCGATACGCGGTGCTTCACGGAAGGCCGCCAACACTTCATCTTTACTAACGGGCCGGGTCAACTCGACGCTCCAGGCATGTAAGTGGCTGGTCGTATGGGCTGCTACTACGGCGATGGTGACCACATCCAGCTCGGGGATAACCGTCTGGGCATCTGGCCCTTGATGGGAGGGGATAACTTTTTCCGGGACAACGGTGTTCATAACCCCCGTATGATCGGACTCCCATGGATCAGTTGCCCGGCGCACCAGCACTCCCCGAGCCTTTTTGAGCAGTCCGGCGTTTTTGAGAGCGCCCAGGGTGCGGACGATGCTGGTAGTATTGCACGAAACAACGCGGGTCGTGTCTCGACCTAAGGCTGTTTCGTAATTAGCCTGAGCCACAAAGGAGTGGCCGGTCAAACTGTGTTTTTCGCCGCCCTGGAAAATGGATTTAACCCCAGCGGCGCGGTATTTCTCCAGGTTGGTCGAGGCCACCTTCTTAGGGGTAGCATCGGCAACCACATCCACCTGGCCAAGGAGATCCGCCAGGCTGCCGGCTAGCTGGATACCACTGGTGTGCATAGAGGTGGCTGCTTCCGGAGTAGAGGCAAAGACAGGATAACCTTTCTCAACGGCGACTTTGATGCGCCAATCACTGACTACGTCGGCCACGCCGACCAATACCATATCCTCTTGCGCGGCTACCGCGTCGGCGATGCGTTTGCCGATGACGCCGTAGCCATTAAGAGCCACCCGAACTTTTTTCTGAGACATTTTTTACCTCCTAAAGAATAGAGATTGGTAAACTAGACCTACCTACATTTAACCGTACGCTAAACTATCTCTCACACTGATCTGCGTCGCATTGCGGGCGGGCAGAATAGAGGCCAGGCTGGAAATGACCAAAATGATGCCCAGCCAGATCAACACCGCCTGGTAATTGTACTGGTAATCCAGATTGGCATCGAACATGGCCTGCCCCAGTAGTTGGGCCAGCGAAGCAGCGGCGACAATCGAAATCGGTACGGCGACCAGCCAGCTAAACAGGCCCTGCAAAATCCCTTCCATCATGAACATGCCCATAATCGTCCGCGAGCGCGCGCCAATGGCCCGCATCACCCCGATGTCACGGGTGCGCTCGACCACGCTGATCGAGAGTGACCCCATCAGCCCAATCCCGCCGACCAGGGCGACGATAATCGCCAGGAATAATAACATCGTCGTGGTGATGCTAAACTGGCTGTCCGCCGACGTTCGCTCCTCATTGCCGGTCTGGTTGAAGAGGACATCCATGTTGCGGGCGGTGTAGCGGTCAACCAATTCGTCACGCACGGCGTCGGTGAACGAGGCTTCGCTGCTGGCCGTGCGTACCCGCAGCGAGCCGCCTTCGTTGTGCTTCTTGGTGGCCGTAAATACGGCGTCCTGTGGGGCGTAGAGCGTATCGCTGCTGAAGTTGCCGCCAAAAATCACCCGGTACAGGCCGATCACCTGCCAGTCCTCCTGGCCCAAATCACCCAGATCAAGCGTGATCGTATCTCCCAGGGCGATGTTGTTGTCTTCTGCCGTCTCCTGGTTCATGACCACCACCCGCCCATCACCCGGTTGCAGCCAGCGCCCGGCGACCACCAGGGGCCGGTAAAAATCGCTGTCCGCCGGGAGGCCGACCAGCTCCGCGCCCAGGCCCGCTTCTTTGGCCCGCTGCCCCTCTTTGAGGATCGAAGCCGACTTGCTAAACCAAACCTCGGCCTTCTTCACCCCGGCCACTGACTCGGCCATCTGTACCGTCCGGTCCATGCGGTAGTTGTCGTCGAAAATGATGAACAGGTCGAAGTTGCGCCGGGCAAATTCGTTGTCCAGGGTCATATTGATCGAGGAGGTCAGGCTCATGACCATCAGAAACATCGCCCCGGCGGTAATCAGCACCAGTTGGGTCAAAATCAGGCGGCCCTTGCGCCGGAACATGTTGCCGATGGCAATAACATAAGGCGCTGAGAGCAATTTTTGCCCGACTCGCTCCACAGTACGGTCCAGCGAGTTCGAGCCAAAATCGCCGCCCAGGCCGTAGCTGGCAATCGCCTCGCGCACGGTGATGGTCGCCCCGCTCAGAATCGGCCAGAGCGCCACAATCAGCGGTGCAACGATGGCGGCCAGCAGTTGATAGATGACAGCGCGGGTCGAAATTTGGAAAACGTTGTAGTCAATGTTGAACAAATTCAGGAACCATTGGGTAATCCCAAAGGCCAACAGCGCCCCCAGCGGCAGGGCGATGAGCAGGGCCAGCAGCCCATAGACCAGCACCCCGGCCAGGTAGACCTTCATCACGTCGCCGGTTTTGCCGCCGATGGCCTTGATAATGCCAATCTGGTCGGTTTGCTGGGTGATCAAGGCGGTCAGCGTGTTCAGCACCAGCACCACGCTGGAGAAAACCGAGATCACGGCCAGCACCTGCAAGACCAGATTAAGGCCCTCGACAAAAAAGCGGCCCCAATGTTCTTCTGGGTCTTGATAAAAGGTCACGGCCACGCC
>CAZRYD010000072.1:8190-22185 GCA_964604225.1 uncultured Caldilineaceae bacterium
TCTTCTTTGGCCAGCCGCTCCTTCATCTCCGAGGCGACCTCTTTGGCCAACTCCAGGCTGTAGGGTTTGACCCGCACCTTCAGGTTGCCAAACTCGCCCTCGGGAATCTCAAAACGCTCCAGCCCTTGAGCATTGACAAAAAAGACGGCGTCGCCGCCGAATTGGGGCGGCGGCACAAAGGGATGGCGAATTTTGTTGGTAATCGGCAGGGCGCGGTCCATCCCGTCGAGTTCAAAGATAACCTTATCGCCGATGTCAATGCCGTAATATTGGCTGGACAGGCGCTCGATACCGACCTCATCATCCCGATGGGGCCACTCTCCCTGCTTGAGTTGCAGGATATCGTACTTCTGCTCCTCATAGTCGTCGCGCATAACCATCTGGCCGCGCTTCCACTCATCTTCGGGGTGGAGTTTGTAGCGCACAGTGACTTCATTGGTAACTTCTACTTCTTCGACGCCCTCAACGCTTTCCAGGCGAATGGCCGTGTCGCGGTCAATCCGGTCTATCAAATACATTTGGATGTGCGAGGGAGTCACGGCCTGGTGGGCGCTGTCCATCCCGGAGAGCAGTTGGTCCGCCATGCCAAAAATAGCTCCAATCGCAAAAACACCGACAGCTATACTTAAAACTGCCAGTGCCGTGCGAACTTTATTATGCCACAGGTCAAACCAGACCTTGTACCAAATGACACTCATAATAACCTTTATGTGTTACGTATCGCGTCTTTTGTTGCTGCCCCCTAAGTTGCCAAAATTAAAGTGTGATCCGTAGTGCGTAAAACGTAATGATTCTACTTAGGAGTAACCGTCCAGCTCAAACCATTACGCATCACGCATTACGTTTTAGTACCCTGTCCACGTTGCCCCGCCGACAAACTCATCGCGGGTGATTTTGCCATTGGTGATTTCGACGACGCGGGGTACGCGCTTGGCCATCTCTTTGTCGTGTGTCACCATAATCATCGTTTTGCCCTGCTCCACCAATTGGCTGAACAAATCGAAGACATCGGCGGCCGTGCGGGTGTCGAGGTTGCCGGTCGGCTCGTCGCCCACCAGCAGGGGGGGGTCGTTGGCCAGGGCGCGAGCGATAGCGGCCCGCTGCTGCTGCCCGCCGGAGACCATGCTGGGTAATTTCTCAGCCTGATCGGCCAGGCCGACCGTTTCCAGCAGGTGTAAGGCTCGCTCGCGCCGCTCTTTGGGATTGTATTTGTTGGCAAAGTCCATGGGCAGGATCACGTTTTGCAGCAGGCTCAGGGCCGGCAGCATCTGGAAAAATTGGAAGATGATGCCGACGTGCTCGCCGCGCCACGAAGCCAGCTTGTTCTCGCTCATCTTGTGGACTTCCCGCCCGGTCACAATCACCTGGCCGTCGGAGGGGCGGTCAATACCGGTAATCATGTTCAGCAAGGTTGACTTGCCGTTACCCGACGGCCCCACAACCGAGACAAATTCGCCCGGTTTTACGTCAAAGGAGATGCCCTTGAGGATGGTGACTTCGCCGTCGCCCACCTTGAAGTTTTTTACTACATCTTTCACTTCAATGATTTTGTCGTAGCCGTTTTTGCCGTTGCCGTTTTTTTCGCTCATTGGTATACCCTTCATCATTGGCATGTCATTCTCAGGCCAAAGGCCGAAGAATCCCCCCCAGAGTAACACTATCATCAGAATAACTTGGCGGGATTCTTTACTCCGCTTCGCTCCGTTCAGAATGAGATTACTACTTGTCCTGCCCTGCCCAAATCAAATTGATTTTGGGTCGGTAATTGTCTACATCATACATTTCGTCTACATCAACTTTATTGACCCCTTCGGTGACCACTTGCAGGTCAACATCGGTCAAATTGTAGCGCTGCTGATAGGCGGTCATGCGGCCAAACTTGCTGTCTTTCAACAACCGTGTGGCCAAAATGGCAAAGTTGGTTGACCCCAGCAAATCCTGCCCATCGGGCGAGCCGGTACGGAGCAGGTAGGTCAACGGCTGCAAAAAGACCTCTTCGCCGGTCAAATGTTGCAACAGTTCCGCCGCCACCATGCCGCTCCCCACCAGGCTGGAGCCGGGTTCCATCACCCCCTCCAAGTCATAATCGGTCACGCCGGCTTCTTTGGCCTTTTCTTCGGTCACCAATTTCAGGGCCTCGGATTGGCTGCGCGGCGAAAGCTGCGGGGTATATTGCAGCAACTTCTCCGGCACAATGCGCGAGCCGTCGCTTACGGTCACTACGGCATAGTTGCCGGGGGTCACACTCTTATCCCGCATAGTCAGGTAGGCCAATCTCTCCGGATCATAGGGCACTTCGGGGATGATGGCCCGGTCGGCCCCGGCCAGAAAAGCGGTCATCAGCGAGCTCAGACCGGATTGAACCCCGAAGGTTTCAACGACCACAATTTGCTCCCGCGAGCCGGCCAGAGCACGCAACTCATGGATAAAGGCCACGCCTCGCGCCAGGCCGGTGCTAAACCCGATGGTGTAATCCGTGCCATAGATGTTATTGTGGACGGTCTTGGGAATGCCAATAACTGGCACCCCTGCTTTGTTCAGATGAGCGGCGTATCTGAGCATGTCATCGTCGCCCAGCGTAATCAGGGCATGGAAGCCCAGGCGCTGGATCACATCCTTGATATGCTCGGTCAAATCCTGGGTTTCTACGCCCGACTTCCGCAAAAACTCAGGCACCAAACGACGCGACGCTTTGAGCGGGTTGATCCGCGAAGCGTGTAAAAAAGAGCCAGGCGTGCGGTCAATCGGGCGAACCATCGGCTTGGTCAGTTCGATGAAATGATCGCCATAGGTCGTCGGATCGTGATAGTTGTAGTTAATCAGGCCTTCCCAACCTTTGCGCACGCCGATGGGTTCAAAACCCTCATTAATCGTCCGGTAAACCAGACCCTTAAGACACATATTTAGGCCAGGCACATCCCCCCCGCCGACCAAAATCGCCACTCGTTTGCTGCTCATCTAAGACTCCTTGAAACGTGATTGCGTGATACGTAAAATCTCTGGCTACTGACTACTTCCCCCACGAAATCATCCGCTCGTCGACGCCGGCGTAGTTGAAGGTCAGACTGTTGAGCGCGCCGTTGGGAAACATAGGCCGCTGGTTGGAGCCGTCGGCGTTCATAATCCAGATTTCCCACTTGCCGCTGCGGTCGGTCATAAAAGTAAGCTGCTTACCATCGGGTGACCAGGCCGGGGCGGCGTTGTTCCACTTCTTGTTCTCAGCCGGTACTAATCTTTCCTTGCCATCCACAAACTGGCTAACCAACTGATTTTGCTCCGCCAGCACCGTAATCGGAGTGCTGGTCAAGCGCTGCCGGTTGCTGCCGTCGAGGTTCATGATGTACACTTCCCAGTTACCATCTTGCCAGTAGGAGACTGCGACCCGGCTGCCGTCGGGCGAGATGACCGGCGCGCGGTCTCGCGCATCCGTGGTTACCGGGCGGCCCGTGTTGCTTTGGGTGTCATACATAGCAATGCCGCCGCCCCCAAAGGTATAAATCAGCTCATGAGTTTTAGCCGGATTGCCGGTGGGGCTGTAGGCATACTGCCCGGCGGCTAAATCCTGCAATTGGCCGTTGGCCAGGTTGACCTGTTTCAAATACCAGTTGGCGTCGGCTGGAATTCGATACTTCAGAATACCATTCTCTATTTCAACATCCCTGGCGTTAGAGGGCACATTGACTCCGTTTTCGTTCTGAGCCGCTTTGGCCAGGTCGATGCGCTTCTCTTCGTCGTTGAGCCGCCCGCCGTTCTGCCAGCTAAAGGTCAGGCTCGATCCGTCGGCGGACCAGGTGGGCGATTTCATCTGCCGCCAGCCCTTGGCCCAGCTTTGCTCGCCTGTGCCGTCCACATTGATGGTGAACAGGGCATATTCAGGCTCCCAGCGGGTGAAGGCAATCTTTTCGCCATCCGGCGATAGTTGCGGGTCAATCCCGTTGGTGACATATTTCAAACCGGTACCATCGGCGTTGACCACATAGATCCCACCGCCGCTCTGGGCCTGGAAGACCAGCTTGCCGCTGCCATTGCCGGCCACGGGCTTGACACTGGTTGTGGTTGAGGTGACAACTCCGGCAGCGCCAGCCTGCGCCACGTTCACAGCCGGGGCTAGCAGCAGGTCCACACCTTCCACCAGCCACCGGCCATCATATTTGCCGGTGTAGACGATTACCTGGCGCTTGTCCGGCTGTAAGGTGGCTTGAACCTGATAGGTTTTTTCGGTCGCCCAACTCGTCGCCGTAATTTCAAATGAGGCGACGGGTGGGTTTTGCAAACCGGCCACTATAGTGTTGCTGGTCTTGACATCATCGGTCAGGTAGAAGTTCATCGTACCGGCCAACTCGGGCCGGGTTAAGGTGATCAAGAAACTTTTGGCGGTGGCCCGGGCCAGATTGGTCTCTAAATTATCGACTGGCTTGGCTGTATCTTCCTGGGCCAGGGCCGGGGGGGCGCTGCTGGCCGTCCAGCCGAACGTCACCAGCAGGGCCAGGAGCAGCGCATACAGGGTGAAACGTGAAACGTAAGAGGTGAAACGCATGGTGTACCTACCTTTACAGTTCAGGACCGACTTCGATATCAACGAAAGTGGTCATGCCCCAGCGCAGTTTGGACGTGTCGCCTTTGGTCAGGTCAATCAAGACGGTGTAGGTCTGATCGCCGGCTTTAGTTTCGGCCTTGGGGGTGATACGGATCACTTTGCCTTCAAACTCCTCACCCGGCAGGGCGTCAACACTGATTTTTACGCTAGCGCCTGGGCGCACATTGACCACATCAATTTCGGTCAAATCGTCGGTTTCGATTTGCCAACGTGAGCTGTCGCCCAGAGAGATAGCCGACGTGCCGGGCTGAACAATCTCGCCCTCGTCTATATCTAAGCTGCCAATGGTGCCGCTGAAAGGAGCAATCAACTCGGTTTTGGCCAGTTCGGCCTGGGCAGAGGTGATGCCAGATTTGGCTTTCTCTATCCCGGCTTCGGCAATCTTAACCCCGGCTTCGGCCACGGCGATTTGTTCGTCCGTAGCGCCTGCTTTCAGCTTGGCCAGGGCCGCGTCGGCGCTGGCAACATCGGCCTGCGCTTGGGCAATCTGTTCCGGTGTGGCTCCGGCTTCGGCCTGAGCCAGTGCGGCCTGGGCCTTGGCCACCCCGGCGCGAGCCACGGCAATGGCTTCGCCCGTCGCCCCGTTGACCAGTTTGTCGTAGTCAGCTTTGGCCGCATTGTAAGTGAGGGTGGCTTTTTGCAGAGCCACGCCATACGGTTCGGCTACTTTCGGATCGCCGTAGACAAATTTGTCATAGTCAGCCTGGGCCAGGCGGACATCTGCTTCGGCTTGCAATAGCTTAGCCGAAGCCGCTTGCAAATCCTCATCACGGGTCCCGGCCAATACTTCGTTCAAACTGGCCTGAGCGGCGGCCACCTCGGCCTTGGCCACATTGATGCTTTCTTCAGTCGGTCCGGCGACTCGTTCGGCCAACGCGGCCTGGACTTTGTCTAGCGCAGCCTCAGCCTGGGCAATCTCTTCCGGTGTGGCCGGCGCTTTGGTATTGGCCAGGTCAGCCTGAGCCTTGGCCAGGCTGGCCTCAGCTTCGAGCAAGGCCGCTTGAGCCGAGGCCACATTCGTCTGGTAAGTGGTCTGGTCTAATTGAGCCAGTACGTCACCTTTGGCTACCTCGTCGCCTTCTTCAACCTTGATGGTCGCTACCCGTCCTCCAATTTCAAAAGAGAGGTTGGATTTTTTGACCGGCACCACGAAAGCCTCGGCCGAGACAACCTGAGGTTGTTCGGCGGCTTGGGCCTGAGACACGGGTTCAGCCGTGGGTGTTTCAGCTCCGCCACAGGCGGTAATTGCCCCGACCGCCAGGATCAAAGCGAGGGTTACTGCGATAAATCTGAGGTTCATAGGTTGCTCCTTCATATGTGCATGCATCGGATAAAAGTGTGCCATGCTTTATCTAATAATTTTCGCATTATTCCCGTATTCTTTACGAATTACAGGATGAAAAGGTTTTTGTTTTTAAGTCCTTCAGCAAAAATCTGAAGCGTCCGGCGATGAATAGCCTCAAAATCTGCCTGGAAGTGGCACAAATGGGTTTGCTGCAGCATAGCCATCCCGTGAACCAACGACCACAGGCTGTAGGCAATCTCTTCTAAACTATAGTCCTCACCTGGAGCGAGTTCCTCAGCCTCGATGGCTGCTTGCACCGCCTGGAGCAGAATGTGGTAAGGTGACTCATCCGCCAACTGTTCGTTAAACGACCCCCGCTCGGAGGTAAGGTGACTGAAGATGAGCCGAAAATGCTCCGGGTGGTTGTGGGCAAAATCCAGATAAGCCAAGCCCAGTTGCATGAGCCGCTCCGAAGGAGCTAGGTCAGCCGGAACGCGGTTGAGATAATCACGCATTAGCTCCAAGCCCTCGGCGCGGATTGCCGTTACAATCTCGTCTTTGCTGTTAAAGTATTCATACAGACCGGATGGGCTGTAATCTATCCGCCGTGCTAATTCTCGCAAGGAGAGACCGTTCAGACCTTTTTCAGCAATAATTTCTTGCGCTGCTTCTAGAATGGTCGCCTTGGTTTTGTAATAGCGTCGTTGGCGTGGCGTCAATTTGGACATTTGTTTAAACAAAGTTTGAAAAACGAACAATGTACGTAAAATTATGTTTATGGCAATTTGCTCTATCAACAATCATTGTTCGTAAATTGTACAACTATCGCTTTCTCTAGTCACACCCGCATTATAACAGCCAGTCGGGTGTAGTGTCATCCATCAAAAGTTGTATTGTTGAGGCTACGAAAGTTGGATTTATCCGGCCAGTGCGCCCCGCATCCGTTCCAGGGCCTCGCTGAGGGTAGAGCGGGGACAGCCAAAGTTGAGCCGGACAAAGCCCTCGCCGCCGGGGCCAAAATAAGCGCCGTCGTTGAGGGCAACGCGGGCTTGCTTTAAAAAGAACTGGAAGGGATTGCCCTCGATCGCGGCGTTGCGGCAGTCGAACCAGGCCAGATAAGTGGCTTCCGGGACGGTGGTGGAGAGGCCCGGTAAATGTTCCTTTACATAGTCCACTACAAAATCGCGGTTGGCGGTGAGATAGCGCAACAGTTCGGCCAGCCATTCTGCGCCGTCGCGATAGGCGGCCAGTGCGGCGGTATAGCCCATCAAATTGACGGCCAGAGCCATACCACTGGAAATCGTGATCAGCCGGCGGCGCAATTCGGGATTGGAGACGATGGCAAAGCTGCATTTCAAACCGGCAATGTTAAAAGTTTTGCTGGGCGCCATCAGGGTGATACAGTGATCGGCAATTTCTGGTGAGAGTGTAGCCATAGGAATGTGGCCGGTGTGGCCCAGCAGCAAATCACAATGAATCTCATCGGAGCAGATGATGATGTTGTGGCGGAGACAGATTTCGGCCATGCGGGTCAATTCCTCGCGGGTATAGCTGTGACCGGTGGGATTGTGCGGATTGCACAGAATAAACAGCCCGGTACGCGGCGTGATGGCCGCTTCAAATATGTCGTAATCTATTTCGTAGTGCAACCATTGGTCCTCTCGGCTGAGAGCCAGTTCAGCCGTGTCCAAGATTCGACCGTGGTTCAATGGCGCTTTGAGAAAGGGAGGATAAACCGGCGTTTGCACCAGCACCCCATCGCCGGGTTTGCCGATGGCTCGGCTAACCACATTCAGGCCGGCAACCAGGCCGGGTAAAAAGACCAGTTGGTCGGGGGAGATGGTCCAATCATACAGCCGCTGCATACGCTCGCAGATTACATTGTGTAGCTCCGCTGGAGGCCGCCCATAGCCAAAAATACCGTGGGCCACCCGTTCGTGCAGCGTCCGGATGATCGGTTCAGGTGAGGCAAAATCCATATCGGCGACCCATAAGGGCAATACATCGTTGCCGTAGTCCCGCCACTTGTAGCAATCACTGTTGCGTCGCTCGATATATTGATCGAAGTTGTAGGGCATAAATCAAAATCCTTTGTCTTTTTAGAGTTGGACGGCTTCTAAATCGCCCCTATCATACCAGAGCGAGACAGGGGGAGCAAGTGATTTAGCAGTCAAGATTCGTTTCTGGCTGGAATTTAGGGTAATATAAAGGAAGCTTTCTGAGTAAATATCCGCAGGAGATTTTTATGTTCGATCGTCTACCCCAAGAAGCCACCCCTATGAGCCGTTGGTCGTGGTCAGAAATTGAACCCTATTATCACGACTTGGCGGCTCGTTCGCTTAGCCGCGATACGGCAACCACCTTTCTAACGGATTGGACTCGTTTGAGTGAGCGGCTGGATGAAGTGTTGCAGCGCCACTATGTGGCCACCACTTGCAATACGGCGGATCAAGAAGCCGAGCAGTGTTTCAATACATTTCTCGATGAAATTTACCCGGCCATGCAAGATGCCGAGCAGCAATTGAAAAAAAAGCTGTTGGACAGCGGCCTGGAACCACCCGGTTTTGAGCTGCCACTGCAAAAAATGCGAGCCGAAGTGGCGCTGTTTCGCCCGGCCAACCTGCCTCTTTTTACCGAAGAACATAAATTATCAGCTCAATATGATAAGATTGTCGGCGCGCAGACGGTCCAATGGGCCGGTGAGGAATTGACCTTGACCCAGTTGCAGCCGGTCTATCAAAACCCTGATCGAGCCATGCGCGAGCAGGCCTGGCGCTTGGCCGCCGAGCGCCAATTGGCCGACCGGGAGGCTATCAACGCGCTGTGGCAGAAATTTCTAGAGTTGCGCCAGCAGGTGGCCGCCAATACCAACCTGGGTGATTATCGGGCCTTCTGCTGGCAAAAGTTGCACCGCTTCGATTACACGCCGGACGACTGCCAACTTTTCCACGAAGCCATCGAGGCCGAAGTCGTCCCGGCCGCCAGCCGTATCTACCAAAAGCGCCGCCAGCGGCTGGGCCTGGAAACCTTGCGTCCCTGGGATTTGGAAGTAGACCCCCTGGGCCGGCCTCCGCTGCGTCCATTCCGGGAAGTGTCTGAACTTCAAGCCAAGGCAGGGGCGATGTTTCATCACCTTGACCCGCAATTGGGCGCATATTTTGAGACTATGGTGCATGAAGGTCTGCTTGATCTGGATAATCGTAAAAATAAAGCACCGGGCGGGTATTGTACCAGCTTTGCGGCGGCCAAACGGCCCTTCATTTTTATGAATGTGGTCGGCGTGCATGAGGATGTCCAGACGATGCTGCACGAGGCCGGCCACGCCTTTCATGTCTTTGAAAGCAGCCGTTTACCTTATTATCAACAACTTCAGGTGGGAGAGGAATTTGGCGAGATTGGCTCTATGGCCATGGAATTGCTGGCCGCGCCCTATTTGTCGGCCTCGGGTGGTTTTTACAGCCAGGCCGAAGCGGCTCGGGCTCGCATCGAGCACCTGGAACAAGCCATTCTGTTCTGGCCTTTTATGGCCGTAGTCGATGCTTTTCAGCATTGGGTGTATGAAAATCCCGCCGCGGCTATGCATCCGGCCAACTGCGACGCCCACTGGGCAACTTTATGGCGGCGTTTTATGCCGGGCGTGGATTGGACCGGGCTGGAGCAAGAATTGCTGACCGGCTGGCAGCGTAAGCTCCACATCCACCAGGTTCCGTTTTACTATGTAGAGTACGGCCTGGCCCAGTTGGGATCGGTACAGGTGTGGCGCAATTCGCTCAACGACCAGGCAGGGGCAGTGGCCGGTTATCGCCGCGCCCTGGCCTTGGGGGGGACAGCTTCCTTGCCTGAACTCTATGCTACCGCCGGAGCCAAATTTGCTTTTGATAGGTCGACGTTGCGGGCAGCGGTCACTTTGATGGAAGAAACCATCGCCGGCCTGGAAGCAGTTTGACCGAACTCAGCTTGATTTTTCCGGCTGGTCTAACAGCGAGTCCAGCCGGGTCGTCTGCCAGCGCGGCTCTTTGACTTGCCAGTATAGCAGCCCCAGGGCCAGCAGATTGATGCCGGCGCTCAGAGCAAACAACCAGCTAAAGTTGAAACTGGCCAACCAGCCGCCGGCCAAGGGCGCCAGGCTGCTGGCCAACCCCACGCCGGTGTTGGTGATACCAATGTAGGTGGGGCGATGTTCCGGCGAGGAAAACTCCAGGATGATCAGGATGCCCGACACGATAGCAATTCCATACGCCATGCCCCAACCGGCAAAGACGAGGTAATACCATATGGGCGCAGGGGCCAGCCAGGCCAGGGCAAAAGCTATCACTGCCGCTGCTGCGCCGATTTGCAGGGAGAGTTTATGCCCAAAGCGATCGGCCAGTAGCCCGGCCAGTAAATTGCCGGCCGTTTGCCCCAATAGCAGCGCTGCCGTGTAAAGACCAACGGTGCTATCTGATACCTGCCAGCGCTCAATGGCAGCGATAGTGATGAAACCTGCGCCGGTGCTGCCCAAAGCTAATAACAGCCGGGCTTGCAAGAAGGTGCGAAAGTTATGATCTCGCCGGAGAATTTGTGACAACTTGGCCCGGAATTGACCAGCCCCAGCCGGAGCGGAGGAGGCTGGTTGCACCGGCTCTCGGGTTTGCGCTAAAAAGGCCCAACTCAGATTGATGGCCACGGCGGCGATAAAAAAAAGGCAGACAAAATTAAGGGGGAAAGAGGCTGCCCCCAGCAACGAACTGCTGAGCATCGCCCCGATTGTGCCCACGCCCGTGCCAATAAAAGTAGTGGTGCCAAAAAAACGTCCCCGCCGATTGACCGGAAAACAGCGTGCAATTAAATCCTGCCAGGCCGGCGCCACCAGGCCGGCTCCCAAGCCGTGCCAGGCATAGCTGATGAAAAAAAGGATGAGGGCCAGGGCTGGAGACCACAGCGCGACCAGGGCTGCCACCGGCCATAGAAAGACGGGCAGTCGCTCGGTAAAAAAGCCCAGGTTAATCACCACTGGCTTTTTACGGGAGAGTCTTTCAGTTTGACTGGCGGTGAACAGTTGAGGCAGATACCAGCTTGCCTGAGCAATCACGGCGATTAACCCAATCAATAGCGGATTGAGAGTCAATTTGCTGACAAACAGGGGGACGATGGTAGTGGAGGAGGCAAAACTCAGGCCAAACCAGAAGATAACCCCATCCAGTAGATTGAAGGTAAAATTCCAGCGATAATTGCGCTCGACCTCTGCGGCAATTTCGCTCTCGCTGCGGGGGAGCACCGGTTGGTCGAGTTGCAACAGGCGGCGTAGAATCGCTCGGCCTGGTCCGGTTCGAGGTTCAAAGGTCAGGGACATCTTAGCTCCAGCATAGGGTAGATTAGGTAAATTAATAACGAGAGGGGCGAGCCTCAGCCTCGCCCCGCCATATTTTGCTACACTTTACTGTGTTCGCTCTGACAAGTCAACTTTGTAAAATGAGTTCTAAACGAGGCGATTAAAATCAAGATGATGAGGATATTTTTACGATTGGATGCGGTTGGTATTTTGATTGGGGCCGTGACGCTGCATTTTCTTTGGGGCGGAAATTGGTGGCTGTTTGCCCTGTTTGCCATCCTGCCGGACGTTTCATTTTTGGCCTACATTGGTTATGACGGCACAACCCGCTGGCCCAGCATGGTTTACAATACGCTGCATACCTATGCCATCCCGATTTTGCTGCTGATTATGTTCTGGTCTTTCCAACCGGTCTTTTTACTGGGTTGGGTGGCTCATATTGCTCTGGACCGTCTTAGCGGCTATGGGTTCAAATCGGCCACGGATTTTAAGCTGACGCATCTACAACAAATTGAAGGATGAAATCAGGCCAAACCGCAGCCTAGCCTAACTTTGGTTAGGTGACAATCCGGTAAATTTCTGCTATAGTGAGGCTAAATTTTTGAACCTGATGAGAGGGCAGCGCTATGCAACAACGCGTGTGGCACCAACATTACGATCCCAATGTGCCGATTTCAATTGAATATCCCCCCCAGCCGGTAGATCAATTTCTGCGCCAAACCACCGAGAAATATCCCGACCGGACCGCTATTATTTTTGGCGGGATGGCGCCCATGCTGGGCGAGCAGCATCGCCGGCTGACTTACGGCGAATTGAATATCTTGGTAGACCGCTTTGCCGCCGGTCTACAACAGCGGGGCTTGCAAAAAGGGGATCGAGTTGTTTTATATCTGCCTAACTGCCCCCAGTACGTGATTGCCTATTATGGTACGTTGCGGGCGGGCGGGATTGTGGTGCCCAGCAACCCGCTGTATGTCACTCGTGAAATTGAGCATCAAATGAAGGATTCCGGGGCGACGTTTGCCGTCGTGTTGAGTTTGCTCTACCCCAGGGTCAAGCAGGTGCGCGCTCACACCACGCTGAAGCAGGTGATTGTGACTAACATCAAGGAATATTTTCCCGGCCTGCTCAAACTTCTGTTCACCCTGGGTAAAGAAAAGCAAGAAGGGCATCGAGTTGATATTGCCACTGATCCCGCTACTACCTGGTTTCAGGATGTCCTGGCGACGGCTCCGGCCACGCCCCAGCCCGTCAAGATGACGCCCGAAGACACTGCCGTGTTGATGTACACTGGCGGCACCACTGGCGTGCCCAAAGGCGCGCAGTTGACCCATCGCAACGTGGTCGCCAACGCTATGCAATCGACGGCTTGGTTGAGCGGAGCGGGTCAGTCGGATGGGCCGGAGGTCATGCTGACCGCGCTACCGCTGACCCACAGTTACTCGATGACCGTGTGTATGAATCTGTCGGTGTTTGGCGGCCACGCCCAAATCATCATTCCCAACCCGCGTGATATGATTTATTTGCTCAACGCCATCAATATTCATCGCCCCACCTATTTTCCGGGCGTGCCGGCGCTGTACACGGCGATTAATAACCACCCCGACGTCAAAGCCGGCAAGTATGATTTGAAATCTATTAAAGCTTGCCTGAGTGGAGCAGCCGGGCTGCCGGCCGAAGTCAAGGCTGAGTTTGAACGCATCACCGGGGGCCGGCTGGTCGAGGGTTTTGGCCTGAGTGAAACTTCGCCGGTGGCGCTGGGTAACCCGCTTGGGAGCGGCGGACGCACCGGCACCATTGGCGTACCCATTTCCGATACCGAAGTCAAACTGATGGACCCTGAGACTGAGGAAACCGAAGTTGGCCCCAATCAGCCAGGGGTCATCTGCCTCCATGGGCCGCAGGTGATGAAAGGCTACTGGAATATGCCCACCGAAACGGCTAACACCTTGCGACAACATGTCGACGGCAAAGTCTGGCTGCATACCGGGGACATTGCCGAAATGAGCGAGGATGGCTATGTTCGCATCGTGGACCGCAAAAAGGATATGATTCTGGCTTCGGGCGGCTTTAATGTGTATCCACGCGATATCGAGGAGCGGTTGTACGAGCATCCCAAAGTACTCGAAGCAGCGGCTATCGGCGTGCCGGTGGGGAGCGACAACCAACGGGCCAAAGCCTTTGTGGTGCTCAAAAAAGGCCAGACAGCCACCGCCGAGGAACTTATTGCCTGGTGCCAGGAAGGGCTGGCCAAGTACAAAGTCCCCAAGTACATCGAATTTCGCCAGGAACTGCCCAAAACAATGGTCGGCAAGATTCTGCGCCGGCAGTTGATTGAGGATGAGGAAAAGAAAGAGACGGCCAAGTCAGTGTCATGAGCCAAGCGTGTTAAATGGGCCGACTCGTTTGGAATCACTCCACCCACATTCCGGGCCTGATCCCTCTTTTGACCCGCCTGGCGGCCGAGCCAGACATCAAAACCGTGACGCCGGGCCGGTTGGCGCGGGTAAAAGGCCGTCCCCTACCGCTAAAAATCAAAGTCACCGTACCCATTGTGGGCGGATACAAAATGCAAGCTCGAGCCCAGAGTAACGTCCAAGAAGTTTTTGTGGTGACCGATTTAAGTGCTAAAGCGTTACAGCAGTTGGTGGACCGATTGCAGGTTGAATAGGAGCGAATGGCCATTCGCCCCTACAGCAAATAAACCGGAAATTTTTGGTGGTTTAATTTAGCGGCGATAGGTGCGGTAATAGATAAACTGGAGCTTCAACCAGCCGTTGATGCGGCGATAAAAGGCCAGCA
>CAZRYD010000073.1:0-21962 GCA_964604225.1 uncultured Caldilineaceae bacterium
AAAGAGCGGATTCTGGAATATCTGGCCGTGCGCAAATTGCGCCTGGAACGCCAGGTGGACGAAGAGCCGGTCGAGAAGGGCCGCGAGCAGGACCGGGCCGGCGGCTCCATTCTGTTGTTTGTGGGCCCGCCCGGCGTGGGTAAAACCAGCTTGGGCCGCAGCATTGCCCGCTCCCTGGGGCGTGAGTTTACCCGCATGAGCCTGGGCGGCCTGCGCGACGAGGCTGAAATTCGCGGCCATCGCCGTACCTACATCGGTGCGCTGCCGGGCCGGGTGATTCAATCGCTCAAGCGGGTGGGGACTCGCAACCCGGTCTTTATGCTGGACGAAGTGGACAAAATTGGTTCCGATTGGCGGGGCGACCCCAGCAGCGCTTTGCTGGAAGTGCTGGACCCGCAGCAAAATTATGCCTTCCGTGATCACTACCTGGATGTGGACTTTGACCTGAGCCAGGTCATGTTCATTGCCACGGCCAACACCCTGGATACTATCCCTGCGCCGCTGCGCGACCGCATGGAGATTATTCAGCTTGACGGCTACACCGAATACGAAAAGCTGGAGATTGCCAAGGGCTATCTGGTGCCGCGTCAGATCAAGGCCAACGGCCTGCGCCCGGACGAAATTCAATTTGAAGAAGAGGGGCTGCGCCAGATCATCCGCGATTATACTCGCGAATCCGGCGTGCGTAACCTGGAGCGTGAAATTGGCCGGGTTGTTCGCAAAGTGGCCACCAAAGTGGCTGCCGGTGAGCTGGTTATCAACGGCAACGGCAATGGCACAACCCAGGCGGTCAATATTGGACCTGCTCAAGTGAGAGAATATCTTGGTAAGCCCAGGTTCCATTTTGAGGCGGCTCTGCGCACCGAAAAAGCTGGCGTAGCTACCGGGCTGGCGGTAACTCCTGTCGGCGGCGATGTCCTCTTTATCGAGGCGGCTCGCATGCCGGGCAAGGATCGCCTGACCCTGACCGGCCAGTTGGGTGACGTGATGAAAGAGAGTGCTCAAATCGCCCTCAGCTACATCCGCGCCCACGCCGAGGAGCTGGGCATTGACTCGGCCAAATTCAACGACGCCGACATTCACCTGCACGTCCCTGCCGGGGCCGTGCCCAAGGATGGCCCCTCCGCCGGGGTGACGATGGCCACCGCCCTGGTGTCGCTGCTCACCGGCCGCCCGGTGCGGGCCGAAGTGGGCATGACCGGCGAGGTCAGCCTGCAAGGGCAAGTCTTGCCCATCGGCGGTCTCAAGCAGAAGATTCTGGCGGCCCACCGGGCCGGCCTGACCACCGTCATCTTCCCCAAGCGGAATGACGCCGACCTCGATGACGTGCCGGAAGATGTCCGCGGCGAAATGACCTTCATTATGGCTGAAACTATTGACGAGGTACTGGCCGAGGCGTTAAGCTCGGCTATCCCTTTCGGTGATGCACTGCGCGAGGCCATCAAACCCGTACCGGCAGAAGTGGTGTTGAATTAAAATCGTAGCGGTGGGGCTTGCCCCCACCCAGGCGACCATAAACATAAGAGAGGGCCGCTCAATTCGAGCGGCCCTCTCTCTTATTCCTGACCAATGCCCCACAAGCGCACCGTGCCATCCTCCGACCCAGAGGCAAGCAGTTCACCGTTGGGGGAGAAAGCGATACTGTTGACGTAGTCAGTGTGCCCCTGTAGGGTGCGCAGGAGTGTACCTTTCGCTGTTTCCCACAATTTTACCGTGCCATCTCTTGAACTCGAGGCGAGTATAGTTCCATCGGGTGAAAAAACCAGTTTGGTGACGCCGTCGTTGTGGCTTTCCAAAGTATACACCAGTTCTCCGCTGGTTACTCGCCACAAGCGTACTTGGCCATCGGCTGCTCCTGAGGCCAACAGCACGCCATCAGGTGAGAAAGTCACGCTGGTCGCTGCGCCCAGATGGCCAGGCAGTGTTTGGACAGTTGAGCCATCGTTTACCAGCCACAACTTCGCCGTGCCGTCTTCTGAAGCCGAGGCCAACAGCGTTCCATCAGGCGAAAAGGCAACATCTAACAAGGTTCCGGCATGGCCTTCCAATGTTTGCCGTGGGGTTCCGTCCGCTACTTGCCACAGCCGGATTACATGGTCGTGCGAGCCGGAAGCCAGCAGTGACCCATCGGGTGAAAAGGCTACGCTGTTGCGGAAGATGGCGCAGCCAATGACCTCAATACGCGGTCCCTCAAAGGCGTGCAGCAGGCTTTGGTCAGACAAGCGCCACAGCCGCACCGTGTCATCCCAAACTCCTGGCGCAATCAGTTTGCCGGCACCTGTCGCCAGGATTTGGCCATCTGGCGAAAAGGCCAGGCTATCTATACCGGCTTGCTGGCTGGGCAGCGTGTCGAGTTGCGCCCCGCTTGTTACATCCAGTAACTGCACGCTGCCATCTTCGGCCCCGATGGCCAACGCGGTTCCATCCGGGGAGAAGGCCAGGCTGTTGACGCTGCCGGCGTATTCTTCGAGGGCGTTGACCGATTTCTTATTATCCACCTGCCACACCTGGACTTGTCCCTCCTCTGACCCGGTCACTAACTCTGTTCCATCCGGCGAGAGGGCGACGCTGTTTATGTTCTCTGCCTCTCCCTCAAAAGTGTTCAGCAGTTGCCCCTCGGAAATCTGCCACAGCCGCGCGGCGCCGTCAGCCGAGCCGGAAACTAACCTGGTCCCATCGGCCGAAAAGGCCAGACTGTTCACGCCACTGGTGTGTCCTTGCATAGTATGTATCAGGGTTCCGGTTGTAGCCTGCCACAGCCGTACCTCACCTCTGGCCGTCCCAGAAGCGAGCAAGTCGTCGGTGGGTGAGAAGGCGACGCTTAGAGCCGTCCCTGTTGAGCCCTGGAGCGCCGACAAGCGTGTCCCCGTTGAAACTTGCCACAACTGCACGGCGTCATTATTCCACGAGCTGGCAGCCAAGAGCGTTCCATCTGAAGAAAAAGTGACGTTTTTGAGCAGCACGCCCGGCGCCCCCTCCAAGCTGCGCAGTAAAGTTCCACACGGGCTGGCTGAACCGGCACACTCAGCCACCTGCCATAGACTAACCTGGTTGGCCGACCCCAGGGCCAGTCGGATTCCATCTGGCGAAAAGGCCAGGCTTTTGACGATTTGGCCGGATTCTACCAGTGTGCGTGGCGGTAACTCACAGCTTTGAGCTGAATTGGTACAATCCGAGGTTTGCCACAGATGCACGGTCTTGTCTGCTAATGATGCAGCTAAGAGCCGGCCATCCGTTGAGAAGGCGATACTCCAAACTGGTGTTCCCGTTTCTAACGAAGCTACTTCGGCCAAGGTTTCGGCATCGTATAAGAAAATCCCCTGCGATGAAGCCAACGCTAACAGTCGCCCGCTGGGATCATACGCAGCTTGACTTATCCGACCTTTGCCCCAACGCGCCAAGGCGACTACCTGGTTGATATTAGTAAAGGAAATGGCCTTTGCTGAGGGTAAGTTGGTTATTTGTGTCGAGGCGCCCAGCGCTAAATTTGTCGGCCTGGCGATGTTCTCTAAATAAGTCAGCATCCACCAACCGCTACTGGCCAGGGCCAGTATGAAAATACTCAATATTAGCCAAAATCGGTTCGGTAACGGTCGCTCTGCCATTTTTCCTCCTGTTTCGTTGTGTTGTGCAAATCTCGGTTCCACAACAAAAAAGCCCAAACCTCCCGATCTCAACCGGGGGTTTGGGCCTTTGCTTTTACTTCGCCAACCTCATCAAAATATGAAGGGAAGATTTCAGCTTGACCCTTACGGTTCATCCGTATTCTTCAAGTGGCATCTATCATATCAAAAGAGTTGCCGCGATGCAATAGCCCCAAGTACCCAGTAAACCTTGTTTCAAGTAGATGTCACAGGTTCGAGAAATTCCTTCACCGCCGCCTGGAATAATTCCGGCTGCTCGTCAAAGGGAAGGTGGCCGCAGCGGGGGATCAGCACTAATTTGGCCTGGGGGGCATAGTCGGCCACCAGCCGGGCTTGGCTGGGAAATACAACCCGGTCTTGCTCGCCGGCAATGACCAGGGTGGGCGGGCGTAAGGCCGGCAGATGCGGCCGCAAATCGGCCTGGCGGACCAGTTTGAAGTTGCCAAAGAGCGTGGTCAACGGGCAGCGGGCAAAATCAGCCTGGGCTTGTTTAAAACTGTCGGTCAAGATCATGCGCGGGTGAGCGTACCAATTGGCGCCAATTGGCGCAGCCAGCCAGGGGTAAGTGTTGTAAATTTTTAACAGGTGCTCGGTCAGGGGCTGGTAAATGAACTTTTCCAGGCTTAGCAAGGGGTCCAAATAGGCCAGAAAACTGCCTTCAACGGCCGGTGCGATCAAGATCAGCGTCGCCACCAGTTCGGGCTGGGTCAGCGCCAGGTTTAGACAGAGCAGCCCGCCCATCGAGTGTCCGACCAGCAGGATTTCTTTCAAGCCAAGCTGGTGACAGAATTGGGCCAATATTTCTGTGTAATTTTCCAGGGTAAACCATTCTAGCGGCGGCTTAGTCGAAGCGCCGTGGCCGGGCAGATCGAGCGTGTAGCGACAATAAGCCTGGCCTGAGTCCGGCAGGTTCACTTTGGCCCACAGGTCCTGCGAGGAGGCATGGCCGTGTACCAGTAGCAGCGGCGCGCCGTGACCGGCGATGGCGTACTTGAGGGTCAGACCCTTGATAGTGAGGCTACCGGCTGAATGAGATGAATTTTTCAATCTCCCAACTCTCCAATCTCCCATCGCCTTGCCATTGTACCTCAGATTGACCGAAACCCTCAATTGAGGTACACTGACGCTGATCCAACGGCGGACACACCCAATGTGTTCGTCGTTTTTTTGAGATAGTAAGGCTGAACGATGGCCCGATTGAGTCTCAAAGACAAACCCTGGTCTGAGTGGCCCGGTTTTCAATTTGTCTTTTTCGACTGCGATAGCACCCTCAGCAGTATCGAAGGCATTGACGAATTGGCCCGGCACAAGGGTAAATTTGACGAAGTCAAACGGCTGACCAATGCCGCCATGGAGGGCGAGGTTCATCTGCAGAGTGTCTATGACCGCCGCCTGGAACTGCTCAGCCCCACTCGCGCCGAAATTCGCGAGCTGGAGCGCCATTACCGCCAGACGCTCGTGGCCGATGCCGCCGCAGTGATTCAGGCGCTGCAAGCTGCCGGGCGCGAAGTTTTTATCGTCAGCGGCGGGCTACAGGAAGCCGTGCAACCTTTTGGCGAAGGGTTGGGTATCCCAGCCCAAAATATTCGGGCGGTCGATGTGCGTTACAACAGCTTGTCCGGCCAGTGGTGGGATTATCAACAGGATCGTTGGGGAGCCCGCCCCGACGTGGAATATCTCGATCCCGCCGACACCCCACTGATCGAAACCCACGGCAAAATCCAGGTGATTCAAGAATTGTTGGCCCATCGCTCCGGGCGGACTATGCTGGTAGGCGATGGGATCAGCGATGTTGTGGCCCGCTCGGCGGTTGAGTTAATGGTGGGGTTTGGTGGGGTTGTGGCGCGGGAGCGGGTAATGGCCGAAGCGGACGTTTTTATTAAAGCCAACACTTTGGCTCCGGTGCTGCCGCTGGCGCTGGTGGAAGCTGAACGGACAGCCCTGGCCGGTTCGACTCACGCCGCCGTTTTAAGCAAGGGCGTCGGTTTGATCGAAGCCGGCGAAGTGATCTTTAACATTCAACGTTAAAAATTTTTACCCCTTTGATTTAGGAGCAATTAATGACCTACAAAATCCTGATTACGGACGACCTGTCGCCCCAGGGCCTGGCCTTGTTGGAGGCGGCTGAGGATATCCAATTTGACATCGTCAAGGGTCTGACCCCGGCCACCCTGGCCGAGCGCATTCCCGGCTACGATGGCCTGATTGTGCGCAGCAGCGTTAAGGTCACAGAAGAGGTGCTGGCTGCCGCCGACTGCTTGAAGATAGTGGGTCGAGCCGGGGTGGGCGTGGATAATATTGATGTCAACACGGCCAGTATGCGCGGCGTGATTGTGACCAACACGCCGGGAGCCAACACCATCGCCACCGCCGAGCATACCATGGCCCTGCTATTGGCCCTGTGCCGCCATGTCCCCCAGGCCTATGTTAGCCTGAAAGCCGGGCAGTGGGAACGTAAAAATTTTATGGGCACCCAGCTTTACCGTAAAGCCATCGGCATCATCGGCATGGGGCGGATTGGGGTCCGGGTGGCCCTGCGCTGCCAGTCGTTTGGTATGGAGGTGCTGGCCTACGACCCCTACTTGAGCGACGAGGTAGCCCACGACCTCAAGGTGAAGCCGGTTGACCTGGCCGAGCTCTACGCCCAATCTGACTTTATTTCTCTCCATGCCGCTCTGACCGCCCAAACCGAAAAGATGATTGACGCCAAGGCCATTGCTCAGATGAAGGAAGGCGTGCGAATTATCAACGCGGCCCGTGGCCCGCTGATTGATGAAGCCGCTTTAATTGCCGGGCTGCAATCGGGTAAAATTGCCGGAGCCGCGCTGGATGTTTTTACCGAAGAGCCGCTCTCGCCGGCTAGCCCGCTGCTTGGTATGGACAATGTGATTGTTACCCCACACCTGGCCGCCAGCACCCTGGAGGCCCAGCAAGATGTGGGCACGCAAATTGTCCAGCAGATGATCGACGCGCTGCGTGGACTTGATTTCCGCAATGCTATCAACATGCCCATTGTCGATGCCCAGCTCTTGCAGCAATTACGCCCCTACCTCAGCCTGGCTGAAAAAGTGGGTAGCCTGCAAACGCAACTGGCCGAGGATGCCATTCAACGGGTTGAGGTGGAGATCAAGGGGACTGAACTCAACGGCCACATCAAGCCGGTTACGGTAGCCATTCTCAAAGGGGCGCTGGAGCCGGTGCTGCACGAAACGGTCAATTACATCAACGCGCCGCACCTGGCGCGTCAGCGCGGGATTGTGGTTTCGCAAACCAGCGGCCTGCCCACGCCCGATTATCCCAACCTTATCTCCTGCCGGGTGGAGTGGGACAGCGGCAGCCGGACGATTGCCGCCACGCTGTTCCACGACGACGAGCCCCGCCTGGTGCAAATCGACGACTATCACTTTGACGTGCGGCCGGAAGGCCAGATTTTGGTTATGGGCAACGACGACCGGCCCGGCTTCATTGGCCGGGTGGGCACGGTGTTGGGCGAGCACAATATCAACATTGCCGCCTGGCGTTATGGTCGCACCAAACCCTACGGCCTAGCCCTTTCCTTTATTCGGGTGGATAGCGATGTTCCCGACGAAGTGATTAATGATCTGCTCAACTTTGAACCGGTCATTTGGATTAAGAAAGTTCAGTTGTAAATGACTTGCCGGATTCTGATTACCGACGATCTGTCGCCGGAGGGATTGGCTCGACTGGAGAGCGCCCCGGACATTGAGTTTGACCTGGTCAAAGGGTTGACTCCCCAAACCCTGGCCGAGCGCATTCCCGGCTACGCCGGCCTGATTGTGCGCAGCAGTGTCAAAGTAACGGCGGAAGTGCTGGCTGCCGCCGACTGCCTGAAGGTCGTCGGGCGGGCCGGGGTGGGGGTGGATAATATTGATGTCAATGCTGCCAGCCTGCGTGGGGTGATTGTGATGAACACGCCCGGAGCCAACACCAGCGCCACCGCCGAGCACACCCTGGCCCTGCTGCTGGCTCTCTGCCGCCATATTCCCCAGGCTTGTGTCAGCCTGAAAGCAGGTCGTTGGGAACGCCAACAATTTGTCGGCTGGCAGCTCTACCGCAAAATCATCGGTATTATCGGCATGGGCCGTATCGGGAGCCAGGTGGCCCAACGTTGTCTGGCTTTTGGCATGGAAGTGCTCACTTACGACCCCTTTCTCAGTGACGAGGCCGCCCAGGAGCTGAAGATCAAACGGGTCGACTTGCCGGAACTGTACGCCCGCGCTGATATTATTACCCTTCACGCCGCACTGACCGAGCAGACCGAGAAAATCATTAATGCCAAAGCCATTGCCCAGATGAAGGCCGGGGTGAAACTGATCAATACGGCGCGGGGCGCTTTGGTCGATGAAGCAGCCCTGGTTGATGGTCTCAAGTCGGGCCAAATTGCCGGGGCGGCCCTGGATGTGTTTGCCGCAGAACCTTTGCCGCTAGACAGCCCGCTGCGCCACCTGGATAACGTCATCATTACCCCGCACCTGGCTGCCAGCACTGTGGAAGCCCAGCAGGATGTTGGTACCCAGATTGTCGAGCAAATGCTGGACGCCCTGCGCGGGCTTGATTATCGGAACACCATCAATATGCCGGTGGTGCATCCCACCTTATTGCGCCAACTGCGTCCGTTCCTCAGCCTGGCCGAAAAGGTTGGCAGCTTGCAAACGCAACTGGCCGAAGACGCTATTCAGCGGGTCGAAGTTGAGCTAAAAGGAACCGAAATCGGCGAGCACATCAAGCCGGTCACCGTAGCCATACTCAAAGGTTTGCTGGAGCCGGTGCTGCACCAGGGGGTAAATTACATCAACGCCCCCCATCTGGCTCGCCAGCGCGGCATGGTGGTCTCGCAGACCAGCGGCCTGCCCGCGCCCGATTATCCCAACCTCATCTCCTGCCGCGTTGTCTGGGCCGGCGGTAGCCGGACCATTGCCGCCACCCTGTTTGCCGACGATGAACCACGTTTGGTCCAGATTGATGGTTATCGCATCGATGTCCGCCCCGAAGGCACCATCCTGGTGACCCGCAGTCACGACCGGCCCGGTTTCATCGGCCGAGTGGGCACCTTGTTGGGAGCGCATGGTCTCAATATTGCCACCTGGCGCACGGGCCGCGATAAACCCGGCGGCCTGGCCATCTCCTTTATCGGGGTTGACAGTGACGTGCCGGATAAGGTGATTGATATTTTGAGAGATTTTGAGTTGGTGCTAAAAATTACCAAGGTGAAGCTGTAAATGTTTGGTTGGTAAAATTGACCGGCCGGACGTAACATTTTTTGAACTTCTGCGTCTAATTTAATGGAGGTAATTGATAATGAATTTGAATGTTTCGATAAGCTCAACGGCAAATGATAAAACAAATGGACATCAGCAAGGCAATGACAATCATGTCCGTGAAACGGTCATTCTTGGCTCCGGCCCGGCCGGACTGACGGCGGCGCTGTATGCGGCTCGTGCCAATTTGAATCCCTTGGTGATTACCGGTAATGAATTAGGTGGCCAGATTGCCACCACCACCGACGTGGAAAACTTTCCCGGCTTCCCCGAAGGCTTGACCGGCCCGGAGTTGGTTGAAAAAATGCAAGCCCAGGCCGAGCGCTTTGGGGCTGAGATTAAAATAGATATGATCCAATCGGTTGATTTAAGCCGGCGACCCTTCCGCTTGACCGGCCACAGCGGCGATTATTACGCCAAGAGCCTGATCATCACCACCGGCGCTTCGCCGCGCAAGCTGGGCGTGCCGGGCGAGCCGGAGTTTGTTGGGCGGGGCGTCAGCTATTGCGCCACCTGCGATGGTTTTTTCTTCCGTGACAAGGATGTGGTGGTCATCGGCGGGGGCGACAGTGCCTTGCAGGAAGCCATCTTCCTGACCAAGTTTGCCCGCCAGGTAACTGTCATCCACCGGCGCGATTCTCTGCGCGCGGGGTATACCCTGCAAGCTCGCACCCAGAAAAATGAAAAAATCGCCTTCATTTGGGATACCGTGGTCACTAAAATTAATGGCGACCCGGTGGTGACCAGTATCGAATTAAAGAACCTCAAGACCGGCGAAACCTGGACCCGGCCCACCGACGGCGTTTTTATCTTTATTGGCCATCTGCCCAACTCTCATCTGTTCGAGGGGCAGCTTGAAATCGATGACCAGGGCTATCTGATCACCGACAAGGAATTGCGAACCAATGTTGAGGGGGTGTGGGCCGCCGGTGAAATCGCCGACTCGGTTTTCAAGCAGGCCATCACCTCGGCGGGTATGGGTGCTGCCGCCGCCATTGCCGCCGAACGCTGGCTGGCCGAACATGAAGACGAGCCGGAGCCGGTAGCGGAAAAGGCAGCAGTTTAACCCTTTGATTTGGCCTATTAAAATCAGAATAACTTTTCCTTAAAAGCCTATTGACCCTCTCCCTGAATTGTGGTAAACTTTTAACCAGCTTGAAATAAGAGGAGGCGCGCCATGCTCAAGGCAATTCTTATCGCCAATACCGCTTGGATTTGTCACAGCGCGCCTCGTAGCCAATAGAGCGAAATCTTGCAGATTCTTCGGCCACGGGCGCTTTTGAACCCGTGGCTTTTTGTTTTACCGGCCATGGGCTTCGCCATGGCTGTTTTCTTTTGGGGAGATAAGATGGGCTGGAAACGATTAGGCTTTTACCGCCGCTTGCTGAGCTATTTGAAACCCTATCGGCCACAACTCATTGTGGCTTATACAGCCATGTTGCTGGCTACGCTCTTAAATTTGTTCGTCCCTCAGATTATTAAAGATGCCATTGATCAGGGACTGGCCGGGGGCCACGCCGGGGCGTTGCTGACTGCCGCAGGGGTCATCCTGGGCATTGCCGCGGCGCGGGGGCTGGCCGCTTTTGCCCGCTTATACCTGGGGTTGTGGCTGTCCCATCGCGTCTCTTATGACCTGCGCAACCATTTCTACGATACGGTTCAAAATCTGCCCTTTGCTTTCCACGATCGCGCTCAAACCGGCGACCTGATGAGCCGGGCCACCGGTGACATCAGCGAGATTCAACTCTTTGCCGGTGTCGGCCTGATGGATCTGCTGGCCACCATCCTGCTGCTGGTCGGCGTTATGGCGGCCATGTTCCTGGAGAGTGTCAGCCTGGCTGTTTTGGCCTTGCTGCCGATTCCCGTTCTGATCTGGTCGGCTATCCGCCTGGATACTCGGATTAGACCGATGTTCAAAGATATTCAGGATCAGATGGGGGTGCTCTCAACGGTCATGCAGGAAAGCCTGACCGGTATCCGCGTGGTCAAAGCCTTTGCCCGCGAGCCGTATGAGCTGCAAAAGTTTGACCGCGAGAATGATGCCTGGTTTTACAAGCGGCAGGGAGTTATCCAGGTGTGGGCTAACTATTGGCCGTTTATGGCTTTTACCATTGCCGTCAGCATTTTTTTGCTGCTCTGGTTTGGCGGTCCGGCCGCTCTGGCCGGAGACATCACCGTCGGCACGCTTTTTGCCCTGATTTCATACGTGTTGATGCTCAATGGCCCGGCCCAGCGGCTGGGGTTTCTGGTTAACCTGGCGGCCATGGCCGCGGCCAGCGCCGAGCGTATTTTTGAGATTATCGACACCCCCAACGAAGTGGTCGAACGACCTGACGCCCTTACGCTTACGGGAGTGCGTGGCGAAGTGGCTTTTGAAACGGTCAGCTTTGCCTATTGGGAAGGCCAGCCCATCCTGCGCCAGGTTAGTTTTCGAGCCACGCCCGGCCAGACTATTGCCTTGATTGGACCGACCGGCTCCGGTAAATCCACCATTATTCAACTGTTATTGCGCTTTTACGACCCCACCGAAGGCCGGGTGTTGATTGACGGCCATGACCTGCGTGAGTTAAAACTGGAGAGCCTGCGCCGGGAAGTTGGCTTGGTTTTGCAGGACTCCTTTCTCTTCAGCTCGACCATCGCCGAGAACATTGCCTATGGCCGGCCCGATGCCCCGCCCGAAGCCATTGTGGCCGCCGCCAGAGCTGCCCGCGCCCATGACTTCATCATAAGTTTTCCCGACGCCTATGAGACTCAGGTGGGTGAGCGGGGGGTGACGGTAAGCGGGGGACAAAAGCAGCGCCTCGCCATTGCCCGCGCCTTGCTGTGCGACCCGCGCATCCTCATCCTGGACGATTCGACCAGCAGCGTGGACACGGAGACCGAATACCTTATCCAGCAAGCCCTGACTACACTGATGCAGGGCCGCACCACTTTTGTCATCGCTCAACGCCTGCTGACGCTGAAGAATGCCGACTGTATTCTGGTGCTGGATCACGGAAAAATTGTCCAGCGCGGTACCCATCTCGAACTGCTGGCCCAGGGCGGTTTTTATCGCCAGATTTATGACTTGCAACTCAAAGATCAGGAGGAATTTGTAGCCCTGGAGCGGGCGGAATGAGACGTCTGGATCGAGAAGAAAGGGAACCCATGCAAAAACTAAATGACTCCGGCTGGCTGTTCAGCCCGCGCTCCGGCCCGGAATATGAGGAACGCTGCCGGCGTGAAGCAAAAGTCAAAAGTTTGCTATCCAACGAAGAAGATGCGCCGGATAAAGGCTACGACCAGCGCCTGGTCAGGTGGCTGCTTGGCTATAATCTGCCCTACCGGGGCAAGCTGGTCGGCTCAATTCTGCTCATGGCCATTACCTCGGTGCTGAGCGTGGTAGACCCCTGGCTGATTGGCCAGGCCATCGATGAGGGTATCCGCGCCGGTGATCTGGCCCGGCTGCGCGGCTGGACCATCGCCTTCATCTTGGTCACCATCACCGAGTGGGTGACCAACCGCACCCGTATCTACCTTTTATCTTATGTCGGGGCTAGAGTGGTGGCCGACATCCGCAGCGAGCTGTTTCGCCATCTGCACCGCCTCTCGCTCAACTTTTACGATCACTACAGCGTGGGCCGGCTCATGAGCCGCCTCATCGGCGATGTAGGGGTGTTGCAGGAGTTTGTCACCTGGTCAATCACCGGGCTGACGCGGGCCGGTTTCGTCCTGATTGGCATCATGATCGCCATGTTAATTCTGAACTGGCAGTTGGCCGTGGTAACCTTTGCCGTGCTGCCGCTGATGATCTGGCTGACCCACTACTGGCGGGTCCGGGTGCGCCAGGCCTACCGGGCCAGCCGCCAGCGGTTGGCGCTGATTAACGGCTACCTCAACGAGTCCATTTCCGGTATCCGGGTTACCAAAAGTTTCAGCCGGGAACGGCTGAATTTTCAGCACTTTGACGACTTGAATTTGTCCTACTTTGACGCCAATGTCAACGCGGCCTGGCTTACGGCGACCTTCTTTCCGGGAGTAGATTTTATCGGCTCCCTGGCTACGGCTTTGGTGATTGGCCTCGGCGGGTGGTTGGTGTTGCAGGACGCGCTGACCGCCGGTGCGCTGGTCGCTTTTGTGCTCTACGTGAACCGTTTCTTCGACCCAATCCGCGAGCTGGCCGAGCGTTACAATACCTTTCAAGCCACCATGACCGCCTGCGAACGGATTTTTACCCTGCTGAACACGCCCCCCGATCTTGACGATGCGCCGGACGCACAGGAACTGCCGTCCATCCAGGGCCGGGTTAAGTTTGACCACGTCGGTTTTAGCTATAAAGAAGGGGAAGTGGTACTGCACGACATCAATCTGCGAGCCGAGCCGGGCCAGCGGGTGGCTCTGGTCGGCGAGACCGGCGCGGGCAAAAGTACGATGATCAAGCTGCTGGCGCGCTTTT
Organism: uncultured Caldilineaceae bacterium; assembly: GCA_964604225.1. Classification (GTDB taxonomy): domain Bacteria; phylum Chloroflexota; class Anaerolineae; order 4572-78; family J111; genus DSQQ01. Next base: position 13,359 of record CAZRYD010000073.1, read on the forward strand.
TCGATGTGAGCGCCGGTTCGATTCAGGTGGATGGCTGCGACCTGCGCCGGGTGACGCGGGCCAGCCTGCGCTCGCAACTGGGGATTGTGTTGCAAGACACCTTTCTGTTTGATGGCACCATAACCGACAACATTCGCTATGGCCGCCTCGACGCTACCGATGAAGAAGTGATGGCGGCGGCTCAGGCTGTGGGGGCGCACCCGTTCATCAGCAGGTTGCCGGAGGATTATCAAACCAAGGTGGGGGAAAATGGGGTCAACTTGAGCGTCGGCCAGCGCCAGATCATCTCTTGCGCCCGGGCTTTGCTGGCTAATCCGCGCTTGCTGATTCTGGACGAGGCCACCAGCAGCGTGGATACCACCACCGAAAAGCAAATTCAACACGCCCTCGACCGGCTGATGGAAGGCCGCACCAGTTTCGTCATTGCTCACCGTCTTAGCACCATCGTCAATGCCGACAAAATTGTGGTGCTTGACCAGGGCCGGATTGTCGAAATGGGCAGCCACCAGGAATTGTTGGCCCGGCGCGGTCACTACTACAATTTATATACCATGCAATGGGCGCAGGTGGGGGAGGCGGCGAGCAAAAATTAAAGCTTTTCCCTGTTTGACATTGTTACGCTTTATCTTATAATCCCAAGAAGAATTTGGGAATATTATGATTTATCATAATCCGGCCCTAAACTCTATGATTAACCACAGTATTCAAGCTTCTACCACCGTGGACGCCCCACCGTAGTGCGTCCCACCTTGTTTATTATGTAAACTTAAACCGTGGACGCACCAGGCGTCCACGGTTTTTTATTTTTCAGCCAAACCGTGGGCATGCCTTAAGCGTGTTCACGGTTTTTTATTATAACGACTGCCGAACGTTGAAGAGACCGGCGGCGGTTATCGGTCACTGGGATAAAAAGGAGAAACTTTCATGATAGTTTTGCGGTTAGACAATGTTAATTTTAGCCACCCAGGTGGGTTGGTTTTAGAAAATCTAGTCTGGGCTATTCAAGATACGGATAAAGTAGGGTTGGTTGGGCCTAATGGAGCAGGTAAAAGTACCATCTTGAAACTTCTGGCCGGACAACTGGCCGCAGAAGGCGGTTTTGTAAGCGCGGCCAAAGGAGCCACGATGGGCTATCTTCCACAAGAGGTCAACCTTGACCCGGCCAAAACCGTTCTGGCCGAGGCTTTGACCGCTTTGCCGCATCTGGCGTTGATAGAGGCCGAATTGCAGCAGATCGAAGTGGCCCTGAGCGATCCGGCTGTGTACAGGGATGAGGTAGCCCTGACCCAGGTACTTGACCGTCAAAGACACTTACTGACCGTCTACGAGGAGGCAGGCGGCTTGAGCTATGAGAATACGGTCAAGGCGACCTTGCGCCGCTTGGGCTTTGCCGAGAGTGACTTTACTTTATCTACCACCGTGTTGAGCGGCGGGCAGAAAAAGCTGCTGGCCCTGACCAAGCAGGTCATCAATCGGCCTACGGTGCTGCTGTTGGACGAGCCTGATAATCACCTCGACCTGGTGGGGAAGACCCACCTGGAGAAATTTATTCGGGCCTACCCCGGTGCAGTGGTGATCGTCTCGCATGACCGGTATCTGTTGGATGAGGTAGCGACGAGCATGGTTGAACTGGCCGGGGGCAAGCTTGATTTTTATGCGGGCAACTACTCGGCTTACATCACGGAGAAGGAGTTGCGCCGCTTGCGTCAGGCCCAACTCTATGCTGCTCAGCAAAAGGAGATTGCCCGGTTGGAAGCGGCCATTGCCCGTTTTGAGCTTTGGGCCAGCCTGGTTGTCGACGAGCGGCATATCAAACAGGCTCGCAATAAACGCCGCCAGATCGAGCGGATGGACAAGGTGGACAAACCGCTGGAACAAAAAAGTCTGGACCTGCGGCGATTGGGGGGCTGGCGCGGCTCCGACAAGGTGTTGGAGATTATGGATCTGGTCAAAGCTTTTGGGGATGATCTGGTGCTGGCCGGGGTGAATTTGCAATTGTGGCATGGCGAGCGGGTCGGCGTAATTGGTCCGAATGGGGCCGGCAAGAGTGTGCTATTTCGCTGTATTATCGGTGAGGCTGCACCCACTACCGGGATCGTCAAAGTAGGTCCTGGTGTTAAAATGGGCGTTTATACTCAGGAGCACCAGGGATTGGTTTACCGTAAAAGTCTGATCGAGACGGTGCGTGAGGTTAAACCAATGTATGAAGATGAGGCCGTGGCCTTTTTGGGTAAATTTCTCTTTTCTTATCAACAAGCCAAGGAACAAACGGTGGGCAGCCTCAGTGGCGGCGAACGGAGCCGCTTGCAGATAGCTTTACTGATGCTGCAACAACCCAACTTTTTGCTGCTGGATGAACCGACCAACAATCTGGATATTCAAGCAGCGGAGGCGCTGGAGCAAGCCCTGGATGAGTTCAACGGTACGGTGCTGGTTATCTCTCATGATCGCTACTTTTTAGACAAAGTGGTAGATCGCATTGTCGAGCTTGATCCCAACCGGGGAACATTGACCGAATATTTAGGTGGGTACACGGATTATCTGGTGGGTCGTCCAGGCACAACTTCAGATGGCCGGGTATTTCGGATGCAGGTTGAGCGGTGAGGGTGAACATGGTATACTAGCGGTGAGGGCGACAGAATATTCATTTCTCGAGGTGATGTTGTGCCAAGGCTGAAAAACGTTGAATACCATATCCTGAGTGATGGTTTGATCTGGGTAGATGGGGGCAGCACTTTTGGGATGGTGCCACGTATCATCTGGGCCGAGCTTTTTCCGCCCGATGCGTTGAATCGAATCCCTTTTTCTCTAAATTCGCTGCTGCTACGCTCGGAGGGCAAGACCATTTTGGTCGATACCGGCTGCGGGATCAAACTTGACGAAAAAGCTCGCCAGCGAGCAGGGCTGGACCGGCCTGACGGTGATCTTTTTGCAGCCTTATCACGCCTGGGGGTAGCGGTTGAGGAGATTGATCTGGTCATCAACACCCATCTCCACTCGGATCATTGCGGCGGCAACACTATCAGGCAGGGGGACCGTTTGGCGCCGGCCTTCCCCAACGCTCAATACCTGATCCAGCGCCTGGAATGGGCCGACGCCATTGCCCCCAATGAGCGCACCCGGGCCACGTATCTACCGGAGAATTACCGTCCCTTAGAAGAGAGCGGCCAGCTAAAGCTTATCGATGGCAATACCCGGATTACGGGCGAAGTCTGCACGGCCATTACCCGGGGCCATACCCGCGCGCATCAGGTGATTATTTTGGAATCTGGCGGGGAAACAGCCCTCTTTGTGGCCGATATGGCCTCGCTGCATTACCATTTTGAGCGGCTGGCCTGGGTGCCGGCTTACGATTTGGAACCGATGGAGTCAATTGAAACCAAGCGCTACTGGCAGCAGTGGGCCGTAGAGAGGAACGCGCTGCTCATCTTTCAGCACGACGTGCAGATACCCTTTGGCCGGCTCAGGTCGGATGGGGCGACCTTTAAGGTGGAGCCTGAGTAACTATTAAGGATTAACTTTGCTCCCATTCCTTAATAGAGGCCTTAATTAGTTCCTTGACCTCCGGCTGAGGAATATCATCAGGGCCGTGGTAAAATACGCCATTGACGTTAATCAGAATGCCACCGCTGGGATCAGAGGTGATTTCTAGTTGGGTGGTGGCGGCCAGAGGAGAGTAGCGCAGGCGGGCCTGGGCAATTTCGTTGATCTGCCCGGCCAGGTTGAGGGGGGGCAAGAGCGGCTCAACCGGGGCCGGCTTGGGCCGGCCAAACAAGCCACGTCGCTGCGGCTGTGGTTCCGGTGTGACCGGATGCACTCGCAATGAAGTCGAAAGAGTTGGCCCAGGGGCGGGTGGAATCTGAGAGACAAAGGTGGGCATAGCCGGGGCTGGCTGTACCACCGGAGGGGCAGCTAACGGGTCGGGCAGTTGCGAGACCGGTGTGGGGGCGGCCAGGGGCATGGGCGTTTCGCCCACTTTGGGAGCCTGGAGTGCTTTAAGACCGGCATCTGTGGCAATCATGCCATTGGTAAAGGCCAGGAACTGCGCGGCCAATTTTAAGATATATTGGCCAATTTCTTTATCGGCAATCTCGGCCAGTTTGGTGTAGCGCCGCCCGGCAATTTCTACGATTAGTTGGCCCGATTGCGGGTCGCGCAAGAGGCGCAGTAATTCTACCGGTTCAAGGGATTTGGCCGGCGGGACAGGCCGCGGGGCTGGCTGGCTGTCTACGGGGCGGCTCGGTGCTGCCGGAACAGCTATTGCCTGGCTTGCCGCTGGCGGCATGGGTTCGGGGGTGGGCCGGGCTTGATGGCCCAGTCGAGCCGACAGGCCGGTTCTTGGTTCATGGGAAGGTTTAGATAGATGCATCATCTCAGCCTCCATCTCAGTATGTTGGTTTAATAAATCTAGATTTAAGTCGAGTTCCACAGGCACAGCAGGCTCAGGGAGCGATGCCTCAGGGCGAGGTTGGGGGCTGGCTGCCACCGAGGTATCCAATATCGGGGCTGATGCGGCGGATTGTTTGGGCGGGGAGGTATCATCGAGACTCAATCCGCCGGCTGAGGTTATTGGATTGACTTCAGATGAAGCCGTTTTGGGGCTGAGGCCCAGTTTCATTTGCTGCTTTTTGTTCCGGCGGGAAAAGGAGAAAAACAAAAACCCAACCAAAACCACGGCCCCAATGATGGGCGCAGCCATACACATTAATAATTGGGCAGGTGAGGCATTTCCCAGAGTTTCTGCCATACGCGTTTCTCTATCCTAGAGTCTGTTTGACCACTGATTTGGATACGGCTTTACTTAAGGGAATTTAGATTTCCACCTCGCGCAGAAAGGCAGCACTCTCTTCCGGCAGGGAGGGATTGATAAACATGCCGCTGCCCATTTCAAAACCGGCTGTACTGCTCAGACGCGGGATGATAGTTACATACCAGTGTAAATAATCCTTACTAATCTCTTTGGCCGGAGCTGAACGAATAACCAAATTGTAGCTAGGGTCGCGCAGACCCAGGTAAAGCCGGCGCAAAACCTTACGCAAAATTTTAGCCAGGTCGGCCCGTTCTTCTTTGGAGGCAAAAAGAAAGCTGATCGTGTGCTGCCGGGGCATAATCCAAAGGTGAAAAGGAGAAGGCGCTGCATACAGCACAAAAGCCACAAAATGCTCGCTAACTTCTACTACACGCAGGCCCTTTTCCAGCTCATCGTGCAGCATGACACAATAAACGCACTCACCGCTATCATCAAAGTAGCGGCGGGCTTCTTCGATGCGATGACGGATGTCATTGGGTACCACCGGTAGAGCGATGATTTGGCTATGCGGATGTTTTAAGCTGGCTCCGGCTTGATCTCCATGATTTTTGAAGTAAATAATCTGCTCCATCCGCGCATCTTGTGTAATCTCCCACCCCCGACTATAAAAGGTCTGCAGGACATCCTCTATCTCGGGCGGGGACATCAACGCCAGGGTAGTATTGTGACGGGGATGTTCCACCAAAATTTCATGGTAGCCCACCCCAACGATGCAGCGATGCACCCCATCAAAGGTACGGATTGGTTCCCCCTCGCGAGAAAGCGCCGGATATTTATTGGCCACCACCCGGGTTCGCCAGGGACTGGTGGCCGGCATGCGTTCAATTTCTAAATCCAGCTCTTCGTGGCCTGGACAAAAGGGGCAGGTGGGATCAGATGACGGTTGAGCTTCGGTAATCGAGTGCTGCTGGGGTTGAATATAATCATGAGGCCGCCTGGCTCGCTCGGTGGCAATAATGACCCACTCTTTGGTTGCCATATTCTGTCTGAGTTCAGGCATTATTTATTTCCTTAAACCACAGCCTGTGGCCAGGTCAATGGCTACGCGGCAGTGGTGCGATCGTTGGGTAACAATGTTAAAAATTCACTCAGAATCATAGCCGTTGCGCCCCAAACGTGATGACCAAAAACATCAAAAAAAGGCACGCGGCGCTCGCCATAGTTGGCAAAATGCCAGAATTCCTCTTTGTAGGTAGCCGGGTTTAGCAGCAGGCTGAGCGGCGTTTCAATTAACTCAGCCACTTCTTTAGGGTCTAGCTGAAAAGTAGGCCGCGAAGGGCTGTAAGCAATAAACGGATAAATATAAAAGTTGCTGGGGGGTGTATACAGCGGGGATAATTGACCCATAACTTCGACCGTGGCCAGCGCAAGGCCAATCTCCTCCTGAGCTTCGCGCAAAGCCGTGGTTTGGAGCGACTCATCGCCCTCGCGCCGGCCGCCCGGCAGCGATATCTGGCCGCTGTGCGCGCCTGGGTATTCAGACCGGCGGGTCAAAACCAGATGTAATTCCAACGCGTCCAGACCACACGTAAGGTGGGGGTAGAGCAACAGTAAAACGCTTGCCTCCCGGTAATTAGCCGGTGTGTCCCAGCGATTGACCTGCCCGGTTCTAGGCTGGGGAGCCATTTTGATTTGGCCCTCCACGCCGGGTAGGGGGCTAACCAACGCCCGCCGAATATCCTCGATGGCTGGTGAGGCAAGCCACAACTGGCTCATTGCTCCCCCCTGATCTCGCGGGCCATTTGCTCAAAAAACTGAGTCATAAACAGATGACGCTCCTGGGCCATTTGCCGGGCTGTTTCGGTAAATAGACAATCTTTGACCTTGCTTAGTTTAAACCGGAATTCTTGCAGCGCGGTATGAGCCTGGTCATCAGCCTCGACCCACAAAGGCCGGTTGACAAAACCGCCGTAGGCAAATGTGCGGGCCACGCCGATTGCGCCAATGGAGTCGAGCTTATCGGCATCGTACAAGATTTTGGCTTCTAAGGTTTGGGGCGGATTATCTATTCGAAAACGGTGGGTGGCAATAGCCTGGCAGACCGCTTCTGCAAACTCTGTGGCTTGCCCTGCCTCGGCCAGGATGCGACGAGCCCGGCGCGCACCTTCAGCCGCATGCTCCAGGCCGGTTTGATCCTGGTCAGCGCGGGCGATATCGTGCAACAGCGTCGCCGTCCGCAGAATGTCCATATTGGCCCCTTCGATCCGGCCTATATGTTCGGCATTAGTCAGAACGCGCAAGACGTGATCAAAATCGTGGGCGGAGTCATTGTGATAAAAGGAATAGGCTTGTTCGATGGTGAGCATAATAACAATATTATAGCATAAATTTTGAGAAGCCGTGAAGCATGAGCGGTCGCCAGCAGACAGCAGCTCTTGCGACGGTTGCTGGTCAACTGGCGAGGTAGGGCAGGAGGGTCAGGCCGGCCCAGGCTACCAGCCCCCCCAGGCCCAGACCAATAACAATATCGCTCACATAATGAATGCCTACCATCACCCGCGCTGCGGCCACACTCACCGCCAAACCCAGCAGAATCCAGCCCAACAGCGAATCAAAAAACATCGCGCCGATGGCCAGGGTGGCCAGACGCGCCGCATGGCCGGAGGGGAAGCTGTAGGCGTCGTATTGAAAGCTGACAAACTTACCCGGCGGCTGCGGGCGCCGGCGGCGCACCCCAAATTTGATCAAAGTGACCAACGCAGCGGTGGCCAAAATCAGCAGGCCGATGATTAAATCAGCCTGATAGAGGAGGGTCTGGTTCCAGAGCCAGCCCAGGCCGTAAATCAGGCCCAACCCGCCAAAAACATACGACCCATCGCCTAGGTGAGCTATTCGCCCGGCCCAGCGCCACCGGCTTGACTCTGGCGGCAGACTGAGTTGTTCACTCAGCCGGGTGTCAATGGTTAAAAGGCGAGCTATGACTTCCGCATTAGTATTTGAGCTTGATTTTTTCCAATTCGGCTTTGATGAGGTCATATTGATGGGGTTTATCCAGGTCCATGCCCAATTCGGCAAAGCGGGTCACCACGACATGCGCATTCAAATTCATCCGCTGACGGGCCTGTTCGGCAGCCTCGTCTACCGTCATCAAGCGCAGTAAAAACCTGATAATAAAGCCCAGCCCTAGCATGCGGGCCTGAGCCAGGTAATTTTTGCGCGAGCCAGTCAGCGAGCGAAACAATTCAACATTGCCGTTGGCCGCAGCCATATCAATTAAAAAGGCGTCGCCGCCGGAGTAGCGCCCGCCTTTAAAGGGTACAAAGGTGCGCTTTGAACCAGGAAAGCGCGCTTCCATAGTTTTTTCTTCCACGATGGCGTAATAAACATCTGCCTCTTGCGAGCCGCACTCTTCAACAAAGCCGCGCACAATCTCCGGCGTAATCAGAGGAATATCAGATGAACAGAGGAGTATCTTTTGGGCGTCCGGGTTAATCTCTCGGACCTTATCAACTCCGGCCAGCACGTTGTCCAACAAACCCTCGCGTGAGTCGATAAAATGGAGGGAAGGATCGCTAAAGTTCAGCTCGTCCGGTTTCAACCCGACGATGACAATATGGGTAATCAGACCCGACCCGATCAAAGCCTCCACCACCCAGCTAATCATCGGTTGGCCGACCAGTGGAATCAGGGCCTTTTTGACCATCCCGGTTTGGGCATACAGGGGATCATCGGGCGCGCTAATCCCCCCCGCCGTAATAATTGCCTCCATAAAATCTCTCTCTCAATGTAGCAGGGTAGCAAAGTAGCAAAATTTGGCTCTTGCTACCTGGCTACTTTGCTACCAATTAAATACC
>CAZRYD010000074.1:0-2601 GCA_964604225.1 uncultured Caldilineaceae bacterium
TAAACAAAAAATCTTGTAAATCCTGTTAATCCTGTCTAAAAAATGTGTGCTTTGACTCGCTACTTTTTAGAACTGAACAACCCTGGCCCTGAATTTTAATTCGGGGCGAACGCCCGTAGCAAAAAATGTGGGTAATCGAGAGGGGGTTCCGGCGGCTAACGCAGCGCCCAATCGGCCAGCCGGCGGCGCAAGCGAGCGAGAAAGGGGCCGGTCGACTCGTCGAACCAGCTTAAATCATAGAGGTTCCGGGCTACAATCTCTTCACCGTGGTGCAAAGTCAAGGTGATCTGGCCGGGGGACTGGGCCAGAGAGTGGGTCAAATGGCCGACGCAGCTTGCACTATCGGCCGGCAGATCGAGCCTCTGGCGGTGAATTAAGTGGTGATCCAGCCAGACCTGCAACTCACAATTGGCCCGGGTCTGCCGGCTATCGTTAACGGCCCAAATCTCCGCGCTGAAAGTATCCCCGGCCTGCCAGCGCCGCCCCACCGGGAATTTGAGGCTGACCAGGATGGGGTTGTACCAGTCTTTCAGGCGCTCGTAGGCCAGCTTGGGCCGGCCAAAATAATCCACAATGGCCCAACTGATGGCCGGCCAGGGTTCGTTGAACTGCCAGAGACAGACGCCCCCGGCCTCGCCTTTGCGCCGGCGCATGTGCTCGATGGCGGTTTGGAGGGCCGCGGCCTGGGCTAATTGGGAATGGTGAATGGCCTGCCACCAGGGGCGGCGGCCACAGGTGGCGAATGGCGAATAGCGAATGGCTGATGGCTGATGGCTGGTGGCTGATGGCTGATCAAAGAGCGAGGCATAGTGTTCAAGTTTTGGCAGGTCGGCGTGGTGGGTAGGCCAGCCGGTGGTCGGGTTGGGCAACATGGCGGTCAAAGTGTCGAGGTGGGGTAAAGCTTGCAGGCCGAATTCGCTGAGGAAGCGGGCGGTTTCGGCCTGGTAGGTTTGGAGAGGGGCGTAGCCGTGCCAGACAGCCCAGTGGTGGGCGTCGCCGCCGTGCTCGTAGCTGGGAGAGACGGGGATGAAGGGGCGGGAGCCATCGTTTTGCGCCACCAGCCTGGCTAAGGCGTCGAGCAGGGGCCGGTTGCGCGAGGGGCTGAATTCGTTGCCGCCGCACCAGGCAATGAGCGACGGATGATGGCGTAATTGCCGGACGATAGCCCCACACTCGGCTTCGACCAGGGCCAGGTAGGCCGGGTCGGAGGGGTAGCTGCCCAGAAACATGCAGGCAAAAGGAAACTCCTGCCAGATCAACAGGCCCAACTCATCACACAAGTCGTAAAACGCCTGTTTCTCGCGCAGGCCGCCGCCCCAAACCCGCAGCAGATTCGCGCCACTTTGCCGGGCCAGGTTGAGCAGCCGGGCATAGTCGTCGTGACGCAGGCGACCGGGGAAACTGTCAGCCGGAACCCAGTTCAGGCCGCGGATAAACTCGCGTTGGCCGTTGAGCGCAAACTGCCAGTCTTGCAGGTCAACGGAACGGATGCCGGTGCGCACCATGACTTCGTCCAGGGGTTCGCCGCCTGGCTCGGCCAGATTGATTTGGACCTGGTAGAGATGAGGCCGGCCGCGGTCCCAGGGCTGCCAGAGGGCGGCTGCGGGGAGATGGCAGGATAGTTGGTGAACGCTGCGCCCGGCGGGCAAGTCGAGTGGGAATTGAAAAGGGTCAACTTCAGGCCCATCAAAATTGGCGGGGCGGAGGCGGATAGTCGCTTCAGCCTGGCGAGGGTGGTCGGCGTCGAGGGTGAGGTGGAGGGTGAGGTCGGCGGAAGCATTAGGGGAAAAGGATGAAGGATGAAGGATGAAGGATGAAAACCGAGCACTAACCTCTGACCTCTGACTACTGACTACTACCGACTGACAATTGGCCTCGGCGATGAAAACCGGGCCGGTGATGACCAGGCTAACCTCATCCCAAAGGCCCATAGTGCGGATGGGTGGGGCGAAATCCCAGCCAAAGGACATCTGGCATTTGAGGCTGGCGGAGCGGTCGGGGTAAATCCCAAGCCAGCTTCGATACACGGAGCCGGCAATTTTCTGCCAGAGCCGCTGCGGCCAGGTCAATTGTCGTTTGGGCAGGGCGCTGCTGCCCCACAGCCGCACCGCCACTTCGGCCGGTCCGGGGCGCTGCGCCCCGGTTATTTCAATAATTTGGCGGGAGAACATGCCTTCGTGGCGAGCCAGTTCGCGCCCATTGACCAAGATGGCGGAGAGGTAGTCAATACCTTCAAAGATAACAAAGGCGCGGGATGCGGTTCCAAATGCTGCCGGTGGCTCGATGGTGCGGCGGTACCACCAGTCCACCGCTTCAACCCACAAGCTCTCTTGGTACTGCTCGCCAAAGAAGGGAGCGGGGATGCGGCCCAGGGCCAGCAAATCGGTACGGACGTTGCCGGGGACGGTGGCGGGAAGCCACTCGGCCACAGTGGGTAGGTCGTATACGTCGGGGTCGGTGAAGGGGCGGCGGCGGGTCTGGCCGAAACGCCAGTTGGTATCGTTGAGGCTAAAGGTGTGGCGGGTCACTGTAGAATTTTTCCGCGCAACCGGCCCAGCGGCAGCGCCCGCCAGACAATGTGCATATCCGGCTGGGTCAGCC
>CAZRYD010000074.1:2701-21869 GCA_964604225.1 uncultured Caldilineaceae bacterium
AACCGGCCCAGCGGCAGCGCCCGCCAGACAATGTGCATATCCGGCTGGGTCAGCCCGCCGACCAAAGCCAGCGCGACCAGGTAGGTCACGGCGGCGATGAGCACTGTGAGCAGGAAATTGACATCGCCGACGAGCCACAACGCGGCCCCCATCACCGCAGCGGCAACAGTGGGCCGCCAGACCACGTCGAACCAGGGAACGGTACAGAGATTTTTGCGCACCAAAATATAGAAGGGGATGAGCAGCGCCCACTCGGAGAAGACGGTGGTGATCGCGGCGGCGCGATAGCCATATAAGGGGATGAAAATCAGGTTGGTGCTGAGGTTGAACAGCACGCCGACGACGAAGGCGCGGGTCAGGTGGCGCTGCTGGTTGATGGCAATCAACACGTATTGGGTCACCTGATTGATGAAGCTGAAGGGCAAAAACCAGATCAGCAGTTGCAGCACAATCATCGAGTCGGGCAGGTAGCGCTCTCCGGCCAGGAACAGGATCAACTCGCGGGCCACAAAAGGCGTGCCCACCGCCAGAGGCAGGGCCAACGACAGCAGCAGGCGCAGGCTCAAAATGTAGGCTCGCGCCAAGGAGTCGCGCGAGTCGGCGGCAAAGCGGCTCATCAGGGGAAAGAGGGCCAGGGTGAAATATTGAGGGATGATGTTGATCCCGTCAATATATTTATAGGCGGCGTTGTAAAAACCAACGGAAGCGTCGCCCCAGGTGGGCGAGAGGATAAACACGTCGATGCGGAAAAAGATGGTCGAGAGGAGATGGTTGATCATCAAGGGCAGGCTCTCGCCGATCATTTCGCGCTGTAGGGCCGGGTCGGTTTCCAGGCTGGGCCGGAAAATTTTGACCAGCAGAATGTAGCCCAAGACCAGAAAGGTGACCAGGTTGGCTACCAGCGATACGGCAGCCAGGCCGATGATACCCCAACCGAGCAATAAGGTCAGCGCGCCCAGACTGACGCGGGTGAGGGTCGTGACCGAAGCAATGGCGGCGGGGTATTCCGCTTTTTCGTGGGCGTAGAAGACGGCGGTCAGGCCGTCGGAGAAGTTGCTAAATAAGGTCCCGACGGCAAAAAGGGCCACAGTGATGACCACGTCGAAGGTCAGGCTGCCAAAGACAACGTACAGGGCCAGGATAGCCGCCATAAAAGGGAGGGCGGCCAGCCAGAGATAGAGGCGCAAGATCGAGACATTAGCTAAATAGCGATTGCTCTCGGCGCGGCGGGCGGCCACCTGGCGGGTAACCAGCGTGCCCAGGCCGTAGCGGGTCAAAATTTCGACCAGCCCGATGAAGGCCACGGCGAAGGCGTAGCGTCCGGCGCCTTCCGGCTGCAAAATGCGCAGCATCAACAGGGCAAAGGCAAAATCAATCAGCCGGTTGGCCAGGGCCATGACCATCGGCACCAGGCTGTTTTTGGCGACGCGCTTGATGGGCGAGTCGGCTTCGCTTTCGCGGTAGAGTTTGCCCCAGGCCCAGTAGCCGCCGATCAGGGTCAACGTGACCAGGGCCAAAAAGGAGCCGTACAGGCCCAATTGGAAACTGCGCGGGCTGTAGCGAAAGCGCACCTCCCACTGGCCGGGCTGGAGATAGACCGCCCGAAATGCGCCGTTGGCCCGGTGAACGGTCAATTCGATTTCGGATTTTAGATTTCGGATTTTGGATTGATCATTGACAATTGGCTGTTGACCATTGACCATTGGTGTGGCATAGGCTCGCCAGCCGGGGAAGTAGGAGTCGGCCAGGACCAGCCAGCCGGGTTGATCGAGTTGGGCGGTCAGACGGACCTCGTTGGGGGTGTAGGCGGTGATTTTGACGTGTAGGGGCGCTGGGCCACTCGCTCCCGTGGAGGCAATCGCATCTTCAAGCGTCATATCACGGCCCAGACCATTATTATCGCCGTCTAAAATGACTTGCTGGCGAGGGTTGAGGCTGCGTAGAGCCAGACCCAGCTCATCCGGCCAGCCAGACCTGTCAGGTTTGGGAAAACCTGACAGGTCTACTTTTTCGTCAACCACAAACGCACGGGGCAGGGCATCGGTATTTTCGTAAACTCGAATTTCACCCTGGTAGGCTAATTTGTAGGTGGGGTTGTTGATGTCTACCGTCGTTAGGACATAGCGCACGCCCAGCAAATCGAGCAGGGCCGAGTCGAGGGCGGCGTAGCCATCGTGGTAAAGCGGGCCAATCCGGTTGAAGAGAAGGTCGCCGTTGTCTTGAATAAGGTGCATAAAACGGCCATATTGGGCCGGGATAATGCTGTCGTAGCCGCGCACGTCAAAGAAATTGTAAAACATGCCGGCATTGGCCAGAAAGATTTTGTTGCCGCGCCCGTCTGGGGTATCGAAGCTGTCGAGCCGAAACAACGGGTCTTCGGCCTGGCGGGTTTCCAGCCATTTGACCACTTCCGGCTTGAAGCCGAGCAAGGCCCGGTCAACCGAGGGATTGAAGCCGGCCCCGGCCAGGAGCAGGTCAAGGGCGACGATAGTGATAATTAATGGTTTCCAGGCATTAATTGGATTTGGGATTAGCACTCTAAAATCCACGCCCATCAGATGGGCAGTCCAAAATCTAAAATAGATAGGACAGCGGACAATCCGCAGCACTGCACCCGCGGCCATGACCATCAGAAAGAATTTGAAGAAGTTGGGCCATTGGTAGCCGAAAAACTGGCGGCCATCGGCAAAAGAATTTTGGGCCAGGCCGGAACGCTCAAAGATTGCTGTGGCTAGTTGGATGAAAGGTGCGGGAATGAAGAGGGCGGTCAGCATCACCAGGACACCGGCCAAGCCGCCCCAGAAGAACAGCCAGCCGGTGTAGAGTGAAACCGTGTAAAGAAAGGTCGGACGGTTGGCAGGCTGGGTGGCTGGAAATGAATTTTCTCCCCTGCTCCCACCTGCCCCCGGTAGTTCACGGGGGTGCTCCCCTGCTCCCCCGCTGTCTTGTCTCGCACTGACCAGCCGGTCGAGATAGGTCACGCCGATACCGGCCAGCACGGCGATGCTCAGGGTGAAAGGAAAAATCCAGCGGAAGGGAGAATGGAGCTGGTTCCAGCCCGGCAGGCCGTAAAAGAGCAGGGCGTACAACGGCGTACCAAAGGCGAACAGGAGGGAAAGAAGAGCGAGGAGGGCGAAGATGAACACGAAGAGCCGAGTTTGTGAATCAGCGCCTGGCGAATGAGCGAACGAGTCAGTTGATAGGCTATTCGCCGTGCGCCCATGCGCCCATTCTTTGCTGGCTTGTATAATGGCCAAAGCAGCCAACACCAACGGCAGAATCCCAACATACGCGCCCGCTTCGACGGCGGTTTTGGTATCCCAACTGGTGCAGTAGGGACAAAGTGGGTTGATCTGACCCTGCGCATTGAGACCAAGTGGCTGCCAGCGCCAGGTCAGAACGTCAAAGTAACCGTGATGCGCCGGGCTGCCAAAAAAATCGGGGATGACAAAGCTGATCAGGCGGCGCAGGGGCAAGGCCCACTCCCGCACCTGTTCCAGGCTGACGGAACTATCGCGAAAGTTTTGGGTCACCACCTCGTACATCGGACCGAGTTGCACCAATCCCAAACTGAGGCCCAGCAAGACCAGCACCAGCAGCCAGGCAGCCAGAGGCAAAGCAAAGCGGGCGGTGGCCTGTCGCCGCCACAAAATGAGCAAACGGCAAAGCGTATAGTAGCCGCTGACCAGCAGCACATAGTAGGTGATTTCGACGTGCCCGGCCAGCGTCTGTACCCCCAGGACCAGGGCGCCCGCTACCACGTAAGGGATGGGCGAGTAGCCCCTCAAGCCTTTTTCTTCTTGCTTGCGAATAATAATCTCAATCAGCGCCAAAAGCAGCGGCAGCCAGACTGCCCCGGCAATGATCATGGTGAAGACTACGCTGACGATAAAAAAGGCGCTCAGAGAGTAGGTCAGGCCGCCCATCAGGGCGCCCAGCCGGGTAACCCGCAGCGTCCGCAAAAATACATACATGCCCAAACCGGCCAGCCACAGTTGCGACACGGTGAACCAACCGTAAGCTTTATCGAGCGGCAAAATATAAAAAAGCAGGCTAAATGGATAGAAGGCCGAGTGCTGTCCATTGGCCAGAAAGGGCTGGCCGGAGAGGATATAGGGATTCCACAGGGGCAGTTGCCGGGCGGCGATGGACTCGCGGATGAATTTTTTCCAGACGTAATTTTCCAGAATCAAATCAGACAGGAGTTGATTCTGGGGCAAACCGACGCCCAGAGCTTCCTTATAAGAAGCCCACGGCTCATAGGCAAAGAGATTGTCAACCGGAAGGAGGGTATTTGGTCCAAGGGTAACGGACCAGAAGAGCAGCAGCGGCAGCAGTAATAGAATCAGCGCGGCCAGAACATCTTGCCGGGTAATGGCTCGGAACAAGCGCACTACTCCTAAGATGTTTTAGCGGACTTGGAGATGGACACGGGCTGAACATTGTGATGCCGCCAGCGGATCTCAAAGACGCGCAGGGCGGCCTCTATTTTGACCGGCACGGTCATTTTGCTCTGTCCAATCCGGCGGTCTTCAAAATAGATGGGAATTTCCAAAATGCGGAAGCCGAGCTTTTCCGAAACGTAGGCCATTTCAACTTGAAAGACGTAGCCATTAGAGGTGATCCGCTCCAGGCCAATCCGCTGTAAGGCGCTGCGCCGCCAGCACTTAAAACCGGCGGTGGCATCTTTGGTGTGAACCCCCAAAATAAGCCGGGCCCAAATCGCGTTAGCCCACCAACTTAGCAGCCAACGCCACCAGCTCCAGCGCTCGTCCAGTTCACCGCCGCCCACATAACGCGAGCCAACCACCACATCGCAATCCTTTATTTTTTCTATCATCTGTGGGATATACGAAGGCGAGTGGGAGAAATCGGCATCCATCTGAATTACATAGTCAGCGCCGTGCTCCAAAGCCCAGGTAAAGCCTGACACATAAGCCGTACCCAAGCCCAGCTTACCTTGACGATGCAGCACATGGACTCGGCCAGGATAATGCTGTTGGGCCAATTCGTCGGCAACCTGACCGGTACCGTCGGGGGAGTCATCATCGACCACCAAGAGTTGTAAATCGGGGATATCTAAATTCAATAGTTCAGCGGTAATGGCCGGCAGGTTGTCGGCTTCGTTGTAGGTTGGAATGACTACGATGGTTGTCATGAGAGATCTTCTATCAGGGTGTAATTATTCAGGTTCGGTCAACAATCAGGCGATATAAAGATTATACTATGCGGCCCATGAAAGGTCAATTGCCCTGAACATCGGGGGGGACAGGTTTTTGGTAGCAGACCCTAAACCTTTAGGGTCTTCCTAAAAATTGGGACGCACCCGAACATTGGGCATTGGCTAATTGGGGGTCAATTGGATGGTGGGAAAAAGTTGAGGGTCAAACTCGCCTTGCCAATCCGGCCCCAGGCGGAGCAACTCCTGGCGAATAGCTGCGGCGTCGGCCAGAAGTTTGGCGATATCAATGCCCATACAACTGGGCGCAAAACGCCCGGCCTTGGGCACACCCCGTTCCAGCACTTTCATTGCGCCCCGCCAATTCTTCTTTTGCACGTGGTAACAAGCTACCCCTATTTGTAAAATTCCCTGGTACATAACCCGTACCGGGTCTTTTTCTTCATTCCAGGCGTCTTCGATTACCTCGTGACACTCAAAATAATAGCCCTGATTGAATAGGTTGATACCTTCCAGGAGTAAGGGCGGAGGAGCTTCATGACAGCGGCGGCTATCGATGACCCACTTGTATTTCTCGACCAGATGAGGCAACTGGCTAATAATGGCGCCGCGCCCGACGACGGCGTTACAACCGGCAGTCAGGGCTTGCTCGCGCAGAGCCAGGTCCACGTGGGGGCCAAAACCCAGCAAGGGCACATGCACCGCTTTTTTGCCGGGTCCTTTCACAAAACGGGCCAGTCGCTCCCAATTGAAGCCCCGGCTAAACAGGTCGACAATCACCAGCACCGGAGCGGTAAAGAGGGCTCGCGACAAATCGGTTTCATTGGTGGCTGTCAAAGGCTGATACCCCAGAAGGTCCAAGCCTGCTTCTAACTTGGGCAGAAACATCAAATCGTCAACAATTAAAACAATTGTCTCGCGCATAAGTCTAAACTGCCCCGGCTGAAAAAAATGGTGTCAGGAACCGTCCCAAACCCATTCAGCCGGCGCGAACCCTTTGAGTTTGGCCATAATTGGGGAGAAAGCGGTAGCCCACCCCGCGTTCGGTAATGATATATTTGGGGTTGCTGGGTTTTTTTTCAATCTTTTTGCGCAGCCGCCACATATACCATTTGACGCTTTCGAGGTTGGCGTCGGAGTCATAAGACCAGACGTTTTCAAAAATAAACTCGGTGCTGAGGATGCGTCCGGCCCGATGGGCCATAAAGAGCAATAAATCAAACTCGGTGGGGGTCAGTTCAAGGAGCTGGCCGTTTAGGGTCACTTGGCGGTCCGTTGGATCGATAATCAATTCACCGTCGCCAAAACGCAGCGGGGCTGTAGCCGAGGGGGGGGGCATATTGGCCCGGCGCAGCACCGCCGAAACCCGAGCCAACAATTCTTCTCTTTGAAAAGGCTTGACCAGATAATCGTCGGCCCCGGCCCGCAGGCCGCGGACAATATCATTCTGCGATCCCAGGGCGGTAAGCATAATAATCGGCACGGTCGAGTCTTTGCGCACCCGGTTGCAAAATTCCCAGCCGTCCATGTGCGGCATCATGATATCTAAAATAACCAGGTGCGGTTTTAATTCTGACAGCAAACGCAAGCCTTCTTCACCATTTGAAGCAATAAACGCTTCATAATTATCCTGTTTCAGGCTGGTTTGGATTAGTTGCAGCAGCGTAGGGTCATCGTCCACCACCAATATTTTCTCAGCCACGGTTTCCTCACTTCTTCCAGTTATATCTCTCCATCTACTATTGTATTGATGTCAGCGCTATGTGTCAACGTACTAAAGGTCCAATCTTGGACAAAATCCGGCAGGATCAGCCTTTCTTGTCCAATGAAATCTCAGCCCAGCCCCAACTTATGAGTTTACCGCGTCCCAATCTATGGGCTATCGATTGCCTTTGGTACCCACTGCACCAAAAACATGCCCAGCAAAATCAACCCGCCGCCGGCAATTTGCCAGGGCAGCAAGTGCTCGCCCAGAATCAAAACCGCCAATAAAATCGAAACCACCGGCTCAAACGAGCCGATAATCGCCACCCGCGAGGGGCCAATCAGGCCGACGCCCCACCACATGGAAGTCGCCGCCAAAACGGTTGAAATCACGGCAAACAGCGTCACCCACAGCCAGCCGGTCGGCGCAAAGGCAAACGAGAGTTCGTGCGCCGACAAGCTATAAAAAAAGGTACCAACCATGCCCCCGGCGACGAGCCAGGTGGTGCAAAGGACGGGCGACAAGCCGCGCATCCAACGCTGGCCAACCAGAATAAAGGCAGTGGATGCCAGCACATTGACCACCATCAGGATCACCCCAGCCCAGGCAGCGCCCTCGAACGGCCGCCAAAACAGGATGCTGCTACCGGCCAGCACACACAATAGAGCCGCCACCTGCTGCCGATAGAGCCGCTCCTTTAAAAAGAGCCAACTGGCCAGGTTAACCACCAGCGGATACATGGCCACAATCAGCGAAACCAACCAGGCCGGGATAAGGCTAAAAGCCGTCACCCAGGTGACGCCTAACACGGTATAGCCCACAACCCCCAGCAAAAATAGCCGGGCTCCCTGCCAAAAGGATAAGTGGACCCCTGACCCACGCACCCCCAGGAACAGCCCCAAGACCAGCGCAGCGATGGTGAAACGTAAAAAGGCCACCGTACCCGGCAAAACCCCGGCCTGATAAGCATAACGCACAAAAATCACCGCACTGCCAAAAGAGATGGCCGAGAGCGCCGCAATCGCTGTACCTTGGCGCAACCTGGTTGGCGACAGCTCAAAAGTGGTCAAGTAGGTCCTCCTGGTCAGGCTGACCGAAGACCGGCTAAATCCGCCCCGGTCACCCGTCTTCGGTCTGCTCATGCGAATTTCTAACAAGAATCTAATAGCAATCTAGCACAAGGACTGGTATAATACTCCCTCAAGATAAAAGATAAAAAAGTTTGCAGACCCTAAAGGTTTTCGCCAAGCATACTTTTAAGGTCTGCTGAGAGGTACAAGCAATTATGATGCGTTTTGATAAATTTACTGAACGGGCCCAAGACGCAGCCATGCGTGCTTACGAGATTTTGCAGCGCTACCAGCACTCCCAAGCCGATACCGAGCATCTCCTCCTGGCCCTGCTGGAACAGCCGAATGGGCTGATCCCGGAAATATTGGAAAAACTGGAGGTTGAGCCGGAAATGATTATGGCCCGGCTCGACCAGGTGTTATCCGCCGCGCCCAAAGTGGGCGGTATGGTCAATATGGCCGTGGGACAGGTCTACATCACCCCCCGCCTGAAGCGGGTGTTGGATAACGCCCAGGAAGAGGCCAAAAATATGCAGGACGAATACATTTCGACCGAGCACCTTTTTTTGGCTATTTGCAGTGAGCGCGGCACGTCCAGCGCCCGAATTTTGCAAGAGGTGGGCGTCACCAAAACCAAAGTGGTGGACGCTATCGAGACCGTCCGGGGCGGTCAAAAAGTGACCAGTCCCCAGGCGGAAACGCGCTATCGCACCCTGGAAAAATACAGCCGTGACCTGACCCAGATGGCCGTCGAAGGCAAACTCGACCCGGTGATTGGCCGCGACCAGGAAATTCTGCGCTTGATTCAGGTGCTGTGCCGGCGAACCAAAAATAATCCGGTGCTCATCGGCGAAGCCGGAGTCGGTAAAACGGCCATCGTCGAGGGGCTGGCCCAAAAGATTGCCAGCGACGACGTGCCTGAGTTGCTAATGAACCGCCGCGTGGTCAGCCTGGATTTGGGAGCCATGATTGCCGGCTCGCGCTTTAGAGGCGAATTTGAGGAGCGGCTCAAAAATGCACTGGAAGAAATTCAGCGGGCGCAGGGCGAAATCATCCTGTTTATCGACGAGTTGCACACCGTTGTCGGGGCGGGCGCGGCCCAGGGCGCGGTGGATGCCAGCAACATGATGAAGCCGGCCCTGGCCCGGGGTGAGCTGCGCTGCATTGGAGCCACTACCCTGGACGAGTTTCGCAAGTACATCGAAAAGGACCCGGCCCTGGAGCGCCGTTTTGCCCCGGTCTTTGTGGAAGAGCCGACCGTGGAAGAAGCTATCGAGATGCTGCGCGGCCTCAAACACCGCTACGAGGCCCACCACAACGTGACCTACACCGACAATGCCATCACCTCCGCCGCGCGGCTGTCGCACCGCTACGTGACCGACCGTCACCTGCCCGATAAGGCGATTGACCTGATTGACGAAGCGGCCAGCAAGTTGCGGGTCGCCATTTACTCGATGCCGGAAGCCTTGAAAGAGAAGAAGAAGCGTCTGAACAAACTCCAAAGTGATGAGGTGGAGGCCGGCCAGCGACAAGACTGGGAGCACGCTGCCAGCATCAAGGCGGAGCGGCTACGCCTGGAAGAGGAATTTCAGGCAGAGCGCGATACCTGGCGGCAGGAGAAAAACCTGGACGAAGTGGTCGAGGTGAGTGATATTGCCCAGGTAGTGGCCAGTTGGACCGGCATCCCGGTGCACGACATGCTCCAAACCGAAGCCGAAAAGTTGCTGCACATGGAGGAGGCGCTGCACCAGCGCATCATCGGCCAGGACGAGGCCATCAACGCCATCAGCGACGCCATCCGCCGCTCGCGCTCCGGCATGAAAGACCCACGCCGGCCCACCGGCAGCTTCCTGTTCCTGGGCAGCTCCGGCGTGGGCAAAACCGAGCTGGCCAGGGCGCTAGCCGGGTTTCTGTTTGACGACGAGGACGCTCTGCTGCGGCTTGACATGAGCGAGTACCGTGAAGGTCACACCACCAGCCGCCTCTTCTGCGCGCCGCCGGGCTACGTGGGCTACGATGAGGGCGGTCAATTGTCCGAAGCCGTCCGCCGCCGGCCCTACCAGGTGGTGCTGTTCGACGAGATCGAAAAGGCTCACCCGGATGTGTGGAACGCGCTGCTCCAGATTTTGGAGGATGGGCGTTTGACCGACGGCCAGGGCCATACGGTTGATTTCAGCAACACGGTCATCATTATGACCAGCAACCTGGGCACGGCTTTTGGCCCCAAGGGCGGCACCCTGGGCTTCCGCCAGCGCGGCGACCAGGGCACGTTTGACGATAGCCGTTTGAAAGGCGAAATTCAGGACTCGCTGCGCAAGTACTTCCGGCCGGAGTTCCTGAACCGCATTGACGAGATCATCATCTTCCATACGCTGACTCAGGAGCAGGTGGTCCAAATTGTGGACCTGCAGATGCGCGAAATCGCCGGGCGTTTGAGCGAGCACAGCGTCACCATCGAGTTGACCGACGCCGCCCGCCGGTGGCTGGCCGAACAGGGTTTCGACCCGGCCTTTGGGGCGCGCCCACTGCGCCGCACTCTGCAAAAGCAGGTCGAATCGCCGCTCTCGGTCAAACTCCTGCGCGGCGATTTTAAGGCCGGCGACACGATCATCGTGGATTACAACGAGACCGACGGGCTGGTCTTTGTGCGGAAGGATGAGTTGATGGTGGAAGTGCTGTCAAGTGTGGAGATGAGCCAGAGCGAGTAAGCTTCGGAAATCCAGACCTCAAAGGTCTTGAAGACCTTTGAGGTCTTTTGATTTACCGACAGGTAGATGGCTGACTGATGAAGGTCAAATTCTTTACTACCGGCGGAACCATTGACAAAGTTTATTTCGACGCACGCAGCGAGTATCAGGTCGGCGCGCCGCAGGTCACGGAAATTCTAAAAGAGGCCAACGTGGCTTTTGAGTACGAAGTAGTTTCTATCCTGCAAAAGGACAGCCTGGAGATGACCGAGGCGGACCGCCAGGCCATCCGGCAAACGGTCGAAGCCGACCCGTGCCAGCGGATTGTCATCACCCACGGCACAGATACGATGGTGGATACGGCCAAATATCTGCTGGGGCTGCCCAACAAAACCATCGTCTTTACCGGGGCTATGGAGCCAGCCCGCTCCCGCTACACTGACGCCATCTTCAACGTCGGCTGCGCCATTGCGGCGGTTCAGACGCTGGCTCCGGGGGTCTACATCGCCATGAATGGCCGGGTGTACGCGGCCGATAAGGTCAAGAAGAATTACGAGACACGTCGTTTTGAAGAGGTTTGAACCCGGAAATTGAGCCTGGCTGACCAAAAACAAACGCCCAGCAACAATTGTTCGTTGCTGGGCGTTGTGATTAATCGCCCTTCAGCTTGGTTGAACAAAGGAAACTGCCCGGAGGGCCTGGCGGCGAGCGGCTTTCTTGAACCGCTCAATCCGCCGCAGCAAGTAGGGCGAAAAGTGTTGGCCGTAGCGCCGCCATAATTCCGGCCGCAGCCAATCGTTGCCGCTTACCCGGCCGCGGCAGTGGATTGTGCCGCAGGCGCACTCAAACTCATCATAGGGGCTGCCATCGCTCGTGGCATAATCAAAACAAATCTCTTCGTCAGGAGCGATATCGCGCAGGGCTACCAGGGCCAACTGGCCACTTAAGCCGGCGTTGGGATCGCAGCAGTGATTCACCAAGTCCGCCGTTTCTGGTGGGCGCATCGTCACCAGGTAGAGGTCTTCCTCAACCTGAACGCTATAGGTGTAGCCGGCGGTGGCCAAACGGGGCAACTGGTCGCCAGAGACAACCTCGCCACTCCAAACGGTCAGCAATTCTCCGGCCCGCACCCACTCGCGGGCGTAGACTCCCCAACCACCCTTTTCCGGGTGTTGGCGGGCCTCCAACTTGGGTGAAGCATAAGAAGCCTGCGCATTATACACTTTTATTTATTTGTAGCCTCCTGTTTTTGTAAAATAATGATCATGCGCCGTGAAGTCGGCGAAGCATCCAAAGGTTGAGCCAGATCAAAATCGCCATGCCAGCCGACCACCCGCAAGGCGCCCGACAACTCCGCCAGCAGGCAGATTTCCTGGGGTAAGAGCAGGCGTTCTTTGGCCGAGTCATGTATAGTCCATTGCCGGCCGTGATCGTTGACCCGCATTTCCAGCTCAACGTGCGCCACGCTGGTAACCAGGTCATAGCGCGGATTGTTGATCGCCCACTGGATTTCCACCGAAACGCCATCGCTTTCACCCGCATAACGGAAAGGGGTGTAATGCCAAAAAGAACATTCGCGCGGGTGGGTCAGATCAACCAGGTAGATTCCTCTTTCCGTCAGGCTGGCCCCGACGGTTCGAAAATGCTGGACCAGGTCGGTATTGCTCAGGAGCGCGTCCAGTCCATCGAACATGCAAAACGCCACATCCACCGGCTCGCTCAGTTGGATGTGGCGCATATCGGCTTCAAGCCAGTTCGCCTTGACTCCCTCTGCCGCGTCTTTTTGTAGCGCCAGCGCAATCATCGCCCCATTCAGGTCCAACCCGCTGGCTCGCAGACCGCGCCGCGCCAAGGCCCTGGTGTGATACCCCGGCCCGCAGGCCACCTCCAGCGTCGCCTGCGGCTCACGCCCGGCATAATGCCGACAGGCTGCCAGCAGAAAATCCACCTCCCGGCTCACCTCCCGTTCAAAAATAAGATCATAATAAACCACATTTTGATAGAGGTTATTATGCTCGGCCATAGGCGTTGATTTGGCTTCTCCTTTAAGGTGGATTTTATTTTTGACGACCAATAAGCGCGCTATTATAGCACCGACCACCCTTGAATCAAGCCACAATCCCAAGGGAATCAGCCTTTTACACCTCGAAAAAACGGCTCTGTTTTGATAGATTTAACCGGCAATTATCGAAAGAACAGTAACGATTGCCGGTTTATGCTGGTGTTAATATGGAAAAAAAAGAGGTGTTTTGGTCAGACCAAAAGTTTTGGCAGGGGTCAAATCAACAAGCGGGCGAGACACGCCTACTCCTTCTCTGGGCAGGCCTGGGTTGGTTAAATTCGTTCTTTATTTAATATCATCTTATATTGACTATAATTTGTACAGTATTTGCACAGATTTCAACTTAATGGTATAATAAGCTATTGTAAAACTTAACCAATTACCGCTAAACATGAACAAAGTCACTGCCAATATCTGGCACATTCAGGAAATTCTGCTGAATCGCCTGCTAACCTGGAGCCGAATCAGCGTCATCGCCGGGCTGGGCCTGCTGCGCGGTAACTCGTTTTGGCAGGGTATCGGTATTCAAGCCATTGGCTGGGGCCTGATTGACGCAGTTATTGCGTTATTTGGGGGTTGGTCCATGCGCCGCCGTCGGGCTGCTTTGCAGGACAACGCAGCGCCTGTCATCTTAGCCCAGGAAACTCGCCAACTGCGCCGTTTGCTGTGGCTCAACGCCGGGCTGGATGTCCTCTACGTGCTGGGTGGGCTGGTCTTGATCCGCACCCGCGGAACCAAAGATCGTGGCTGGCGCGGGCATGGCTGGGGCATCGTCATTCAGGCTGGTTTTTTATTCTTGTTCGACCTGTACCACGCCTTGATCCTTTCGACCCAGGAACGGCAACCTTGAAACTGGCTAATCTGTTTCAGGGAACTGAGCATCAGGCCTTTACTTGGAATGGCGGCACCCCCAAGGCTCTGCTGGTGCATGGCTTTCCCGGCACCCCCGCCGAAATGCGCCCTCTGGCTGAGTCGTTGCACGGGGCCGGCTGGACCGTGCATGGCCTGCTGCTGCCCGGCCACGGCTCGCAGATCGAAACCCTGTTCGACCACGGTCACGCCGACTGGGTGGAAGCTGTTGAGGCAGCGCTGGCGGAGTTGTGGCGCGATCCGCATCCGGTTTTATTGATTGGCTACTCATTGGGCGCGGCCCTGGCCTTGCAAGCGGTGGTTGCCCGGCCCCCAACGGCTTTGGTCTTGCTTGCCCCCTTCTGGCAGTTGGGCGCCACCTGGCAGCAGTGGCTCGGCTTTTTGCTCAAGCCGGTCTTTCGGCGGATGCGCCCGTTGCAAAAGGCCGACTTTACCAATCCCCAGGTGCGGCACGGCTTGACCAATCTGTTGCCCGGCATTAACCTGGACGATCCCGAGGTGCAGCAAAATCTGCGCGACTTGACTATTCCAACCCGCATTTTTGAAGAGTTGCACGCGGTCGGGCGGATGGCCTATCGCCTGGCCCCCCGGGCTGCCTTGCCCACTCTGATTGTCCAGGGCTGGGGTGATGAGGTGGTGCGGCCCGACTTGACTCGGCGGCTGTTGCAGCGCCTGCCCGGTCCGCTTCGCTACGAGGAGGTCTCGTCTGGTCACTACATGATTCATCCCGACGACCCCGGCTGGCCCCATCTGGAGCAGACCGTGCTGCACTTTGCTCGCAGCTTAACGGAGTGAGAAGTGAACTCAGAGAAACCTCTGTTCGCCAAATATTTCTATCTCGGCAATCTGGCTCAGTCTAAACAGTTGCTGGCTGGCCTGCCCTCGCCCTACCTGCTGGCCGCCTGGGTTCTGTCTATGGTTGCTCTGCCCCTGGCCAAATATTTCTGCGGTGAGGCCGTGCTGCCGGTGGGTATCACCCTCAGCGCGCTGTTACAGGTCGGCGTTGTGTTGACCGTGCTTCATCACGCCTGGGGGCCGGCCCGTACCCTCTGGACAGCTCTCATTGTCGCAGTGTCAACCTGGCTGATCGAATTTGTCGGCTCGACCACCGGCTATCCCTTTGGCGTTTATCATTATACTGACTTGCTCCAGCCCCAGGTGGGGGGCGTGCCTATCCTTATCCCGCTGGCCTGGTTGATGATGCTGCCGCCGGCCTGGGCCGTCGCTCAGAGCCTGGCCGGTTCAGCCTCCAGGCCAGCCTTCATCGGCTGGAGCGCCCTGGCTCTGACCGCCTGGGACCTCTTTCTGGACCCACAGATGGTAGCCTGGGGTTTGTGGATGTGGGCGCAGCCCGGCGGCTATTTTGGTATTCCCTGGGTCAACTTTCTGGGCTGGCTGTTGGCCTCAGCCCTGATTACCGCTCTCGTGCGCCCCGGCCCGCTGCCTGCCCGTCCATTGATGCTGATTTATGCCATCACATGGCTGCTGGAAAGTATCGGCCTGATTTTTTTCTGGGAGCTGCCCGGACCGGGCATCGTTGGGTTTATTGGAATGGGAAGTTTGCTCTGCTTGACCTATATAAAACGTAATGCCTGAAGTTTAAGGATAGGAGTCATTCTTGCTAAAAGCCATCACGTTTCACGCCTCACGCCTCACGCCCAATATTTTGGACAGGAAATTATGATAGATACATTCATTTGGTTTATCTCCGCCTTTCTCTCCGGCTCATTGCCTTTCTCCGTGTGGGTGGGACGGTTGGCCCTACACACTGATATTCGCCGCTACGGCGACGGCAACCCCGGCGCGAGCAATGTGCTGCGTTCCGGCGGCAAAGGCTGGGGAGCGCTGGCCCTGCTTCTGGACGTGCTGAAAGGGACCATTCCGGTGGGCCTGGCCTACTTTTGGGCCGGGCTGGCCGGCTGGCCGCTCGTCGCTGTAGCCCTGGCCCCGGTCCTGGGCCACGCTTTTTCACCCCTGCTGCGCTTTCGCGGCGGCAAAGCGGTGGCCGTCACCTTTGGTATTTGGGCCGGATTGACCATCGGTGCAGTGCCCATCCTGCTGGGCCTGGCCCTCGGCCTCTGGTTTGCGGCGGTCGCCGTGGCCGGCTGGGCCGTGATTTTAGCCATGTTCAGCTTGTTGATCTATCTGCTCTTTGTTCAGCCTGAACCGGTTTTACTGGCTATTTGGGCCGGCAACACTCTGATCTTGGCCTGGAAACATCGCGCCGACCTGACCCAATTTCCCGGCCTGCGGCCCTGGCTGAGTCACAAAATGACATCCTTAAATGGAATAAAGGGCACTCAACGGAACTGAAGGGAAGGCCTTTTACCACGGTTCCGACGAGTTCCCTGCTTACGAAATTGCCCATGATTTTTTTCGCCGTCTTCGTTACCCTGGCCCTGAGCGGCATGGCCGTCATCGCCATCGTCAATACCTTGACCTTTCCACGCCTCAAACCAGCTCGCCCCTCGGCTGGATTGCCTCGCATTTCGATCCTAATTCCCGCCCGCAACGAAGCCGGCGTGATCGGCCAGACGGTGGGCAGCCTGCTGGTACAGACCTATCCCCATTTTGAACTCATTATTCTGGACGACAACTCCAACGATGATACATCTGCCGTCGCTCGCGCCGCCGCCCAGGGCGACCCGCGTCTGCGGGTGATCGCTGGGGCTTCCTTACCGCGTGGCTGGCTGGGCAAAAATTGGGCCTGCCATCAACTGACCCAAGCGGCTACGGGCGAGTGGCTCATCTTCAGCGATGCCGACGTGCACTGGTCGCCGACTGCCCTGGCAGCCCTGGTCGCCGAAATGAGTCGGACTCAGGCCGACCTGCTGACCGTCTGGCCCACCCAGCAAACCAACAGTTGGGGCGAGCGGCTGGTTGTGCCGCTGATGGCTTTGGTGATTCTGGGCTACTTGCCGGTGCTGCTGGTACATCATGCCCCCTGGCCCTCATTAGCCGCTGCCAACGGGCAATGCCTGGCCTTTCGGCGGAAAGCTTATGAACAGGTCGGCGGGCATGCGGCCTTACGGGACAACATCTTGGAAGATGTCAACTTCGCCCGGCGGATCAAGGCCAACGGCTTCCGCTTGCGTATGGCCGACGGGGCGGGGCTGATCTCCTGTCGCATGTACCAGGATTGGCCCTCGGTGCGCGACGGTTACGCCAAAAACATCCTGGCGGGCTACGGCGGGTCGGTTCTCTTCCTGATTCTGGCCACAGTCTTTCATTGGCTGGTTTTCCTCTTCCCCTGGCTGCTTCTAATGATCAATAATCAAGTGTCAATCCTCAATCGTCAACGGTTTTTGTTCATTGACAATTGGCAATTGACCGTTAATTATTGGCCATTGGTCTTGATCGTCCTGGGCCTCGGCATCCGCATGCTCACCGCCGCCGTCACGCGCCAACGTCTCGTCGATGCGCTGCTTATGCCTGTGTCCGTGCTGTTGATGACTCGCATCGCCGCCCAAGCCCTCTGGTGGCACTGGCACGGTGGACCGAAGTGGAAGGGGAGGGTGGTACGTATTAAATTATGAAACCCATCGTCATCATCGGCGCCGGTATCGGCGGCCTGAGTACAGCTATCCGCTTGGCAGCGGCAGGTCGCAAGGTGCTGGTGCTGGAACAAAATGATAGCGTTGGCGGCAAAATGGGCGAAATCCGGCGGGACGGCTTCCGCTGGGACACCGGTCCCTCGGTCATCACCATGCGTCACGTGCTGGAGGAGTTGTTCGCCGTAGCGGGCCGCCGCCTGGAAGATTACCTGACTCTCCTGCCGGTCGAACCCCTGACCCGTTACTTTTACCCCGATGGCGTCGTCTTGGATGCCACCCGCGACCTGGCACGTATGGTGGCCCAAATCGCTGCCCTGGACGAGCGGGATGTAGAGGGTTATCTGGCCTACCTGGCCTATGCCGCCCGGCTGCACCGCCTCACCGGGCCGGTGTTTATCTACGACGAGCCGCCTTCGTGGCGCAGTTTTACCCGTGTCCCGCCGGCCGACGCCCTGCGGGTGGACGCCTGGCGCAGCATGGACACCGCTATTCGGAGCTTTGTCCACTCACCGCACCTGCGCCAACTGCTGGGACGCTTCGCCACCTATGTGGGCGGCAGCCCTTATCAAGCCCCGGCCACGCTCAACGTCATTGCCCACGTCGAGCTGACCGGCGGCGTCTGGTATCCGCAGGGAGGTATTTATGCTATTGCCCAGGCGTTGGCGCGTCTGGCGGGAGAGTTGGGAGTCGAAATCCGCACTGGCTGCCCGGTGCAGCAGATTGTTCTAAATGGAAATAGTGTACAGGGGGTGCTGTTGGCCGACGGCGCCATTGAGCCAGCCGAGACTATTGTGGCCAACGTAGATGTGGCGACCGTTTATCAAAACCTGCTGCCGCCAAACATCGCCACGCCCCGGCGTTTAGCCCGCCTGACCCGTGTCGAGCCATCCGGCTCCGGCTTTATCTTGCTTTTGGGAGTGACCAGCGAACACAGCCAATTGGCCCACCACAATATCTTCTTCTCCAGCGACTATCGCTGCGAGTTCGATGACATTTTCCGCCGCGGCGTCCCCCCCGCTGATCCCACCATCTACGTTGCCATCACGGCCAAATCCGACCCCACGCACGCGCCCGCCGGTTGTGAAAACTGGTTTGTGCTGGTCAACACGCCTGCGTTGGACACCCGCTTTGATTGGCTGGCTCAAGCCGCAGCTTACCGGGATCACGTTTTGACCCGCCTGGCTAATTTGGGCTTGGATATTCGCAGCCGGATTCAAACGGAGCAAATTTTGACCCCACTGGATTTGGCGCGCTTGACCGGGGCCTGGCGCGGGGCGCTCTACGGCGCTTCATCCAACCATCCTTTTACCGCCTTTCGCCGCCCTCACAATCGCACTACTGATGCCCGCGGCCTTTATTTCGTCGGCGGAACCACTCACCCCGGCGGCGGGGTGCCGATGGTCATGCTTTCCGGCAAAGTAGTCGCCGGAATGATTGAGCAAGATGCCAAGAGATAGAGACGTTGCATGCAACATCTTTATTCCAACGCCCGCAACTGGGGCACGCGCAGTCACAACCAGGCGGCAAAACCCAGGGAGATCAACGCGCTAAGAGCCACCGTATTTGGTTCGCCGATCAACTCGGCGATCCAGCCGGCCAGCAATGCGCCCAGCGGCATCAGGCCAAAAAAGCCCAGAGTGTAAATGCTGACCACCCGCCCGCGCAATTCATCCGGCACCAGGGTTTGGATGAGGTTGTTGGCCAAATTGAAGAGCATCATAAAGCCCCAGCCGGCCCCGACCAGCGCCAGCAGCGACAGTGGCAGCCAACGGCTCCCGGCAAAAACCAGCACCAGTACCGGAAAGACAAAGGAACCAAGCGTCAGCAGCTTGCCCCTGCCCTTAAAGTTCCCCAAGGCAGCAATCATCAGTGCGCCCGTCAACGCGCCAACGCCGCGCGCCCCGAGCAGCCAGCCGTTGGTCGTGGCATCGCCACCTAAAACGCTTGTGGCCCAGGCCGGCATCAGGGTCATAAAGGCCAGGCCAAACAAACTCACCATCGCCGCGACACTGACGATCGTCCGAATGATAACGTGGGAGGC